>CAZPZW010000010.1:21525-46203 GCA_964591165.1 uncultured Thermoanaerobaculia bacterium | reverse complement strand
CGCAGGAGATGCAGCGCGCGATGGCGCGGCAGGCGGAGGCCGAACGCGAGAAGCGCGCCAAGGTCATCCACGCGAGCGGTGAGCTCGCGGCCTCTCAGGCGCTCGGCGAGGCGGCGGTCGTCATCTCGGGAAATCCGGTGACGCTGCAGCTGCGCTATCTGCAGACCTTGACCGAGATTGCCACCGAGAAGAACTCGACCATCATCTTCCCGTTGCCGATCGACCTGTTGAAGACGTTCTTCCAGCCGCCGGCCAAGTAGGCAGCGCAGATCGCGGAGGAGAGGGTGGAATCGAGCGAATCCCACGAGCCGAGCTACTACGAAGTCGCGCTGACCAACCGCCAGGTGCTGATCGCCTTCGTGGCACTCCTGGTCTGTTTGGTCGTCGCTTTCCTGTCGGGCGTCTGGATCGGGCGCGGCGACCTGTCGCGCCAGGCCGAGATCCCTGCGGCGAGCGAGCCGGCGCCGGGCTCCGATCCGCCGCTCGAGCAGCTCTCCTTCTTCAACGGTCGGGATGCCGGAGCGCGGGCGGCCGCGCCTTCGCCGGCCACGACGCCGCCGGCCAAGGCGGCGCCGACGTCGGCCGCCGCCGGTGCGGTACCGACCCGTGAGGACCCTTCGGGCGGCGAGACGATGCGCCAGAATCTCGAAGCCACGATCGCCGCCAATCGCGCGCCGGCGCCCGCCGGCACCCGTCAGACGGTCGCCGACACGCCGCCTGCCCCGGTTGCCGGGCCGGCCGCCAAGCCGGCGGCGACGACTCCGGTGCCCGCCAAGCCGACGCCCGCGGTGGCGGCGGGGAAGCTCTTCGTGCAGGTCTACTCCTCGACCAACGGCGGGCGCGCCAAGGAGATCGTCGCCCAGCTCCAGCGCGCCGGCTTCGTCGTGCAGCTGGCCGAGTCGACGAAGGCCGGGGCGACCCAGTTCCGCGTGCGGGTCGGACCCTACGAGAACCGCGCGAAGGCGGACGCGGCGGCAGCGCGACTGCGCCGCGAGTTCCGTCTCGACACCTGGATCACCGACACGCCCTGACGCGACGGTGAGCGCCCTCTCGATCCCTCCGCCGCGGGCGGAGCGACGGCCGGCGAGCGCCGCGCTGCTGGCGCTCGCCAGCGGCCTCGCCTGGGGAAGCTGCTTCGCGGTGCGTCCGTGGTGGCCGCTGTCAACGTTGGCGCTCGCGCCGTTGCTCTTCGCGCTCGACGCCCGCCGCCCCTTCCTCTGGGGCTGGCTGCACGGCGTCGCCACCTGGGCGCTCGCGCTCTCCTGGTTGGTCGGCACGCTCACGCAGTTCGGGCAGCTCGCCGGCTGGTTGGCCGGGCTCTCTCTCCTCCTGCTCGCCGGCTTCCTCGGTCTCTATCACGCGCTCTTCGCCGCCCTCGGCGCCCGCCTCTGGCGGCGCGGCGGCGGGGGAGCGCTGCTCGCGTTGCCGGCGCTCTGGATGGCGCTCGAGGTGGCGCGCGGCTGGGTCTTCGGCGGCTTCCCCTGGAATCTCGCGGCCTACGCCTGGACCGAGCTGCCAGGCGCCCTGCCGCTCGCCGCCTTCATCGGCGCGCAGGGGGTCTCCTGGCTGGTGCTCACCGTCAACGTGGCTTTCGCCCTCGCCTGGCGTACGCGACGCTGGGAGCTCGCCGGTGCCGTCGGGCTGGCGATCGCGACGCTGCTGGCCATCGGGGGACGGTGGGGCGAGGGTACCTCGCCGGGGGGACGGAGCCGCCTGGCGGCGATCGTGCAGCCCGACACCCCCAACCAGGTGGTTTTCCGCGCCGAAATCTTCGAGCGCGACTACGCACGGCTGCTCGACATCTCCCGCCGGGCCTGTCGGCCCGGCACGTTGGTGATCTGGCCCGAGAGCGCCGCTTGGCCGCTCGAGTACGGCAGGGATCCACGCCTGGCGGCCGATCTCGCGGCGCTCAACGCCGAGGGGTGCGCCGTGCTCTTCAACTCCATCTACGCGGAGCCGGGGAGGTACTTCAACTCGGCGCTGCTCCTCGACGCAACCGGCACCTTGGCGCGCTACGACAAGCGGCATCTGGTGCCGTTCGGCGAGTACGTGCCCCTCGCGCCGGTCTTTCCCTTCCTGCGCCGCATCGCGCGGAGCGCGGGAGATTTCTCGCCGGCGAGCGAGCTCCGACTGTTGCCCTGGTGGAGCGAGCGGTTGGGCGCGGCGATCTGCTACGAAGTCGTCTTTCCCCGCGAGGTGGCGGAGCTGGTGCGTGCCGGAGCGACCGCTCTGGTCACCATCACCAACGACGGCTGGTACGGCGACACGGCGGCGCCCTGGCAACACCTTCGCGCGGCGCGCTTCCGCGCCGCCGAGAACCGACGATGGCTGCTGCGGGCGGCGCTCACTGGCGTCTCCGCGGCGATCGCCCCGGACGGCTCGGTGCGTGGCGAGCTCGGCGTTGGCGAGCAGGGAATCCTCACCGTGCCGTTCGTCGGCCGCGGCGATCTCTCTCCCTACACCCGCGCGCCGTGGCTCGTTCCAGGGCTCGGATGCGTCGTCGCGGCGCTCGGCTGGCTCGCCGCGCGGCGATCGTCCGCGATAGCATGAACACAATGTCGCGCTCCGCCGTCGCTCTCCTGCTGGTCGTTTTCGCCGCCGCCTGCGGCGGCAAGTCATCGACCCCGGAGCTTCAGGTTTCGGCCGAGCCGGCAAGCGAGCCGGGGAGTGCCGCGATGCCCAGAGTGGTCGCCGTGGACCCCCCGAACGGAGCGACCGGCGTCGACCCGGCGCGCACCTCGCTCTCCGCGACCTTCGACCGTGAGATGGACCGCGAGGGTTGGGCCTGGGTGATCGAAGGCCCGGCGACGGCGCCCGATCTCGGCCAGTCGGCCTGGGACGCAGGCGGCCGGACGAACACCGTGGCCGCGCAGCTCGAGCCCGGAAGGACCTACGTGCTGTGGATCAACTCTCCGCAGTTCGCCTACTTCCGCGATCTCGCCGGCAGGACCTCGACCCCGTACCGCTGGACCTTCAGCACCGCCGACGCGCCGGCGTCGCCCGCCTCCGCGGCCAACCTGGTGCCGATCGCGGCGCATGCCGCGACGCCGCCGCGGGTGATTGCTTTCTCGCCGCCGAATGGCGCCACCGAAGTCGACCCCGCGGTCGGCGAGCTGCGCGCCACTTTCGACCGCACCATGTCGGAAGGCTGGTCCTGGGTGACCGAGGGGGGCGGGAGCTTTCCGGACGCCACCGGAGAGGCCTACATGACCCCCGATCGGCGAAGTGCCGTCCTGCCGGTCCGCCTGGCGCCGGGGCGCTCCTACGTCGTCTGGCTCAACAGCGATCGCTTCCGAGATTTCCGTGACGCCGCCGGCGTGGAGCTGCCGCCGGTGCGCTGGACCTTCTCGACGCGCGGCGCGGGCTGACCGGCAGGCCGCCCGCGGGGTGCCCGGCCGCGGGGTGGCTCAGCCGCCGCGGCGCACGGACCGGATCATCGCCTCGAAGGCGGTGCGTTGCGCGTCGACCGTCTTCGCCGGGCCGGTGAGCTTGAAGAACCAGTCGGCGTCGGGGCCCGGAACGATCGCCCCGAGGAGCCCCCAACCCGCCTTGGGTGTCGGGTCGCCCCCCATCATGCTACCCGCCATGTAGGTCCCGGTCGACTCGACGATCAGCACCGTCGCACCGTCGATCGTCTCGCTGCGCGTCTTCATCGCCGCGAGCGGCGGCCGGCCGTCGGGTTGCACGAACTGGCTCGCCCAGCGCTCCGCATTGGCGCGCGCGTCGCCGCCCTGGCCGGGCCCGAGGTAGAAGACGACGCACTCGCCGTCCCCGCCGGCGCCGGGCACCCGATACTGCGCGCGGCGCATCGCGTTGGCGGGCGGCTCGGCGACCCAGTCCCCGGCGACCGTCCAGCGCAGGCCCGCGGCGCCCTCGCCGCTGCCCGCCGGGACCACCGGGACGCCACCCATCGCCGCGCCGCCCATCATGCTTCCCGCGGCGGCGTGCGGATCGCCGATCGGCGGATGATCCGCCGGCAGAGCCGGCGCCGCTGCCGGGGCGTGGCCGGAAAGCAGCTGACCCTGACCGTCTGCCGCGGACGGCTTGGCGCCGGGCGCGGGAGCGCTCGCCGCCGGTGGGGCACTGGCCGTGGTGGCGCCGGGCGGAGAGCCCGCGGGTTGCGGCTCGACGCTGAGCTGCGGCGAGTCGCCGCAGCCGAAGGCGAGAAGGGAGAGGGTCAGGCTGGCGAGACGAATTCTGGACATGGGTCGGGTTCTCCTCGACGAAGGGGGAAGAATACCAATCGTCCGGGGGAAATTCCCCTATGGCTGGGAGCTTTCTCGCCCTCGGGACAGCAGGACGAGGTCCAGGCCCTCGTTTGCGGCGAGCTCGGGGCAGCGGGCGGCGACGAGCAACCGGAGTAGCGCTGCCCGCAGGTCGGCGCGGGGTGCGGGCTTGGGCAGGAAGTCGACGTAGCCGTCGTTCGGGTCGAGCCCCGCGTCGCGCGGATCGGAATGGACGCATGACTCGTAAAGCACTGGAACGGGAGGCCTTCGTGAGGCGCAGAGACGCTGGAAGGAGCGCCAGGGGAGGTTGCCGGGCGGCACGCTCACCACGGCGGCGTCGGGCGGACGCTGCTCGAGGATCCGCTCCGCCGCGTCCAGGCTGAGCACGGCCTCGACCTCCACTCCCACGGGTGCTTCGTGACGCACCACCCAAGGGAGCAGACAGCTCTGATCGAGCACGAGCAGTCGCACCATCCCTCTCCTCCCGCCGGCCGGGAGTGCAAGGGACGTTCCAAGAGACTTCTACTCGTCCCCGAGTTCGCCGCGCAAGTCGAATTTCTTCAAGCGATAGCGCAACTGGTCCCGGGTCACCCCGAGGAGCTCCGCGGCGCGCGTCTGGTTGTCGTTGGCGGCGCGCATGGCGCGCTGCACCATGTCCCGCTCGAGCTCCTCGAGCGGCACGATCGCCGAGGGGGGCGCCGGCGCGACGTCAGGAGCCGGCTCGGGCAGAGGTGCGACCGGCGTGGTCATCGGCTCCGCCCAATCGAGCACCAGCGCGCGCCGACCGATCTCGCTGCCGCGCTCGAGCACCATGGCGCGCTCGACCACGTTGCGCAGCTCGCGGACGTTGCCCGGCCAGGAGTAGGCGAGAAGCTGCGCCTCGGCATCGGGCTCGAAACCGGCGAAGCGCCGCCCGAGCTTGGGCTGCAGGGTGGCGAGGAAATGGCGCGCCAGCGGCAGGATGTCCTGGCGGCGCTCGCCGAGCGGTGGCACCCGCAGGGGAAAGACGCTCAAGCGGAAGAACAGGTCGCTGCGGAACACCTTGTCGCGCACCATGCCCTGGAGATCGCGGTTGGTGAGCGCGATGACCCGGACGTCCACCAGGATCTCGCGCGTCCCGCCGACGCGGCGGAAGCGCCGCTCCTCCAGGAAGTGCAGCAACTTCGCCTGGATGTCGAAGCGCAGCTCGCCGATCTCGTCGAGCACCACGGTGCCCCCGTCGGCCAGCTCGAAGACGCCGCGCTTGGTGGCCTTGGCGTCGGTGAAGGCTCCCTTCTCGTGCCCGAAGAGCTCGCTCTCGAGCAGGTTCTCCGGGATGGTCGCGCAGCTCACTTCGAGCAGTGGCCGAGTGCGCCGCGGCGATACGGCATGGATGTGGCGCGCCAGGACGTTCTTGCCGGAGCCGCTCTCGCCGCTGATCAGGATCGTCCCCACCTCGGAGGCCGCCACCTGGCCCGCGACCTCGAGGAGGTCGCGAAAGGACGGCGAATCGCCGACCACCGCCTGGGCGAGCTGCTGTTCGCGACTCTGCCGCGCAGCTTGCGCTTCGAGCAGCTCGCCGCGCACCGCGGCCGAACGGGCGATCAGCGCGACCAGCTCGGCCTGATCCACCGGCTTGGTGAGGAAGTCGAGCGCGCCGAGCTTCATGGCGCGCACCGCCTCCTCGACCTGGCCGAGCGCGGTCATCACGATCACCACGCTGCCCTCGAGGCGTTCGCGGTTGCTCTCGTAGAAATCGAGGCCGTGCCCGTCGGGGAGCCCGAGGTCGAGCAGGACGACATCGGGCTGATGCGCCGCGAGCTGGGCGGCGGCGGTGGCGAGATCGGGAGCCGCGTGCACGGTGTGCCCGGCGCGCAACAGCTGCTGCTCCAGCGCCCAACGCAGCAGCTTCTCGTCTTCGACCAGCAGGATGAGGGCCATGCTCTACCGCGCCTCCAGCGCTTCGGGGAGAATCGCCGATCGCTCGCCGACCGGCAGGAAGATGAGAAACGAGGTGCCGCGCCCGGGCTCCGAGTTCACCTCGATGCGCCCCCCGTGCTGCTCGATCAGACTCTTCGAGATCGCGAGGCCGAGGCCGGTGCCGGTGAACTTGGTGGTGAAGAACGGCTCGAAGAGCTGCGCGAGGTGCTCCGCGGCGATGCCCGGGCCGTTGTCCTCGACGGTCAGCACGACGGCGCCTTCCTGGGGGAAGGCGCTCGCCAGCACGCTCACCTGACCGCCTGCTTCCGGCATCGCTTCCGCAGCGTTCTGAATCAGGTTGACCAGGACCTGCCGCAGCTTCGCCGGGTCGACCTGCAGCTCGGGCAGGTCGGGCGGAACTTCGGTTCGCAGCTCGACCCGCCGGCGGCGCAGCGATGGCCGCAGCAACTCGGTCGTCTCGGCGAGCAGCTTGGCGACGTCGGTGCGCGCCAGACGCAACGGCGCCGGACGACCAGACTCGAGCAGGCGCTGCAGGATGCCGTGCACCCGTTTGAGCTCGCCCAGCATCTCGTCGTGCAGCTTGGCGGTCGCCTCGTCCGGGGCTTCGTCGCGCAGCAGCTCGAGCGCGCCCTGGATGCCGGCGAGCGGGTTCTTGATTTCGTGCGCCAGCCCGGCCGCGAGCTGGCCGAGGGAGGCGAGCTGGTCGACGTGGGCCAGGCGCGTCGCCACCTGCGCCTCGCGTTCGCGGTGGCGGCGCAGGAACTCGCGCAGGCTGCGGTGCACCTCGGCGGACACCGGATCGAGCGGCAGGCCCCGCGGGAGTCGCTCGCCGCTCTCGCGCCCGGCCGATGCGTCGGCGAGCTCGGCCTTCAGGCGATCGGCGGAGCGGCGGACGGCGCGCTGGACCGCGATGGTGACGCCGGCGATCAGGGTGATCCAGGCGCCGAGCAACAGGGCGGTGCGCCGCCCGAGCTCGCGGTGGATGCCCGCCAGCTCGGCGGTGAAGTCGAGCTTCATGGTCGCGGTACCCAGCGTCTCTCCTGCCATGTGACAGGGGGCGCACGAGGCGTCGGCGGAGAGCCGCACGACGCCCCGGACCCAGGTGCGGCCGCGCTCCTCCTCGACCCAGGACTGCGAGACCGCGGGGCTCTCGCTGAGGAAACGGCGGACGGTCTCGACCTCCGCGCGATCGACCGACAGATTGGTGGCCCCCAGCGGTCGCGCCTCGCGGTCGTAGAGCCGCAGACCGATCGGCTGGTGCAGAGCCATCAGGTGCTCGAAGATGTGCGGGTTGCGTCCGGCGCGTGCCTCCGCGGCGGAGAAGGGGACCGAGCGCACCGCCTGGTCGAGCTGGAACCGCGCCGCGGTGGCGCCGGCCTGCGAGTAGGCGCGCTCGAGCAACTGCAGGGTGCCGAAGTAGAGCGCCGCGAAGGCGGCGACGTGGATCGGCAAGAGCACACCCCAGAAGCGGGCGCGTGCCGGTTGAAGACGCCGCCAGAACGGCGGTCGCGCCGGCGGCGGGGAGGGCTCGAGGTCGCGGTCCGGCATGCGCACGAACTATACCCGCGGCCTGTGTCCCTCCCGCCCCCCCGGGTGGCGAGCGCGAGTCTCGCCTCGGGATAGTGTCTCGCGCCGGGGGAACCACGATGAGACGCTTCGTCCGCGGTTTGGCATCGCTGCAGCTCACGGTCGCGCTGATCCTGATTCTCGGGGTCTTCCTGGCGGCGGGTACGATCGTCGAGTCGGTGAAGGGGGCGGAGGCGGGGCGCGCCGTCTACGCATCGCCGGCGTTTCTGGGGCTGCTCGGGCTCTTCGGCCTCAACCTGCTGGCGGCGCTGATCGACCGCTGGCCGCAGACCCGCTGGCGGATCGGCTTCGCCATCACGCACCTGTCGATCGTCCTGATCCTGTTGGGCGCTCTGCTGACCGTCGCGTTCAAGGAGGAGGGGCAGTTGCCGATCTGGGAGGGCGACACGACCGCCACGGTCTACCGCCCGAGCGAAGCCACCTCGCCGGAGACGTTCGAGCTGCCTTTCTCGGTGCGCTTGGAGGCTTTCGAGCTCGACTACTATCCGGGAACCCGTCGCCCCGCCCAGTTCCGCAGCCGGATCACCGTGGTCGACGGCGGCACGACGCTGCCGGCGGTGATCGAAATGAACAAGCCCTTCGGTCACCGCGGTTACCGCTTCTTCCAGAGCAGCTATCGCCAGGAGCGCGGAAGGGAGATGACCATCCTCTCGGTGTCGCGCGACCCAGGGGAGACGGTCGTCTTCATCGGCTACTACGCGATGATCGCGGGCATGATCGTGGTCTTCGCGACCCGCCTGCTGCAGGCGCGCGCCAACGCCGCGCTGAAGACCGCCGCGGTCGTCCTCGGGGCGCTGTTCGCCGCCTCGCCCTCGGGCGCGGCGCAGGTCCCGGACCCGGGGGTGGTCGAGCGCCTACGCGTCCTGCCGGTGCAGCACGACGGACGGACGATGCCGTTCGACACCCAGGCGCGTGAGGCGGTCTGGAAGGTGACCGGCAAGCGCGGCTGGCCCGGAATCGATCCGGTCGCGATGGCGGCCGGCTGGGCCTTCGATGCCGATGGCTGGGTGGAGCAGACGATGGTCAAGCTCGGCGGGCGCGACGTCGCTGTCGCGGCGGGCCTCGCGCCGGAGACACGCTACGCCTCCTTCCGCCAGCTCCTCGAGAGCCCGCAGCTGCGCGACGCGATGCGCCAGGCGATCGGGCGCCAGCAGGCCGAGGAGAAGATGGGGCCGCTCGACAAGGACCTGCTCAAGCTCGAGGAACGCCTCGAGCTGCTCGACTCGTTCTTCCGCGGGCAGGCGATCAAGCCGCTGCCGGCAGCCGATCCCCAGGCGGCCTGGTCGGTCGCGCCGCTGCCATCCGCCGCGGCGCTCGCCGAGGTCGGCGAGCGGCTGCGCGCCGGCGGGGCGCCGGCGGGCTATCCCTCGCCGGAGGCGATCGCGCGCGAGGTGGGCTACAACGCGCGTCGCCCGAGCCGCATCGCCTGGATCTGCTTCGTCGCTGCGGCGCTCGCTTCCGGGCTCGCCATGCGCGGCGCCAAGGCGGCTTTCGGCAGGCTCGACTGGGTGGCGTCGGCGGCGATCGCCGCAGGCTTCGCGGTGGTCACCTGGGGGTACGCGGTGCGCTGGCAGATCGCCGGCCGGATTCCGGCTTCGGACATCTACGAGTCGATGCTCGTCCTCGCGTGGGGTGTCGCGCTCTTCGGCATCGTCGCGGTCCTGCTGCGGCACCGGCTGCTGCTCTTCAACGCCGCCGTCATGGCGACCGTCGCGGCGCTGTTCACCGATTTCGTGCCGGTCGATCCCTTCATTCATCCGATGCCGCCGGTTCTCTCGGGCACGCCTTGGCTCGCCATCCACGTGCCGATCATCGTGGTGAGCTACTCGGTCTTCGCGATGGCGACCTTCATCGGCCACCTGGTGATCGGGGTGGAGATCTTCGCCCGGCATCGCCGCGACCTCGCCGAGCGGTGGAGCGAGTTGCTCTACTACTACCTGCACGTCGGCTCGATCCTGCTCATCACCGGGATTCTCACCGGCTCGATCTGGGCGGCGTCGTCCTGGGGCCGTTACTGGGGTTGGGATCCGAAGGAGGTCTGGTCGCTGGTCGCCTTTCTCGCGTACATGGCGATCCTCCACGCCCGCTTCGATCAGCAGATCCGGGCGTTCGGGGTCGCGGCGGCTTCGATCGCGGCTTTCTGCACCATTCTGATGACCTACCTCGGGGTCAATTTCATCCTCGCCTCGGGGCTCCACACCTATGGTTTCGGGAGCTCGAAGATGACCACCTCGTTGGTCGGGGTGGCGCTCTTCGAGATCCTGTTCATCGGCGCCGGCTGGTGGGCGCACCGGCGGGGGAGGGCCGTCGAGAGCGCGAGCGCCGCCTGAGGTCGCTCGGCGCGGACGGCTCTGCTATCGTTCGCCCGCCGCACCTACCGGGGAACCACGCCATGATCGCCTCCGAGCTCCAGCAGCGCCTGGCCCGACTCGACGCCCTGCTCGCGACGCTCCGGGGGTATCTTTGAAGACGCCGGGGTCGAAGATCAGCTGAAGGACATCGACCGGCAGATGGAGATGCCGGGCTTCTGGGACCGGCCGACGCAGTCGGCCGGCCTCATGCAGCAGCGCCGCCAGGTCGAGCGCAAGGTGGAGCGGTTGCGCGGGCTGCGCTCCGACGCCGAGGAGCTCGCCACCTGGCGGGAGCTGATCGGCCAGGAAGGCCCGGCCGATCCCGATGCCGTCGCGTTCGCGGAGCGGCTGGAGCGCGAGCTCGCCGCGCTCGACCTCGAGCTCAAGCTCGCCGGACCGGACGACGACAAGAACGCCCTGGTGGCGATCAACTCCGGCGCCGGCGGCACCGAATCGCAGGACTGGGCCGAGATGCTGTTGCGCATGTACGTCCGCTGGGCGGAGCGCCAGGGCTTCCAGCTCGAACTGCTCGACCGGCAGGACGGCGAGGAGGCGGGCATCAAGAGCGCTACCCTCGCGGTGCGCGGCCAGTGGGCTTACGGCTACCTGCACGGCGAGGCGGGCGTGCACCGGCTGGTGCGCATCAGTCCCTACGACTCTGCGGCGCGCCGCCACACCTCGTTCGCCTCGGTCGACGTGGTGCCGGAAGTCGACGACTCGATCGAGATCGCGCTCGAGGACAAGGACCTCAAGATCGACGTCTTCCGTGCCTCCGGCGCGGGCGGCCAGCACGTCAACCGGACCGAGTCGGCGGTGCGCATCACCCACCTGCCCTCGGGGATCGTCGTGCAGTGCCAGAACGAGCGCAGCCAGCACAAGAACCGCGCCTCGGCGATGAAGATCCTCAAGGCCCGGCTCTACGACCTCGAGATGAAGAAGCGCCTCGCCGAGCAGAACCAGCGCGAAGGGCAGAAGATGGACATCGCCTGGGGGAGCCAGATCCGGAGCTATGTCCTGCAGCCCTACCGCATGGTCAAGGACCACCGCACCGGCGAGACGGTAGGGGACGCCGACGCGGTGCTCGACGGCGCCATCGACCCCTTCCTCGAGGCCTGGCTCAAGGGCAAGATCGCCTCCCCCGACGACCGCTCCGACACGGTCTGAGGCGGCCTCTCGGCCGAGGCTCCCCGCAGGATGACGAAGACGTTGCCGCCGGGCCTCCGGGCGAGGCGGAGGAGACGCGACGCGCCTCGCAAAGCGTTGCGAGCCGGAGCGCGACGGAGACTCGCCCGGAGGACCGGCTCGGTCATTGGCGTCCGGCTAGCTGCGCGACGCGGCCGGAAGTGGCGAGAGCCAGAGCACTTCGTACGGGGCGAGCCGCACTGCGAGGCCCTTTTCGGCGGCGTCGACAGTCCGGCCGGAAAGCAGGTCGCGCCACTGTCGTGCCTCGATCTCCGGCTCCGGCGTCGGCAGCGCGAGCTCGAGCCCGTCGCCACTCACGTTGGTCAGCGCCACGACGGGTTCTCCCTCCCGCGGCGTGCGCAGCAGCGCGAAGACGCGGGGGTCGCTCGGCAGGACCTGTTGCGCGGCGCCAGGGTGGAAGGCGGGCGTGGCGATGCGGGTGCGGATGATCCGTCCGAAGCGGGCGGCGACCCGGGCCACCCAGGTCTCCTCGTCGGCGAGCAGCGCTTCGAGCGCCGGCAGGTCGAGCGTGTCGCGGTTGATCGCGCGGGCACCGCCGCCGGCCTGCACCGCCTCGATGTCGTTCTTCGAGCCGAAGAGACTGGGAAGATAGATGCCGGGCACTCCGGCGAGCGCGAGGGCGATCGAGCGCGAGGCGACGAACCGCGCGACTTGAAGGTCGAGGTCCTCGCTGCCGCCCTCGGGGTTGAGCGCGCTGTACCAGGTGACATTGAGCTCGTAGGGCTTCTCGCGGCCGGCGCCGTCGCTTCGATACGAGACGAGGCCGCCGCGCTCCCGGACGATGCCAGCCATCCACTCGATCTCCGCCTCGCTCAGGATCCCTTGCGCGCCGAGCAGCCCGATGCCGTCGTGGGAGTCGAGGAAATTGAAGAAGGCGGTCGTCGGCGACGGGGTCGAGAGCGTCGTGGCCCAACGGGAGAGCGTCGAGGCGTCGCCGGTGAGGAACGCGTGGAGAGTGAGCGGGGGCAAGGGGAAGTTGTAGACCATCTGCGCTTCGTTCCAGCCGTCGCCGAAGTAGCTCACGTTGTCTTCGTGGGGCGCGTTGGACTCGGTGATCAGCGCGACCCGGGGCGCCGCGATGTCGAGCACGGCGCGGAGCAGCTGCACCAGGGCGTGCGCTTGGACGAGGTGGGCGCAGCGCGTACCGAGCTCGCGCCAGATGTAGGAGACGGCGTCGAGCCGCACGATGTCGGCGCCCCGCCGGACGTAGATCAACAGCGTCTCGATCACCCGCAGGAGAACCTCGGGATTGCGGAAGTTGAGGTCCACCTGATCGGGCCCGAACGTGGTCCAGACCCACTTGACTCCGTGCATGGTACGGAACGGCGTCAGCAGGTCGGAGGTGCGGGGGCGCAGGATGAGTTGAAGGTGGTCCGGAGACACTTCCTCGCTGGTGGAAAAGGCGACGAAGTAGTTCTCGTAACCCGGACGGCAGTTGAGAAAACGCTGGAACCAGCGGCTCTTCGAAGAGACGTGGTTGAAGACGCCGTCGAACATGAGCCGATAGCGGTCGCTCAGCCGTTCGATGTCCTCCCAGGTGCCGAGCCGGGGGTCGACCTCTTGGAAGTCGACGACGGCGAAGCCGCGGTCCGACGAGTAGGGATAGAAGGGCAGGAGGTGGAGGGTGTTGAACACGCCGGGGATGAGGCGCGAGACGACCTCCTCCAACGCCTCGAGCGGGCGCTTGCCGGGGCTCGCCACGAGGTCCCCGTAGGTGATCAGGACGACGTCGCGCTCGTCGAAGCGCTGGGTCGCATCGAAGCCGCGGTCGGCCTCGACCAGCTCCGGCGGTTTGTGCGCGTAGTAGGAGCGCATCAGGCGGAGCAGCTCGGGGTAGCAGCCCTCGGCGCGCTCCCGGCCGTAGAGCAGCGAGAGGATGTCGAGCAGGCGATCGCGCTGCTCCGGACTCGGCTCGAGCAGCGTCCGCGTGTAGTCGGGGGCCGGCAGGTGGCGCCGATGCTCCGGCGAACCGGGCTCCCCAGAAGCCGGGCGCTCCGGTGCGCTCATGTGCTCACTGCGCCCCCTCGGCGGCCGCCTCCATCAGCAACCGCCCCGCGTCGCGGGCACCCGCCCAGACGCGGGCCCAGTTGGGCACCAGCGGCGGACCGGCCGGATCGGCGAGGAACTCGGAGATCGCCGTGCGCAGCGCGCCCGCGAAGGTCTGGACCTCGACCTCCTCCTCGTGGCGGTCATAGTGCAGGCCATTGATCCGAGACACCGCGTAGCTGTCGGCGACCGAGTCCTCGGCCTCGCGTTGGTAGGCCGCCAGCAGGCTGTTGAGCAGGCCGGTCGAGAGCTCGACGCCGGCGGCGGCGAGCGTGCGCATCAGGTGGGTGCCGATCTCGCGCGCCATACGGTGGAGACCCGCGCCGGCGTCGTCCGCGGAGAGCTCCTGGTGCTTGTGATCGTAGCGCTCGGCGATCTCGACCTGGCAGATGCGGACCGGAGCGCGATGGCGGCGCGCTTCGAACAGCGAGACGATCTCGAGTCCCCAGTCGGAGGGGAGCCGCATGCGGGAGGCGAGATCGCGCTGAACGGCGAACTCTCCCGACAGGGGATAGCGGAACGAAGTCATGTAGCGAATGAAGGGATCCGCTCCGATCAGCCGTCGGAAGGCGGCGAGCAGGGGCTCGACGTAGAGCCGGGTGACGCGTCCGTGGAGCCGGTCCGAGAAACGGGCATAGTAGGCCTTGACGAAGTCGAAGTCGAGGATCGGGTCGAGAGCGGGCAGCACCAGGCGGGCCAGCATCTCGCGGCGGAAGTTGACCACGTCCGCATCGAAGAAGACGAAATAGTCCGCACGCTCCTCGGCGAGCAGGAATCCCATGGCGAGCCAGCAGGCGCGTCCCTTACCGGGCGAGCCCACGGCCAGCCCCGCCTGCTCTAGCTCGAGCATGAAGCGCTGGATGGCGGGCGACTCGATCCACAGCACGACCTTGCGGCCGGAATAGCGATCGAAGTAGCGGAGGCAACGCTCGTAGTCCTCGCCCGACGCCCGGTTGAGCGAAACGACCAGCGTGTCGAGGTAGTCCACCTGGCAGAGCTCGTCCAGGATTCCGGCGAGCGCCGGCCGGTCCATCTCGGAGGGGATCATCGGGAGGACCAGTGCCACCGGGAACTTGGGCGTCAGCAGACGGATCTCGGCTTCGAGATCCTCGATCGGGCGCTCGCGGAGACGGGGGAGCGCGGTGACGACGCCGGGCTGATGGAAGTCGCTCATGGGGCCTCCTGGGTTCTGCGCCGAGGCGCGGCACGAGTTCGCCAGCAGGTTCTCATAGCGCGGCGAGAAGCGCCAGCATCGCGACGAACGTTCCCGCCAGCAGAAGCACCTCGGGCCGGCTCGCCGCGGAGCGGGGGAGCCGCGGCAGCTCGCGGCCGAGAAGCGACCCAGCGGCCAGGGTCGACAGGAAGCCGGCGGCGTTCCACCAGAGCCAGGAGACCCAGGGCGCGCCAAGCGCGAGCGCGAGGTTGCCGGCGAGACCGGTGATGAGCGCCGTGACGGCGTGGCGTCCGCTCGCTGAGGAGGTCAGCACTCCGAGGGCGAAGACACCGAGCAGGGGGCCGTAGAAGAGCGACCCGATCAGGTTGACGAGCTCGAGAATCGCGGTGCCACTCTCGGCGAAGACGAGGCCCGCCACCACGGCGAAGAGCCCCCAAGCGAGCGATGTCCCCCGTCCGATCCAGACGTTCTGTCCTCCCGCGGCGCGGCCGAAGACGTCCTCGAGGGTCACCGCGGCGAGCGAGTTGAGCGCCGAGTCGATCGAGGACATCGCTGCGGCCAGGATGCCGGCCACCAGCAGACCCCGCAGGCCGGCGGGCAACTGGGTGGTGAGGAAGACCGGCACCAGGCTGTCGTCCGGGCGCCCCTCGAGGCTCGCGGCGAAAGCGGGGTCGATGCGCAGGAGTCCGGCGAGGAGCAGTCCGAACAGGCAGTAGGTCAGCACCATCGGGAAGCGCAGCACGCCGGTGATCAGCAGGGCGGTGCGCGCGGCGCTCTCGTCGCGCGCGGTCAGCAGGCGCTGGGCCTGGCTCTGGTCGCAGCCGTAGTAGGAGAGATAGAGGAAGAGCCCGCCGAGCAGCATCGGTCCGAGGGTGAACGACCCGGCGTGGATCCCGAGCTCGGGAACGATCGCCTGCGCGCGCTCCGCGGGGATGGCTTCGAGCAGGCCGGGCCGAGTCAGCAGGTAGAGCGCCGACGCGATCGTGCCGAGCCAGAGGAGTGCGAGCTGGACGACGTCGCTCCAGATGTCGGCGACGATGCCTCCCAGACTGGTGTAGGCGACGCTCAGCAGTCCAACGGCGAGCAGCGAGGCGGTCGCGCCGAGGCCGGTGGCCGCGGCGACGACCAGGGAGGAGGCGTAGAGAATGACGCCGAGCGCGAGGCCACGCGAGAGCAGGAAGGCGGCGGCCAGCGCGCGTCGCGTGCCGCGCCCGAAGCGGCGCTCGGCAAATTCGTAGATCGACGAGCCCGGCACCGAGCGCAGCGTGGGCAGCAGAAAGGCGATCAGCAGCAGCATGGCGAGCGGCAGGGCCAGCTCGTACTGCAGCCAGCGCAGGCCGCCCCCTTCGCGCAGGGCCACGAAGGCCGGCGCGCCGACCAGGCTGATCGCGCTCGCCTGGTTGGCGAGAATCGACGCACCGAGCGGCAGGCCGCCCATGCCGCGCCCAGCGAGAAAGTAGTCGGTTCCGGTGCGTTGGCGGCGAGCGATGACCCAGGAGAGGGTCACGATGCCGCCAACGTAGGCGAGCACGATCGCCCAATCGAACGGGGCCAGGCCGCCTTTCACGACGCGGCTCTTTTCCCGACCCGCGGCAGCCGGCGTCCCGCGAGCACGGCGAGGACCGCGGTGTTCCAGCCGGCGGGGCCGGGCGCCGGGGCGAGCTCGGCGCCCGGCAGCGCCGTCGCCAGCGTGGCGTCGGGGCGACCGGATGGGCGCGGGATCACAATCGGGCGATCGACCGCCTCGAGCAGCGGCAAGTCGTTGCCGGCGTCGCCGAGCCCGACGCTCCGCATCCTGCGTCCGGCGGCGGCGAAGCGCGCCAGGAGGAGACGCAGCGCACGCCCCTTGTCGCTGTCGCCAGTGAGGTGGAAGAAACGCCCGCCCCGGGTCACCCGCAGGCCTCGGCGCGTCGCCGCTGCGGCGACCGCCGCGGCGGAGCTCTCGTCTTCCATCACGAAGGGTTCGTCGTAGTCGCGCTCGAGCGCGCGCGCGGCGGCCTCGGGCGTGAGGCCGGTCAGCGCGGCCACGCGCTGCAGTGAGAACGAGGCGAAGCCGTGCAGCCGAGCTCCGGTCTCGCGGCCGATTTCCGCGAGGGCGGTCAACAGCTGCGCGCGCGCGACTCCGCAGACCACGGCTTCGTACGGTTCGCTGGAGCCCGGGACGAGGAGGGCACCGCCGTTCTCGACGATCAGCGCCGGACGCAGCCCCAGCTCGCGCGCGAGCGGCTCCACTTCGGCCCGCGTCTTGCTGCTGGCGAGCACCAAGACGGCGCCGCTCCGCGCCAGGGCTGCGAGGGCGGGACGCGCCGGCTCGTAGCTGTAGGTCGCCTCGTCGAGGAGAGTCCCGTCGAGGTCGGTCGCGAGGATCAGCTCGGTCATCGCGCCGGGGTCCGCCCCCGCGTGCCCGAGGCGCGCGGGTAGGCCAGCGCCAGAGCGAGATCGTTGACGTTGGTCCCGGTGGGACCGGTTCGCCATGAATCGCCGAGGGCAGCGAAGAAGGTGCCGGTGTCGTTGTCCTCCAGCGCCTGCCGGGCCGAGAGTCCGGCGGCGCCCGCTCGTGCCACCGAATCCCCGGTGGCGATGGCGCCGGCCGCGTCGGAATTGCCGTCGACGCCGTCGGTGGCGAAGCTGAAGACGGCGCTCCGATCCGCGCCAGAGATCGCCAGCGCGGCGCCGAGCGCCAACTCCTGATTGCGCCCGCCACGGCCGTTACCGCGCACCGTGACCGTCGTCTCGCCGCCGAAGATCAGACAGGCGGGGGCAGCGAAGGGGAGGCCGTGCGTGGCGATGCTGCGCGCGCAGCTGCCGATCACGTATCCGGCTTCGCGCGCCTCGCCGTGCAGGAAAGTGGTCATCACCTGCGACCGGAAACCGCGCTCGGCGGCGACTCGCGCCACGGCCTGCGCGGCGTCGCGATTCGAGCCCACGATCCGGAAGAGGCCCGGTTCGGCGGTGGCAGGAGGGCGCTCGTCGCGCCCGCGACGGAGCGCGGCGACGACCTCCGGCCAGCGAGTCGCCAGCTCCCGTCGCACGAGCACGCCGAGCGCTTCTTCGGCACCGGTCGGCGATGCAATGGTGGGCCCCGAGCCGATCGCCTCCGGCCGGTCTCCCACGACGTCGGAGAGCGCCAGCGTGACGATCCGCGCCGGCGCCGCCCAGCGCGCGAGTCCGCCGCCCTTGATACCGGAGAGCGCCCGGCGCACGACGTTGAGCTCCGCGATGTCGGCTCCCGCTCGCAGCAGGGCGCTGGTCATCTCCCGCAGGGTGGCGAGCGAGATCCCTGCGGCCGGAGATTCGAGCAGAGACGAGGCGCCGCCCGACAGGAGAACGACGAGAAGGTCCTGTGGCTGCGGTGCGACGAGCAGCCGTCGCACCGCGTCGCCGGCGGCCAGGCTTCCCGCGTCGGGGAGTGGGTGGGATGCGGCGAGGCGCTGCACTCCTCGCGCGAGCCGCTCCGGCTCCCCGGACGCGGCCGGGGAGCCGTGGGGGTGCACCACGACGCCTCCCGAGAGGTGGCCGTCGAGCGCTTGGATCGCGGCGGTGGCCATGCCGCGCGCCGCCTTGCCGGCGGCAACCAGCCAGATTCTCGAATCGCGGGAGAGCGGCAGCGACTCGCCGGCGATTCGGACGGACCGCGCGCGGAGAGCGAGCTGGCGGCTGACGGCCGCGATCGGGTCCGCCGAGGCGAGCGCCGCGGCGTGGAGCGCGGCGAGATCGGAGTGCAGACAGCTCCAGTCGGGTGCGCCCACCGGCACCTCCTCGCCGGCATGGTATCGGAATCCAACCGGTCGACGCCCTCGCCGAGCGCGTGGCCGGTCGCCGCGCGGGCCGGTCTGTCCTGCTGCCGGTGTCCTCGGCCTACGTCAGGGTTGCGCGGCGTAGACTACTCGGCCCCCGACGATGGTGTAGAGCACGCGCGCCTGGAGGATCTCGGCTTCGGGGACGGTCAGGATGTCCTTGCTGAGCACCGTGACGTCGGCGAGCTTGCCGACCGCGAGCGAGCCCTTCTCTTGCTCCTCGAAGCCGGCGTAGGCGGCGTCGAGGGTGTAGCTCCGCAGCGCCTCCTCGCGGGTCAGCGCCTGCGCGGGGAAGAAGGTCGAGCCGTCGGCCGAGCGCCGCGTGACCGTGGCGTAGAAGCTGGCGATCGGGTCGACGTCCTCGACCGGCGCATCGGTGCCGTTGGCGATGACCGCGCCGGCGTCGATCAGGCGTCGCCAGGCGTAGGCTCCCTCGCGCGCCCGGAGGGGACCCAGGCGCGGGATCACGAAGGGCGCGTCCGAGGTGCAGTGGATTCCCTGCATCGCGGCGATCACGCCGAGCTGCGCGAAGCGGGGAATCTCGGCGGGATCCAGGTGCTGCGCGTGCTCGATCCGCCAGCGGCGCGCCTTGCCGTCGGACACGCCCGCCAGCACGCGCGCGAAGAGGTCCAGCGTCTCCCGGTTCGCGCGGTCGCCGATGGCGTGCACGGCGAGCTGGTAGTCGTTGGCCAGCGCCAGGCGGGCGATCTCCTCGAGCGTCGCGAGCGGCGTCAGCGCGAGGCCGGTCGACGACGGCTGATCGGCATAGGGCGCGAGCAGCCAAGCGCCGCGCGAGCCCAGGGCGCCATCCATGTAGGCCTTGATCGCGCGCACCGTGAGCTTGCCGCCCGCGGCGCCCACCCGGCGATAGCGCGCCAGGTCGGCGCGCATCCGCTCGAGCGTGTCGCCGACCATGACCCAGAGCCGGATGCCGAGGCGCCCCTCGTCCATCATCGCCGCGAGACGGTCGACCTCCTCGAAGGTCGCCCCGGCGTCGTGCAACGAAGTGATGCCCTTGGCGAGCGCCTCGCGGTCGGCGAGCTCGAGCGTCCGGCGCAGCGCCGCCTCGCGCTCGGCGGCGGACCGCGACGCACGCCAGCGGCGCAGGGCCTCGTGCACCAGCCCCTCGGCGTTCTCGCTGAGCAGGCCGCTCGGCTGGCCGTCGGCCGTGCGCAGGATCTCGCCGCCCGGCGGATTCGGCGTCGTGCGATCGATGCCGGCGAGGGCCAGAGCGCGGGCGTTGACCATGACCGCGTGACCGCTCGCGTGAGCGAGCAGCACCGGGTGGTCGGGCGTCGCCGCGGAGAGCGCGTCGTGCACCGGGAATCCCGCGACCGCCGGGGTGGGCGGGACCTCCCACTTCTCCTGGTGCCAGCCGCGGCCGACGATCCACTCCCCGGGGGGCGTCTTGGCCGCCGCCGCGGCGACCGCGGCGACGATCTCCGGCCAGGAGCGATAGCCGCCGAGCTTCAGGTTCTCGGCCGCCTCGCCGATGCCGGCGAAGTGGGCGTGCGCGTCGATGAACCCCGGGAGCGCCAACTGGCCGGCGAGGTCGACGACGCGCGTCGCCGGGCCGATCCAGCGCGCCATCTCGGCGTCCTCGCCGAGCGCTACGATCCGCCCGCCCTGCGCCGCGAGAGCGCTCGCGCGCGGCAGACGTGGATCGAGCGTCACCAGTTTGCCGTGGCGCAGCACCAGGTCGGCGGCCGGCTGGGCGGCGAGCGGCGAGGTGGCGACCATCGAGAGAGCGAGCGCGGCGAGCGCGCGGAGCCGAGTTCGAATCATCGTGAGCGTCCTCCTCGACCGATCCTATGGCGCTTCGCGCGCCCGCGTCGCCAGAGGCCCAGCTACCAGGCCGCGGCGAACGCGGCGGCCGCGGCGCGCGCTGCGCTCGCGCCGCCGAGCGCGTCGCCGATCGCCCGCGCGGTGCGCTGCAGCACCTCAGGGTGGCGGGTGACTTCGCCCATGTGGCCGACGCGGAAATAGCTGCCGGCGAGCGCCGGGAGGAGCCCTCCGGCGACGATCACGCCGCGCTCGCGAATCGTGCCGACGAGCTCGTTGCCGCACCCCGGCGGAAAGCGGAGCGCCGAGAGGGTCGCGGCGCGCAGCTCGGCGCGTTCCGGCAGCGGCGACAGCCCGAGCGCCTCCCAAGCGGCGCCCAAGGCGCGCGCAGCGCGGGCATGGCGCTCGACGATCGCCGCCATGGCGGCCGCCGGCTCCGGCGCCTCGCGCAGCAGCTCGGCGAGCCCCACGTCGAGCGCCGCGACCAGCGTCGTCGGGGGGGTGGAGAAGTAGCTTCCGCGCCCGGCCTCGTAGGCCTCCATCACCGGCCGCCAGGCGTTCCAGTCGAAGGTGAGGGGTGGCGGCGCCGCGAGCCCGGCGCGGGCGGCGAGGGCGCGCGGCCCGGCCACCCAGAGCGCCAGTCCGGGCGGCAGTCCGAGCGCCTTCTGCGAGGCGGTGAAGTAGAGGTCGGCGCCCCACTCGGCCATCGCGAAGCGCTCTCCCGCCGTGGCGCAGACGCCGTCGAAGACCGAGAGCGCGCCGTGCCGGCGGGCGAGCTCGGCGAGCGGTTGCGGATCGACCCGGACCCCGGTCGAGGTGTCGACGTGGGTGACGAAGACCGCCTTGAAAGGCGCTCCGGCGCGCTCTGCGGCCGCCAGGGCGGAGTCGACCGACGCGGCATCGGGAGCGCCGCCCGGGGGAGCGCCGAGGACGGTGACCGCGGCGCCGCGGCGGCCGAGCATCTCCGCCATCCGTTCGCCGAAGTAGCCGCTGCTGACCACCAACGCGCGCTCGCCGGGCGCCACCAGGTTGGTCGCCGCCGACTCCATCGCCAGCGTCCCGCCGCCAGGCACCGCGAAGGGCTGGCTCGCCGGCTCGGCGAGCCAGATGCGGCGCATCGCGGCGAGCGCCCTGCTGTAGGCGGAGACGAGCTCCGGGTCGAGGTGGCTGCGCGGTGCGGCGGCGGCGGCGGCGGTGACGGCCGGCGAGATCTCGACCGGACCGGGGATCATGAGCAGTGGGCGCGTGTCGGACATCGAGTCTCCCGTCGGCGTGCGAAGTAACGCTACCCCACGCTGGTGGAGCCCGCGAGCGCCTGCCGCGCGGGCCCCGCTTCGTGCCAGACTCGCGCCCTGGAGAGGGCACGGGGAGAGGGTGAATGGCAGAGCGAACCTTGCTCGCTGTCTTGGCGCATCCGGACGACGAGTCGTTGGGTCTCGGTGGGACATTCGCCAAGTACGCCGCCGAAGGGGTGTCGACGCACCTGGTGACGGCGACGCTCGGCGAGCGGGGGAGGATCGGCCGCGAGCGCCCGGGCGCCGCGGTGGTGGGCCCGGTGCGGGAGCTGGAGCTGCGCTGCGCATCCTCGGTCCTGGGGATTCGCGAAGTCCACCTGCTCGGCTACCTCGACGGTGAGCTGGCGCGGGTCGATGCGGTCGAAGCCGCCGCGCGCCTGGCCGCGATCCTGTGCCGCGTGCGCCCGCAGGTGGTGGTGACCTTCGGCGCCGATGGCGCCTACGGTCACCCCGATCATGTCGCCGTGTCGCAGTGGACGGCGGCAGCAATCGTCGAAGCGGCGGCGGCCGGGGACTCGCCGCACCGGGTCGACAAGTTCTACTGGACGGTGACCACCGCAGCGCGCTGGTCGATCTACGAGGCGGCGTTCGGCGAGTTGGTGACGCGGGTCGACGGCCGGGAACGGCGCGCCGTTCCCTGGCCCGACTGGGCGGTGACCACGGTGGTCGACACGCGAGCGCACTGGCAGACCGTCTGGCGTGCGGTGCAGTGTCATCCCTCGCAGCTCTCGGGGTACGAGCGGCTGGCCGCCTACCCCGCGGAGGGCCATCCGGAGCTCTGGGGAGTGCAGAGCTTCTATCGCGTCTTCAGCCGGGTGAAGGTCGCCGCCGAACAAGAAAGCGATCTCTTCGCGGGGATCCCCGGCGAGACCGCTCCGGCATGAAGGGCCACCCCTTTCCGGGTCTGCGTTGGCTGGGTCTCGCCTGGCTGGCGGTCTACCTGCCGAGCTACGCCATCGCCTATGGCTGGCTCAACTTCCTCTTCCTGTGCAATCTCGGAGTCCTGTTGACCGCTGCGGCGCTCTGGGTGGGCGACCGGCTGGTGCTCTCGAGTCAGGCGATCGCCGCGCCGGTGATCGGTCTCGCCTGGGGACTCGACGCGGGCTGGCGGCTGCTCTCGGGCGCTCATCTCTACGGCGGCACCGAGTACATGTGGGACCCGCAGTACCCGCTCTTCACGCGCTGGCTCTCGCTCTACCACCTGGCTTGGCCGCTGGTGACTCTCTGGGCCGTGCGGCGGGTCGGCTACGATCGCCGGGGTTGGGGCCTGCAGGCCGGAATCGCGACGATCGCCTTGGTCGTCTGCCGCCTGGCGACGCCGCAGAGGGACAACATCAACTTCGCCTTCCGCGACCCGATCTTCGGCCGGGCGTTCGAGCCGCCGGTGCTGCACCTCGCCGTGGTGCTGCTGGCGCTCGCCGGTGTGGCCTACGGCGTGACGCACTTCGCGTTGACGCGCACGCTCTCCGCGACCTCGGAGTAGCCCGCGCCGCTCACCCACCTGGGACTGCGGCGGCCGGACGCTCCGATCGCCGGCGAGAAGAGCGAGCCTCAGACCGGGCTGAGCAGGCGCTGCACCCAGGGTTGGCGGACGAGGACGAGGACCAGCAGCAGGCCGGCGATCGCGACCAGGGGTGTGGCGAGCGGCGAGTGAAGCGACGCGGGCAGGCAGGCGATCATCCACGCGACCGGAGCGTGCAGCAGAAAGGCGGCAAGGGCGCGTTGGCCGAGCGGTTCGAGGAGCCAGCCGGTGAAGCGGCGGATCACTCCCAGCCAGCGGTCCACGGCCCACCAGCAGAGCAGTCCGAACGCCGCTAGGTTGAGCAGGCGGTAGGGCCCCAGCAAGGGCCTCCCGAACCAGAAGTCGGTCCAGCCGACCGAGGCCGCGCCGAGCAGCGGGATGCCGTAGCGCTCGAGCCACGAGAAGAGGAGGGCGAGGCCTCCTCCGACCGCCGCCGCGGTTCGCGAGATCCGCCCGCTGTCGTCCTCGCCCCAGCGGCGATGGCCGAGGAGGATGCCGAGCACGAAGAGCATCTGCCAGGCGGCGACCGGGAAGTGCGACGCATCGCCTTCGAAGAATGGCAGGCGAAAGGCGTGGTACGGATTGCGGGTGTGCAGCCAGAGCAGCACCGAAAGAGCGCCGATCCAGACGCCGGCGCCGGCGCGGATGGCGGCCAGCACGAGCGGCGTCACCGCCAGGAAGACGACGTAGCGCGGCAGCACGTGGAGCACCGACGGCTGATCGAAGGCGAGCAGCCGATGCCACGTCGGCAGGTCGCCGAACGCCGCGGTGAGCACCCCCGACGGGCAGGCGCAGGTGCCGTCGAGCGAATGGAACGCTGCGACCAGCAGCGTGTTGGCCACCCACAGCCAGCCTGCGCGGCGCAGCAGCCGCCAGCCGAAGGCGCTCGCCCTCCCGGTCGCCGCGTAGCGCCGGCCGACCCGCCCCAGGGTGATGCCGGAGAGCAGGAAGAACCCCTCGGCGGCGGTCACCAGGCCGAACGGCCAACGGAAGAAGCCGGCGCTCCAGCCGAGGTGGACCAGCAGCATCCGCGCGACACAGAGGCCGCGCAGCAGATCCAGCCGGAGGTCGCGGCCGGAGCCGGAAGTCGGGGAGACGGCGTCAGTCAAGGCCCGCGCAGTCTATGCCGCGAGCTGGGGCGGCGGCGAGCCGGTCGAGGCCGTAGAATCGGCGGGCGTGCTGCGCCTCGACTACCTCTCCCCGCTCCCTCCCGTGCGCTCGGGCATCGCCGACTACAGCGTCGACCTGCTGCCGCATCTGCTGGCGCGGGCCGACGTCCGCGTGCTCCGCCTGCCCGATCAGCCGCTCGATCCGGAGGTCGCCGCGCGCTACCTTCCGGAGACCGCCGCGCGGGCCGGCGAGGCGGGGCGCATCCCGCTCTACCACATGGGCAACAACCGCTATCACGCGGCGATCTGGGAGCTCGCGATGGAGCGCCCCGGCGTGCTCGTTCTGCACGACCTGGTGCTGCATCACTTCCTGCTCGATCGCACGGTCGGCCAGGGGGAGTTCGCGCCCTACCTCGCGGCCCTGGAGGAGGACCATGGCTGGATCGGCGCCGCCGCGGCGCGCCCGGTGCGTTGGGGGGCTTTCGGCCGCTCGGCGCAGTTCTTTCTGCCGGCGAACCGGACTCTGCTGCGCCGCCAGCGCGGCGTCCTGGTCCATGGGCAGTGGGCGGCGGCGGTGCTACGCGAAGAGGATCCCGAGCTCGCGGTGCGCGTCGTGCCGATGGGTATTCCTCTCCCGCCGCCGGCCGAGCGCGCGCGCGGCGCCGC
>CAZPZW010000010.1:5411-21425 GCA_964591165.1 uncultured Thermoanaerobaculia bacterium | reverse complement strand
TCGGCCTCCCTGCTGCGCATCCTCGCCGTCGGCCGGCCCGTGGCGGTGTCGGACTACGCCGACTTCGGCGACCTGCCGGAGGCGATCGCGCTGCACGTGCCGCTGGGCGACGGCGAGATGGAGGCGCTGGCGGCGGCGCTGCGGGATCGCCTCGCAGCGCCGGAGGTGCTGGCCGAGATGGGGCGGCGGGCCCGCCGCTTCGTCGCCGAGCTGCACGCCCCGGAGCTCGCCGCGGACCGCATGGTGGAGTCGGTGGCCGAGCTGGCGCGGTACGCGCCGCTGGCGCCCGAGCGGCCCCGGCCCGGGCCGGGAAGCACCGCACTCCATGTCCGCGCGCCGGGACGGATCGAAGTCGAGCGCGCGGACGATTGGACGCCGGGCGAGAAGCGGCAACTCGAGGTCCGGGTGACCAACGTCGGCCGTCATCGCTGGTTGCCCAGCCAGGCGAATCCTGGCGGAGTGATTTTCGAGGTGCAGTTCCACTCGGGCGGCCGAGATCTCTACGCGGGACGCCGGTGGCTCACGCTGTCGCATCCGCTCGATGCCGGCGAGAGCCGCAGCTTCACGCTCGAGCTGCGGCGCCCCGAGGAATCGGCCCGGCTGCTGATCAAACCGATGGTGATGCTCGCCGAGGGACACCGCCCGCTGGGCAGCTGGGAGTGGGACCGATGGGTGTGACGCTCGGCCGGCTGTTGCTCGTCTTGCTCTGCGTTGCCACCTCGGCGCTCGTCGTGGCGCGTGTCCCGGAGCGGCCCCCGGCGGCAGGCGCCGAGACGACGCTCTGGCTCGCCGCGACGAGTTGGGCCGAGGATGGCGACAACCTGCGCACCGACGAGGACCTGCAGCGCTACCGGGCGCGCTTCGCCGCCGAACCGCGCGGCGTCGAGATGGCGGCGAGCGGCGACGCGCTCGCGGCGCCCTGGCTCGCGGCGCGGGCCTGGGGCGCGGCGGCGCGCTGGGGCGGCGAGCTCGGCCTCTGGGGGTTCAACCTGCTGCTCTTCTGGGGCACGGCGGCGCTGATCTGGTGGACGATGCGGGAGGTCTGGGGGGACCTGGCGCCGCTCTGGATCGCCGTCCTCCTCTTCGCCAGCGTCGCGTTCACCTTCCTCTTCCGACTCCAGCCCGAGCTGCTGGGGTTGGCGTCCGTGGTCGCGGCGTCGGCGCTGGTCTGGAGTCGTTTCGGCGTGGCGCCCGCGAAGGGGGTCTACGCCGGCGAGTTCGCCGCGCCGCAAGTGGCGTTCCGCTGGCTCGCGGCAGGCCTGATCTTCGGCCTGGCGGCCACCCTCTCGCCGGCTTACCTGCCGCTCGCCGGGCCACTGCTCGCGGCGGCGCCGCGCGGCCGCCGGTCGATCGGCGGGGTGGCGTTCGGAATCGGCGTCGCCGCGACCCTCGGAGGCGTGACTCTGCTGGGCGGAGCGCCCTGGTCCATGCCCTCCTGGGTCTTCTCGCCGGCGTTGCTGGGCTGGAACGGTTTCTACCTGCTGGTGGGACGCAACGCCGGGATCCTCGCAGGCTACCTGCCGGTGCTTCTCCTGCTCGCCGTGCCGTCGGCCGAAGCGGGCCGGAGAGGGCTTCCCGCCGCTGCCCTGGCCGCGGCTGCGCTGCAGCTGACGCTCTATCCCTTCGACTGGGCCGGGGATCTCGCGGCGGTGGGCAACGCCTGGTTCCTGCCGGTCTTCGGAGCGCTCTGGTTCCTGCCGAGACGGATCGAGCGGCCGCGCTGGGCGATCCTCGTGCTGCTCGTCGCCGCGCCGCTGCTGCTGCCCCGATGGTGGCAGCCGCTGAGCGACGGCACGGCGGCACCGGCGGCGATCCGGCGATTCACCGAAATCGCGCGCACCGCGCTCCCCTTCGAAACGACATTGCGCACCCTTCCGGGAGCGCACGAGATCGCGCGCGGCAGCGTGCGCCTGCGGGCCACGAGCTGGAACGTCTTTCCGACCACCTCGGGTCTCGCCTGGCAGGGGAGCCGGGTCGGTGAGCTCGCGGTAGCGAGCGACCGGCCGCTCTCCTCCCTGCGCCTGGCCTTCGGCGAGAAGGGGCCGAGCGCGCTGCAGATCCAGGGTGGGGAGGCCGGGAACACCACGTTCCGACCGGGCGGCGACGTGGCGTTCGACGTCCGGCTCGGCCGGCCGGCGCGCCGCCACCCGGTCTGGTGGAGCCGTCAGCCGGTGTCGATCTACTTCCTGCGCCTCGAGCTGCCGCAGGCGCCGCTCGCTCCGATCCCCTTCGACCTCGAGCTCGCCCGTCCGGCCGTGCCGGCGCCGGAGCCGCCCTGAGCGAGACCGGGCGCGAGAGCTGGATTCAACAGGTGCGGGCGCGCCTCGCCTCGCCGCCACCCAGCCGGCTGGCGTCGGCCGGCCGGCCCGACAGCCGCCAAGCCGCCGTCCTCGTGCCGCTCTACGTCGACGGGGGGCAGCTCTGGACGCTGCTCACCAAGCGAGCCGAGGAGCTGCCGCACCACCGCGGCCAGATCGCCTTCCCGGGCGGCGGGCGAGAGATGGGCGAAGACCTGTGGAGCGCCGCGATGCGCGAAGCGGAGGAGGAGATCGGGCTCGATGCCCGGCGGATCGTGCGCCTGGGCGAGCTCGACGAGGTGGCCACCCCGAGCGGTTTCCGGGTCGTCCCCTGCGTCGGCGCGATGCCGTTCCCCTGCGAGCTGGAGATCAATCCCGGGGAGATCGACGAGGTCTTCGGCGCGCCCCTCGCGGCGCTCGCCAACCCGAGGCTGATCGAGGAGCGCGAAGTGGCGATCAACGGGCAACCGCGCCGGCTGCGCATCTACCACGTCGGCCGGTTCCTGGTCTGGGGGATGACCGCGCGGATCCTGCAGAACCTGCTCGCCCGCCTGGGCATCGAGAGCGCCTACGAGAGCGTCTCGGCGGACTGATCGGAGCGCGCCCGGCTAGCGGGGAGCGAGGGCGAGCAGGGTGAGGACGGCCGCTGCGAGCGAGACCAGGGTCACCGGCAGACCCACCCGCAAGTGCTCGCGGAACCCGATGCGCACCCCGAGCCGGTCGGCCTGCTCGACGACGATCAGGTTCGCGACGCTCCCCACCAGGACCGCGTTGCCGGCGAAGGTCGACGCCAGGGCCAGGGCGTAGCCGACGAACGGCTCGGGCGGCACGAAGCGCAACAAGACCATTACTGCCGGCACGTTGCCCACCAGATTGCCGAGCAGGGCGACCGCCGGCACCAGCACCGCCGCGTCGGTGAGGGGCAGGCCGGCGGCGGCCAAGGCCCGCTGTCCGGCCTCGGTCCATCCCGAGAGCTCGAGACCGCGGGTGACGATGAACAGCGCGACGAACAGGGCGAGCATCTGCCAGTCGACCAGGCCGAGCATCGTACGGGTGTGCATCTTGCGGCTGGTCAGGACCACCCCGGCGATGGCACAGGCCGAGAGGTAGGTCGGAATCGGAGAGAGGAAGAGGGCGATCGCCGCGCCGGTGAGCAGGATCGCCTTGGCCGCCTCGCGCCGGTCGACCGGCGGCGGCTCGAGCGCGGCGGACAGGGTCGCCGGAGCGGCCGCGCGGCGCCGCAGCCGGCGGGCGAGGAACCAGTAGGTGAAGGCGAGCGACAAGGCGACCGGCAGCGCGCAGACCGCCACGAACGGCAGGAAACGCAGGCCCATCTGCTGCGCGATCAGGATGTTCTGCGGATTGCCGATCGGAGTGAGAGCGCTGCCCAGGTTGGTGCCGCAGGCGATGGCGAGCAGGAAGGGGACCGGATCGAGCTCGCTGCCGAGCAGCGCCGCACCGACCAACGGCGCGAGCGCGAAGCAGACGACGTCGTTGGTCAAGACGGCCGCCAGGCCGGCGGAGACCAGCAGGACCCCGGCGAGCAGCCGGCGCGCATCGCGTGCCGCGGCGAGCCGGCGGCCGATCGCGCCGTAGAGCCCGGAAAGCTGGTACTGCGCCGAGAGCAGCATCATGCTGAACAGGATGGTGAGGGTCGGCGCGTCGATCGCGAGCTTCGCGTCTTCGAGCGAGATGGCACCCACCGCCAGAAAGGCGAGCGCGCCGAGCAGCGCGAAGCCGGTGCGATCGAGCGCCAGCCCCGGGATCCGCCCGAGGGCGAGAAAGAGGTAGGTAAGGGCGAAGAGGAGGAGCGGCAGGGTGTCGGGAGGCATGAGCGGGCGCCATCTTAGGACGCCCCCCGCAGGCGCCGCCAGGCGCCGTCCGGTGGCGAGGCGCGAAGGACCTCGTGCTAGGCTTCGCCCCCGTCATGCCGCAACAGGATTCCCCGACGGGCGTCGATCTCTCCCTCCCTTCGCACGCTCCGATCGTCAAATCGCCCGCCGATCTGGCGCGCCTCGCGCTGGGCGCCCTGGGCGTGGTCTACGGCGACATCGGCACCTCGCCGCTCTACGCCATCAAGGAGTGCTTCAATCCCGCGCACGGCGTCGGTCCGCAGCTGGAGAACGTGTTGGGCGTGCTCTCGCTGGTCTTCTGGGCGCTCACCCTGATCATCGTGGTCAAGTACGTGACCTTCGTGCTGCGCGCCGACAACCACGGCGACGGGGGCATCCTGGCTCTCCTCGCGCTGGTCACCGAGCAGCGCAGCCATCCGAAGCGTGGCGAGACGGGTCGCAAGCGCTGGATCCTGCTGGTCAGCCTGGCCCTCTTCGGATTCTCCCTGCTGCTCGCCGACGGCATGATCACCCCGGCCATCTCGGTGCTCGGGGCGCTCGAGGGCCTGGACGTCGCGACTCCGGTCTTCCGCCCCTGGATCGTGCCCCTCGCGGTGGGCATCCTGCTCGTCCTTTTCCTCGTCCAGCGCAAAGGCACCGCAGGCATCGGAGCGATCTTCGGGCCGGTCATGACCCTCTGGTTCGCCACCATCGCGGCGCTGGGAGTGCCAGCGATCGTGCGCCACCCCGAGGTCCTGGCGGCCGTCAACCCGGTTCACGCGCTGCGATTCTTCGCCGCCAACGGCGTCCACGGGTTCCTGTTGCTCGGCTCGGTGGTGCTCTGCGTCACCGGGGGGGAGGCGCTGTACGCGGACATGGGACACTTCGGGCGGCGCCCGATCCGGATCTCTTGGCTGGCCGTGGTTTTCCCCGCCCTGCTCATCAACTACTTCGGTCAGGGTGCGCTGCTGGTCGAGCGCGGCCTCGAGGCAGTGGAGAACCCGTTCTACGGTCTGGCGCCCGGGACGCTGCTGTATCCGATGGTGCTGCTGGCGACCTGCGCCGCGGTCATCGCCTCGCAGGCGATGATCTCGGGCGCCTTCTCGCTCGCCCAG
Organism: uncultured Thermoanaerobaculia bacterium; assembly: GCA_964591165.1. Taxonomy (GTDB): domain Bacteria; phylum Acidobacteriota; class Thermoanaerobaculia; order Multivoradales; family JAGPDF01; genus JAGPDF01. The sequence goes on along the minus strand of CAZPZW010000010.1, from coordinate 16,181 downwards.
CAGGCGGTTCAGCTCGGCTACTTCCCGCGCCTCTCGATAGTCCACACCTCGGGCGAGGCGAGTGGGCAGATCTACGTCCCGGAGATCAACCGTCTCCTGATGGTCGCCTGCATCACCCTGGTGATCGGATTCCGCGCCTCGTCGAACCTCGCGGCGGCCTACGGCATCGCGGTGATGGGAACCATGGTCTGCACCTCGCTGCTGTTCTTCTCGGTCGCGAAGCTGCAGTGGAGGTGGTCAACGCTCGGAGCCGCGGCGTTGTCGGGGCTCTTCCTCACTGTCGAGCTCCCGTTCCTCGGCGCCAATATCCCGAAGATCGTCCACGGCGGCTGGTTCCCGCTGCTCGTGGGTGGGGTCTTCTTCGCGGTGATGACCACCTGGAAAAAGGGGCGGACGGCGTTGCGCCGTCAACTGGTCGGGTCGAGCATCCCGCTCGACTACTTCCTCTCCCGGCTGCGCGAGAACGCGCCCCATCGCGTCGCGGGGACCGCGGTCTTCATGACCTCCACCATGGGCGTGACCTCGCCGATCCTGCTCCACCACTTCAAGCACAACAAAGTGCTGCACGAGAAGGTCGTCCTGCTCACCATCGTCACCGAGGGCGTTCCCGAGGTCGCCAAGAAGAACCGGGTGCAACTGCGCGAGCTGGGCGAGGGCTTCTGGGAGGTCATCGCGCACTACGGCTTCATGCAGACGCCGAACGTGCCGCAGGTGCTGCGCCGCGCCGCCGAACAGGGGCTCGCCGTCGATCCGGAGTCGGTCAGCTACTTCCTCGGCCGCGAGACCCTGCTCACCACGGGACGGAGCGGGCTGTCGCCCTGGCGCAAGCGGTTGTTCGTCTTCCTGTCGCGCAACGCGCGGCCGGCCAACGCTTTCTTCCGCATCCCACCCAACCGGGTCGTCGAGCTCGGCGCGCAGGTCGAGATCTGACGCCGCGGAGCGGTTCGCCACCCGCCGGCTCGGCGTAGCATCTGGCGAAGGAGACCCCACTCTGCGGTTCGCCTCCGAGCTCCCTTCCGACCCGCGCCTTCGGGTCCTCGTCGACCGCCCACCGCGCGCCGGCGGCGCCTTCGTTCTCTACTGGATGACGGCGTTCCGGCGGCTCGCCTGGAATCACTCGCTCGACCGGGCGCTCGCCTGGGCGCGCGAGCTCGGCAGGCCGCTCGTCGTGCTGGAGGCGCTCCGCGCCGGGTATCCCTGGGCGAGCGACCGCCTGCATCGCTTCGTCCTCGACGGCATGGCGGACAACGCCCGCCGCGCGGCCTCGCCTGGACTGATCTACTACCCGTACGTCGAGCCGGAGCGGGGCGCCGGCCGGGGACTCGTCGCCGCGCTCTCACGCCACGCCGCGGCGATCGTGACCGACGACTCGCCGGCGTTCTTCCTTCCCCGACTGCTCGCCGCGGCGTCGGTACAGGTCGATTGCCGGCTCGAGGCGGTGGACTCGAACGGCCTGCTTCCCATCGCCGCGACGTCCGCGGCACCCGCGACGGCCTTCGCCTTTCGGCGCATCCTGCAACGGCAGTTGCGCGGGCACCTGGAGACCCTGCCCGCCGCGTCGCCGCTCGCCGGGCTCGATCTGCCCCCGCTGCCCGCCCTGCCGCGCCCCATCGTCGAGCGCTGGCCGCCCGCCGCCGCCACGCTGCTCGCCGGGGACGCCGCGGCGCTCGCCGAGCTGCCGATCGATCACTCGGTCCCGCCGGTCGCGACGCTGCGCGGCGGCACCTCGGCCGCCGAGGCTCGGCTGGCCGACTTCCTCGACCGCAAGCTCGCCGGCTACGCGGAACGGCGCAATCACCCCGACGACGACGCGTCGAGCGGCCTGTCGCCTTACCTCCATTTCGGACACCTCGCGCCGCACCAGGTGCTGGCCGAGCTCGCCGAGCGCGAGCGCTGGTCGCCCGAGGACACGGCGCGCTCGGCCGCAGGCGCGCGCTCTGGCTGGTGGGGGATGTCGCCCTCGGCCGAGGCCTTCCTCGACCAGCTGGTCACCTGGCGTGAGCTCGGATTCCACTTCTGCCGTCACCGGCCGGATGCGGCGCGTTACTCGTCGCTTCCGGCTTGGGCGGTCGCGACCCTCGAGCGACACGCCGGCGACGCGCGCGACAGGATCTACTCGCTCGCCGCGCTCGAGGCGGCGGGCACGCACGACGAGTTGTGGAACGCCGCGCAACGCGAGCTCCTGGCGGAGGGTCGGATCCACAACTATCTGCGCATGCTGTGGGGCAAGCGGGTGCTCGAATGGTCGCCCGATCCGCCGTGCGCGCTCGAGCGCCTGCTCGAGCTCAACGACAAGTACGCCCTGGACGGCCGCGACCCGAATTCCCTGAGCGGAATCTCCTGGTGTTTCGGTCGCTTCGATCGGCCCTGGGGGCCGGAGCGGCCGGTCTTCGGCACGGTGCGCTACATGAGCTCCGCCAACACCCGACGCAAGCTCCGCCTGCGGAGCTATCTCGCCCGTCACGACGGGGCATCGCGGCTCTGCTGAGAATCCGCTATCATTTGCAGGCATGGACGCCGGCGCGATGGCCGTTGGGAGAGAGCGGCTGCTCCGCCTGGAGCGGGCGAGCTGCCGCTACGGCGGCGATCTGGCGCTCGAAGAGGTCGATCTCGAGCTGTCGCGCGGCGACCGCCTGGCGCTGCTCGGACCCAACGGCGGCGGCAAGACGACGCTCCTGCGCCTGCTGCTCGGTCTGCGCCCGCCGAGCTCGGGACGGCTGCGCTGGGAGACTCCGCGAGGCGCGCTGCGCCTCGGTTACGTGCCGCAGTTCCCGGCCTTCGATCGGCACTTTCCCCTGCGGGTCGCCGAGGTGGTGCTGCAGGGGCGGCTCTCCGAACGGCGCCCGCTGCGCCGCCTGCCCGCGTCGGCGCGCTCCGCGGCGGCGGAGACGATCGAACGGCTCGGCCTCGGCGCGCTCGCCGGCGCCTACCTCGACGAGCTCTCGGGCGGCGAGCTGAAGCGGACGCTGGTGGCTCGCGCCCTCGTCGCCCGGCCCGATCTCCTGGTGCTCGACGAGCCGACGGCATCTCTCGACGAGCCCTCGCGCCGCGTCCTCTGGGAGCTCGTCAGCGAGCTGCCGCACTCCACGGCGGTGGTGTTGGCGACCCACGACCTGGCGCCGGGCGTCTTCGCGCCGACCCGGGCCCTCTTGGTCGACCGCCGGCTGGAGCCGCTCGAGATCGCCGGGCTGCACGCCCATCCGCTGATCTGCGGACACGGCCATGGTTGAGTTCGCGGGACTCTCGCTGGGGCAGCCCTTCGGCCTCGCCCCGGAAGCCGTCGCGGCCGCCGTGCTCGGCAGCCTGCTCTGCGGCCTGATCGGAACGATGGTGGTGCTGCGCCGGCTGGTCGCGCTGGGCGGCGGGGTGGCGCACGCCGCCTTCGGCGGCATCGGGCTGGCGCTCGCCGCCGGCTTCGACCCCCGGTGGGGTGCTTTCGGCGTCGCCGCGCTCTCGGCCGCCGTGCTCGCGGCGCTCGATCGCGAGCGCAGCGACCGGCAGGATGCGGTGATCGGCGTCCTCTGGGCGATCGGCATGGCAGTCGGCATGTGGCTCATCGCCGGCGCGCGCGGCGACGACGTCGACATCGAGGGCTACCTCTTCGGCGACATCGCCGCGATACGCGGCCAGGATCTCGCGGTGCTCGCGGCGATCGTCCTCGTCGTGCTGGTGGTGTTCGCGCTGCTCGGCCGCGAGCTGCTGGCGACCGCCTTCGATCCGGAGCATGCCCGGCTGCAGGGGATGCGGGTCCGGGCGCTCGACTTCCTGCTGCTCCTGCTGGTGGCGGTCTCCCTGGTCGCGCTGCTGGCGCTGGTCGGCGTGGTGCTGGCGATCGCGCTGCTCGCCATTCCGCCGCTGATCGGGCTGCGCCTCTGTCGAGGTCTCGTCGCGGCGGTCCTGGTCGCCTGCCTGACCGGGCTCGCCATGACGCTCTCCGGTCTCGTCGTCGCGCGGCAGCTGGGCCGCCCGGCCGGGCCGGGCGTCGTGCTGGTCGGCGCGGCGCTGCTCGCGCTCTCGGCGCTCGTTCGCCGCCGCCCGCGGCGCTCCGGTCCGGTCCAGGTTCCCTAGCCGCGCAGCAGCCGCAGCGCGTTGGCGACCACCAGCAGCGTGGCGCCGAGGTCCGCCGCGATCGCCCCCCACAACGACGCCGCTCCGAGGGCGGTGGCGACCACGAAGACTGCCTTGATGGCCAGCGCGAAGGCGACGTTCTGGCGCAGCACGGCGAGGGTGCGCCGCGAGAAGCGGACGAGCCAGGGAAGGCGCGAGAGATCGTCGGAGAGCAGCGCGATGTCGGCGGTCTCGACGGCGGCGTCGGCCCCGGCGCCCCCCATGGCGATGCCGAGCGTCGCTTCGGCGAGCGCCGGCGCGTCGTTGACGCCGTCGCCGACCATCGCGACGGAGCGATGGCGGCGCACCAGCGCGCGGACCTGTTCGACCTTCTCGTCCGGCAGGAGCTCCGCGGCGAGCTCGTTGATCCCGAGCTCGCGGGCGATGGCCTCGGCCGTGCCGCGGTGATCGCCGGTCAACATAGAGACCGATTCGATGCCCAGCTCGCGCAGCTCGGCGACCACCCTGGCCGCGCCCTCGCGCACGCCGTCCGCCACCGCGATCAGGCCGCAGACGTGATCGTCGTTGCCGACCACCACGCAGCTGCGCCCGGCGCCGGTCATCGCCGCGAGTTGCTCCCGAATGGCCGGGGTCTCCTGGCCGCGCTCGGCGAGCAGGCGGTGCGATCCCACCCAGTACTCCTTGCCCGCGAAGCGACCGCTGGCTCCCCGTCCCGGCAGCAGGCGGTGCGCCGCGGCGGGCGCCGGGACCACGCCACGCGCGCCGGCGTAGTCGAGGATGGCGCGCGCCACCGGGTGCCCGCTGCGCGCTTCGAGCGCGCTGATGCGCTCCAGCAGCTCGCGCTCGTCGTGACCGGCGAGCGGCAGCACTTGGAGCACCTGTGGTCGGCCGACGGTCAGCGTGCCGGTCTTGTCGAAGGCGATCGCGCGCAGCTGGCCGGCGAGCTCGAGGAAGCGTCCGCCCTTGATCAGCACGCCATGCCGAGCGGCTGCGGCGAGACCGGCCACCACGCCGACCGGGGTGGCGACCACCAGTGCGCAGGGGCATCCGATGACCAGCAGGACGAGCGCCCGGTAGGCCCAGACGCTCCAGTCGCCCCCGGCGAGGAGCGGCGGGACCAGCGCCACCAGCGCAGCGACGGCGAACACGGTCGGGGTGTAGATCGCAGCGAAGCGATCGACCCAGCGTTCGGCGGGGGAGCGCCGCGCCCGCGCCTCTTCGACCATGCGCAGGATCTTGGCGAGCAGGGTCGCCTCGGCGCCGCGGGTCACCTCGACGACCAGGGCGCCTGCGCCGTTGATGGTTCCGGTGAAGACCTCGTCGTCCACGGCGCGCTCGACGGGCCGGCTCTCGCCGGTGATCGGCGAGAGGTCGACCGTGGAGGAGCCCTCGACGATGCGTCCGTCGACCGGAAGCCGTTCGCCCGGGTGGACGGCGACGAGGGATCCGACCGGGACCAGGCCCGGCGCGACCATCCGCTCGCCCTCGTCGGTGAGCTGCCGGGCGAGCGGCGGCACGAGGTCGAGAAGCTTGGCGATCGCGCGGCGGGCGCGCTCGACGCTCCACGCCTCGAGCGCCAGCGAGAGCGCGAACAGGAACGCCACGGTTGCCGCCTCGAGCCAGTCGCCGAGCAGCAGCGCGCCGCCGACCGCGAGCGTCATGAGCAGGTTCATGTCGGGCCGCCGGCGGCGGACCGATTGCACGGCCTTGGGGACGACGGTGAAGAAGCCGGCGGCCACCGCCGCGGCATAGGCGAGACGCGACGCAAGCGGTGGCGCCGCCGGCGCGCCCGCAGCCGCGACCAAGCCGAGCGCTGCGGCGAACCCGTCGCTCGCCGCATGGAACAGCCAGCCGAGGGCGAGGCCGGCACCGGCGAGCAGAGTGGAGAGAACGCGCCGGCGCCGCGCCGACCCGCGATCCGAGGCGCGGTCGTCGCCATCGTCTAGGTGGGCGGCGAGACCGGCTCGGGCCACCGCCTCGACGATCTGGCGATCGGTGATCCGAGCGGCCTCGGCGGCGAGGGTCATCGTGCCGCGGAGCAGGTCGAAGCCGAGGCGCTCCGCGCCGCCGACGAGCGGTCCCACCTCCCGGCGCAGCGCCGCGATCTCCTCGGCGCAATCCATGCCGCTGATGCGGAAGGTGCGCCCGGCACGCGAACGCTGATCGTTCCCGCTCATCCTCTCCGATCCTAGCCGAGCGCCGCGCCTGGGCGGTTCAGCGTCGGGAGCAGTCGGCGCAGCGTCCGAAGAGGGTGATGTCGTGACCTTCGAGGCGGAAGCCGCGCGGCACCAGCGCCCGCAGATCGGGCGGGCAGGCATCCACTTCGTAGACCCGGTCGCAGGCACGGCAACGGAAATGGTGGTGGTGGTGCTTGCCCGCCACCTCGTAGCGGTTCGGCGCGCCCGGCAGGGGAACCTCGACCAGCCAGCCGTCGCGCAGCAGCGCCTTGAGATTGCGGTAGACGGTGGCGAGGCCGAGAGCCGGAACGGAGCGCCGCGCGGCGGCGAGCACCTCACCCGGCGACAGCGGCCGGGCGGCGCGCTCGAAGGCCCGCCGGATGGCGACCCGCTGCGCGGTGGTTCGCGGCGAGTCGGCGGCGGCCATGCGGGAATCCTAGCGCTTCGACGGGTCCGCCAGGGCCGCGCGGCGCAGCAGGTGCAGGAGACCGAGGCCGAGCGCGCCGAAGGCGAGCTGCAGGCCCGCGATCGGTCGGAGCGCCGGCGCCTCGCCGCCCACCAAGACGCGGAGGGCGAGCGGCTGCGGGCGGATCAGGGGCGTGAGATCGACGCTTCCGCCGGCGCGCGGCGTGGGCTCGGCGTCGGTCCACCACCAGTGTCGCCCGAGAGGAAAGGGATGCGGTCGGGTGTTCACGGCGCGGGGCGCGCGGACCCATTCGCCGAGCACCCAGGCGTTGAATCGCGGGTGGTTCCAGCGCGGGTCGTACTGCAGGACCTCCAGCGAGTTCTCGCCGGCCACCAGCGTCGCCTTGTAGAGCGCGCCGTAGTGCACCGAAGCGCCCAGAGCATTGACCACCAGGCCGGCCAGCGCCAAGGCGAGCAGCCACCGCGGGTGGCGGCGGGGGGCCGGCATCGCCTGCGCGCGCGTCAGCGCCAGCGCGAGCAGCGCCGGGGCCAAGGCGGCGTGGAGATAGCGCGGTCCCCAGGTCTCCTCCGCCCAGAAGACCATCGCCGCGTGGGGCAGCGCGAGGCAGACGAAGCTCCCCAGGGCGAAACGCCGGACGTCGGCGCTGCCGGCCGGCCGGCCGATGGCGGCGGACAACAAGCCGGCGAGCGCGAGCGGCGCGAAGACCAGCCACCCCTTGTTGAGCGAGAAGAGAAAACCGTGCAGCTGGACCAGGAAATCGAGCGGCGATTCGACGAGGTGGGCGCGCCAGGCCTCGACGAGCGACTTGCCGGGAAAGAGAGGGGTGCTGGCGCGATAAGCGGCGACCGCGGCGAAGCTCGCCAGGCGTACACCGACGAGGGCGCCGATCGCCCAGGGCAGCAGCGAGCCGCCGAGCTCCGGTCGCGCCAGCCGGCGGCGGCGCTCGGCCCGCACCGCGAGCCAGAGCAGCAGGGGGAAGAGGAAGAGACTGGTGGTCTTGATGCTGCCGGCGAGGGCGAGCGCAGCGATCAACAGCGCCGTCCAGCCGCCTCGTGGGGGGCTCACCGGGCCGATGGCGAGCAGCGCGGCGACGAAGAGCCACAGGGCTTGCGAGGTCTCGAGGCCGACGTAGGCGTAAGGCCAGAGGGGCGTGGCGAGCAGCGCTGCGAAGGCCACCGCGAGGGCGCCGCGTCGCGAGTCCGTGGCCCGCGCCAACCACAGGGCGAAGAGGGCGACCAGGGCCGCGGTCGTGACCTGCGGCTCGAGGGCCAGGATCCCCTCCTCGATCGGCGAGCGGGAGGCCACACCGGGCGCCCCTGCGAACAGCCGGGCGGCCGCCGCGTAGGGCAGCTTGAGGAGCACCGGAACGAAGCCGTGGCGGGTGAACAGCGAGGCTGGAGCACCCTGCGTCGCGCCGCCGGTCAGGCGATCCACGACCGCCAGCGCAGCCTCGTTCTCCTCCTGGCTGTAGCCCATCCAGCGGTTGGATCCGGGAGCCCAGGCGAGCAGCAGCAGGAGGCAGGCGGCGAACAGCGCCGAGCACCACGCCGCCTCGGAGTCGCGCAGGCGGGCGGTCAGCTGCTGGCGCATCGCGTCTCGGTTCGCACGGTGGAGGACGTCGCCAGTCTAGCTCGACCGGCGGCGTCCTCGTCGCGCTCGAAGCTCAGCCGCGGTAGCGCAGGGTGAGCGAGTAGGTGCGCCCGGGCTCGGGGACCGCGACACCGCTGCGGAATGGGTCGCGCTGATAGGAGAGATGTTCGCGGTAGGCGCGGTCGAAGAGATTCTCGAGTCCGCCGATCAGTCCCCAACGGCCGAGCTCGATGCCGGCGCGCAGGTTGGCAATCTCCCACGCGGGTGTCGGCGACTCCTGCAGCCCGGCGTCGACCCGCGACTGCTCGGCCGCCGCCACTCCCTCGAGCTCGGCGTACCAGCGTCCCGGTTCCCAGCGCAGCGCCAGGCGGCCGGAGAGCGGCGGTATCTCGGGCAGGTCGCGATCGACCACACCGACGGCGGGAGCGAGATGGCGCGAGCCGCGCACCATGGCGATCGAGGCCTGCAGGGCGACGTCGGCGCCCAGCGGGACGATCGCCGAGGCCTCGCCGCCCCACATCCCGGCGTCGTGGTTGACGTAGGTCCGGGCGTGTTGGTTCATCACGCCGGGCACCATCGCCTGGCGTGCGCCGTCGACCACCGTGATGGCGTCGTCCAGGCGCGCCGCCCAGCCGGCGAAGTCGAAATTCAGCCGCTCGCCGCGGAAGCGGATGCCCAGATCGAGCTGGGTCTGCCGGGGGGCCTCGAGCCGCGGGTTGCCGACCCAATCGGTACCCATGCGGCGCAGCCCGAAATAGCGCTCCTGCGGATCGGGGGCACGTGCGGCGCTTCCCAGCCGGGCCGCGAGCTCCCAGCGCTCGCGCGGTCGCCACACCAGTCCGAGGTTCGCCGAGAGCAGGGTGTCGTCTGCTGCGGTCGAGCGGGTGAGATGGTAGGCGAAGTAGAGATCGCGGTCGGCGAGCTCGGGGTCGGCTTCGGCGCGCGCGCTCTCGATGCGGCCACCTGCCTCGAGGGTGAGCCGGTCGCCCAGCGGACGCCGCAGCTCGGCGAACAACGCTGCGCTGTCCAGGCGGGTCCCCGGCAGGCTCGCCTGGGCGCGATAGCTTCGTCCGGCCAAGCGCGTCGCCGCGTCCCAGTCCCGCCGCTGTCCCTCCATACCGAGACGCCAGCCAGAGGTCAGAGCGAGCTCGCCGCGCGCGCTCCAGTCCTCGGCCAGGGCCTCGGTGGCCATCGAGTAGGCGAGCGGGGCGCCGCTCGACGAGACGCGGAGCCGGTCGTCCATCTCGTGCTCGACGCGCGACCATCCCAGGCTCGCGGCGAGCGATGCGACGCGCTCGCCGCGGCGCTCGGCGCGATAGCTGGCGCGCGCGCGCAGGGCGTCGTCGCGCCGCGCGTCCATCTGGAGGTAGGGATAGAGCTGCGCGTCGGCCTCCTGGCGCGTCGCTTCGATTTCGAGCCGCTCGCCGGCGCGCGGAACCCAGCCCAGGCCGGCCCAGGCGGTGGCCACGTCGAACGCGCGGCTGTCGCGCGCCGCGGCGCGATAGGCCGCCGGTGCGGTGAGGGGCAACAGCTCGGTGATCGCCCGGCCGTCGCCATCCTCGAAGGCATCGCCACGGCGGGAGGCGAGCCCTCCCTTGAAGGACCAACGCTCGCCGGCCCAGGTGACGGCCGCGGCAGGCGCGACGTAGCCGAAACTCCCGGCGGTAGCCACCAGGTCGGCATGCAGGCCCGGCTCGGGCTTGCGCGACAAGATGTCGACGCTCCCGGCGAGGCCGCCGGAGGCGACATCGTAAGGTCCGCGCCGGACCTCGATGCGTTCGATCTCCGCGAAGTCGATGTGGAAAGCGGGGGGGTCCATCCGGTTGGGGCAGGCGCCATGCAGGGCGTGACCGTCGATGCGCAGCGCGAGGTTCTCGCCCTTCTGGCCGCGCACCACGACGTCGTTGGCCAGTCCCCCCTTGCGGACCTTGTCGACTCCGGGGAGGAGCTGCAGCGCCTCGCCGGCATCGCGCGCGAAACTCTGGCGAATCTCCCTGGATCCCAACGCGTCGCTGCCCGTCGACTCCCGCACCTCGATGCGCTCGGCGAAGAGGTCGAATTCGAGCTCGAGGGTCACGGCGCCCGAGGCGCTCGCCGGCAGGTCGAGCGAGGATTCCGGCAGGCCTCCGCCGGGCGGGTGGGCCGTCAGCCGGCAGGCGGTGGCGGCGGGCAGCGCCGCGAGGATGCGGCCCAGCTCGTCGGCGACCAGCGTGCCGACGGGGGTTCCGGGCGGACAGGCGAGCTCGACGAGCGCTCGCGGCACGGGATCTCCGGCGCGATCGACGACCAGTCCGGTGAGGCGGCGGGTCTCCGCCTGGAGCGCTCCGGGCGAAAGGACGAGAGCGAGCCAGGACAGGCTCGCGAGAAGACTGGGGCGCATCGGTGGTTCCTTTCCTTCGCTTCGCCGGCGCTGCGGCTCGCGCCCACGGGCCGGCGGCCCCGGGGCGGAGTGGGCGCGACCGGCGGCGCCGACACGCTCGGCGCCGACGGCTCGCGACCGTCGCTCAG
>CAZPZW010000010.1:0-5311 GCA_964591165.1 uncultured Thermoanaerobaculia bacterium | reverse complement strand
CCGCCGCGCGAGGTGGGGCAGGCGGCGCCGGCCGCGAAGGTGCAGCAGGCGTGGTCCGCACAGAGACAGGCGGAGGCTCGAGGCAGGCGGCTCGCCAGCGCTTCGGCCAGCCCGGGAACCGTCAGGGCGAGGGCGAGCAAGACGACCGTAGCGAAGCGGATCGCGCGCGGCGCCAGCATGGACGATCCGACGATAACGCTCCCGGCGGCGCGGGGTATGCGCCGCGTCATACGGCTGCAGCCGGCCGCGCCCTCAGGGGGCCTGGCGGGGCGAGCGCTCGACGACCACGAGAGTCAGGTCGTCGGCGAGCGGCTCTTCGCCGACGTGGCGGGCGAATGCGGCCTGGATGCGGGCATGGGCTTCCGAGGCGCCCGTGGCCGAGGCGAGCTCGGCGCGCAGCCGCTCGAAGCCGAACGCCTGGCCGGCGTGGTCGACCGCTTCGAAGAGACCGTCCGAGAAGAGAACCAGGAGGTCACCGGGCTCGAGCGTGAGCGAGCCGAGAACCGGCGTCAGGCGGTCGCGCAGGCCGACCGGGAAGGAGCCCGCGCCGGCCTCCTCGATCGCGCCTCCGGTGCGCCGCAGCAGGGGAAAGGGGTGGCCGGCGCAGACGTACTCGAGGCCGCCGGTCGCCGGCTCGAGCAGGCCGTAGAACAGGGTCATGAAGGCGCGCCGGTTGCCCATCCGGCGGACGGCGCGATGCAGCGTCTGGGCGACCACGGCCGGGCTCGGATCCTGCTCGAGCGCGCTCAACAGGCTGGCGTTGGCGACCGCCATGATCAGGCCGGCGGCCATGCCATGGCCGCTCGCATCGGCCACGATGAGCGCCAGCCGACCGTCGGGCAACGGCTCGAAGTGATAGTAGTCGCCGCCGATCTCGTTGGCGGTCCGCCAGGAGTGGGCGAAGCGCCAGCCGGGCAGGTCGGGGCTCGCCTGCGGGAGGAGCTCGCGCTGCAGCTCGCGGGCGACCGAGAGCTCGTCGCGCACCAGCACGCGATCGACCAGCTCCACGGCGAACAGAAAGAGGAGACCGGCGATCGCTGCCAGGAAGAAGAGCGCCGAGCTGTCGAGGGTGATGACCTTGCCGCCGTCGCCGTCGATGACCAGGCGGATCTCGGCGAGTCCGAGCGCCGCCGCGATCAGCGAGCCGGCGAAGAGCATCCGCCGGCCCGGCGAGAGCTTCTGCGAGACGCTGAGGAAGAGCAGCTTGGCCTGCACCAGGAGTCGGCGGAGGCCCTTCCGGCCGGCGACCGGGTCTGGCTGGTCGCGCATCAGGACCGAGTAGGCGCGACTCGCATCGCGGTCCACCAGCCGCCGGATCTCGCCGGCGCTGACCCCCTCGGTGTAGTCGTGCAGGAAGCCTCGCGCGCGCTGCCAGCGCGAGCTTTGGACCGGATGACGGGAACGGCTCACAGCAGAATCTTACGCGCGCGGCGTCGCGGTGTTGCGGGCCACGCGCCGCGAAACGGGTGGGCCGGCGCGCTGCCCTCCGATAAGCTCCGCGCGAGCGAGGGGAGGCCGGCGCATGACGAGGCGGTGGGGTGTCTGTTGCAGATGGGGGCTCGGCTTGGCGTTGCTGTTCGTCGCGGCCGCCCGGGGCGCCGGGCCGACGTCGCTCGAGTTCCTGGGCGCGGCGAGCCTGCCGCCGGAGACCCGGTTCGAAGGCGCGCCGGTCGGCGGCCTCTCGGGTCTCGCCTGGGACCCGACGAGCGGAGACTTCCTGGCGGTGAGCGACGACCGCTCCGAGCTCGCGCCGGCGCGCTTCTACCGCTTCCGTTTCGAGCTCGTGGAGGGGCGCCTGGAGAGCGCTGGGGTGCGCGTCCTGCAGGCGGTGACCCTGGTCGGCGCCGATGGCCGCCCCCTGCCTCGCCGCAGCATCGACCTCGAGGGAATGGCGCTCGCCGGCGACCGGCTCTACCTCTCTTCCGAGGGGGAGGCGAAGGTCGGCACCCCGCCCTGGGTCGCGGAGTTCTCGCCGGACGGTCGTTGGCGCCGCGAGCTCCCGCTGCCGGAGCGCTTCCTGCCCCGAGCGGGGGCCACCGTCGGCGTGCGCGACAATCTCGGCTTCGAGGCGCTGGCAGTCACCCCGGACGGACGCTATCTCGTCGCGGGGACGGAGAACGGGCTCGCCCAGGAGGCTCCGGCCGCGGCGGCCGGCGTGCCGAGCCGCGCCCGCTTGCTCGTCTGGGACCTGGCGCAGGGCGGGGCTCCACGCGAGTTGCTCTACGAGGTGGAGGGTCTCTCGGTGACACCTCCCCTGCCGAGCGCGGTCGCGGTCAACGGCCTGGTCGAGATCGTGGCCCTCGCGGGCGAGCGCCTGTTGGCGCTCGAGCGGCAGTACGTCGGTGGCGTGGGGGTGCAGGTCCGGCTCTTCGACGTCGCGCTCGCCGGGGCGAGCGAGGTCGCGGCGATCGACGATGCGGCCGGGCGCCCCGGGCTGGTGGCCGTCAGCAAGACCCTGCTGCTCGACTTCGCCGAGATTGGCGTGGCACTCGACAACTTCGAGGGGATGGCCCTGGGCCCGACGCTTCCCGACGGGCGTCGCACCCTCTTCGTGGTGAGTGACGACAATTTCGACCCGGAGGCGCAGCGCACCATCGTGCTCGCTTTCGCCGTCGGCTTCGAACCGCTGGCGATCTCCGGTCTCCAGGGCGCGGGTCACCGCTCGCCGCTGGTCGGGCGGTGGGTGGCCGGTGTCGAAGGAGTCGTGACGGCGACCGAAGACAGCGAGCGGAGCAAAGGCTTCTGGATCGAGTCGGAGCTCCCGGATGGCGACCCGGCCACCTCCGAGGGGCTCTACGTCGCCTGGGAAGGCGCTTTCACGCTGCGGCCGGGCGAGCGAGTGAGAGTCGGCGGGCGGGTCGAAGAACGTGCCGCGGCGAAGGGCCTGCCAGTGACCACGCTCGCACTCTCGGCGTGCGAGACGCTGCCGGGCGCCGGCGCGCTCCCCGCGCCGCCGCGCCTGCTCTCCGAACGCCGGATTCCGGGCCATGTCGACGACGACGGCCTCGCCACCTTCGAGCCGGGCTCCGACGCCATCGATTTCTGGGAGGCGCTCGAGGGCATGCGGGTCACGGTGCCGGCCGGGACGATCGTCGGACCGACGCGGGAGTTCGGCGAGCTCGTCCTCTTTCCAGACGGCGCCGCCGCGGCTCCGCGCACCCCGGTCGGCGGCCTCCGGCTAACGCCCGCCGGCGCATCGCTGGAGCGATTGATCGTCGGACGCCGGTTGACCGGACGCATGCCCGAACTCTCGGTCGGCGACCGGATCCGCGAGGATTTCGCCGGGATCGTCGACTACAGCTTCGCCAACTACAAGGTGCAGACGCTGGCCCCGCTCCCGACCGAGTCGCGCGGCCGGTCCTGCCGCGACGCGACCGCGCTCGCCTCGAGCCGGCGCTTTCTCACCCTGGCGACCTACAACGTCGAGAACCTCTCGGCCGCCGGCGACGCCGAGCGCTTCGACGAGGTCGGCGACGTGATCGCCCGCGCGATGAACTCGCCGGCGATCGTGGCGCTCGAGGAGATCCAGGACGACAGCGGGACGAAGGACGACGGGACGGTGACCGCCCAGGCGACCCTGGTTCGCTTGACCGAGGCCGTCGTCCGCTCGGGCGGGCCGCGCTATGCGTCGCTGGCGATCGATCCGGAGAACCGCCGCGACGGTGGCCAACCGGGGGGCAACATCCGGGTCGCGCTGCTCTACGACCCGGAGCGCGTCGAGCCCGTGCTGCGCGGCAGCGCCGGCGCCACGGACGGCGTCGAGATCCTGCAGCGTGGCCGCTCGTTGGCTCTCTCGCTCTCGCCGGGGCGGGTCGCTCCGACCTCCCCAGCGTTCGACCTGAGGACCGGCGAGGGCGTGCGCAAGTCGCTCGCCGCCGAGTTCCGCGTCGGCGGACGCAACCTCTTCGTGATCGCCAATCACTGGACTTCGAAGTACGACGACGATCGGCCGTTCGGCGCCCGCCAGCCGGCGCGCGAATCGACCAGCGCGCGCCGGCTCGCGCAGGCCGGGGAGATTCGCGCCTTCGTCGACCGCCTGCTGGCGGCCGATCCGCTGGCGCGCGTCGTGGTGCTCGGGGACCTCAACGACCTGGAAGGCAGCCCGGCGGTGCGAGCGCTGGCAGCGCCGCCGCTGGTCAACCTCGTGGAACGGGTCCCGGAGGCCGACCGCTACAGCTTCAACCACGAAGGAACGTCGCAGCTCCTCGACCACGTGGTGGTGAGCCCGATCCTGGCGCGCGAGGCCCAGGCCGACATCGTGCACGCCAACGCCGACTGCACCGCCAGCCTGCGCGCCAGCGATCACGATCCGGTCGTCGTCCGCCTGCGCGTCGACTGAGACCCCGACGGGGCGCGATTTTTCGCTATCCTGCCGCCGAGATGAGCCCGGGACTCGACAGCGTGGCGCCCAAGCGCGGCAAGCTGCCGCTGCATCTCCGGATGCTGATCGGATTCTCGGTCGGCGTGGTGGGCGGCCTCGTCGCCCATGCCTTCTTCGCGGGCGATCCGGCGCTCGGCTGGGTCCTCGCCCACGTCACGCAGCCGGTGGGCAAGGTCTTCCTCCGCCTGCTCTTCATGCTGGTCGTACCGCTGATCTTCTCGGCGCTGGTGCTCGGGGTCACCGGGCTGGGGGACCTGCGGCATCTCGGCCGGGTCGGCGTCAAGACCCTGGCCTACACCGTGGCGGTCTCGGCGATCGCGGTGGTCATCGGCCTGGTGCTGGTGAACCTCCTGCGGCCGGGCGAGGGCATCTCGGCGAGCGAGCGCGCGGCGATGACCGCCGGCGCCGCCGACCGCTCGACGGTCCTCGCGAAGACGCAGGCTCCGAAGGGCGGCATGGAGCTGCTGACCGACATCGTGCCGGCCAATCCGATCCAGGCCGCCGCGGGCAACGACCTGCTGGCCGTCATGTTCTTCTCGCTGTTCTTCGGCATCGGCTTGACGCTCACGCGCACCGAGCGGGCGCGCCGGCTGGAGGAGGCCATCGAAGGGCTCTACGACGTCAGCATGCGGCTGATCGCCATCGTCATCGGCTTCGCTCCGATCGGCGTCGCGGCGCTGCTCTTCTCGCTCGCCGCCGACCTCGGGGTCGCCATCCTGGTGCAGCTCGCGCGCTACGTCGGTGTGGTCGTGCTGGCGCTCTCCATCCATCAGTTCGTGATCTATCCGCTGGCTGTCTGGTGGCTCGGCGGGATGCGCCCCGGGCGGTTCTTCCGCGGCATCGAAGAGGCGATGATCACCGCCTTCTCGACCGCGTCGTCGAACGCCACGCTGCCGACCGCGCTGCGCGTCGCCGAGGAGAACCTCCGGC
>CAZPZW010000009.1:0-49485 GCA_964591165.1 uncultured Thermoanaerobaculia bacterium | reverse complement strand
CAGGCGGTCGCGGGCTGCTCCGGAGCCCTCGGGCGGGCTCGGATAGAGTCGCAGATCAGCGATGGCTCGGTCCGCGAAGATCCCGACGCTCGCCGGTTGGGGGCGTCTGCCGGTGCCCGGAGTGGAGCTCCGTTCCGAGGACCTGGCGTCGATCGCCCGCGGCCTGCCGCTGACCCGGGGACTCGGTCGCTCTTACGGCGATGCGTCGCTCCCGCCGCCGGGGGCCAACGCGGTCGCCGGCTCCCGACTCGCCGACCGGATCCTCGCCTTCGACGCCGCGACCGGTGTCCTGCGTGCCGAAGCCGGCCTGGCGCTGCGTGCGCTGGTGGGCTTCGCGCTGCCGCGTCGCTTTTGGCCGCCGGCGAGCCCGGGCACCTCTTTCGTCACGCTCGGCGGCATGGTGGCGGCGGACGTCCACGGCAAGAGCCATCATCGCGACGGGACGTTCGGAGGCCATGTGCGGAGCCTCCGGTTGCTCACCGCCGAGGGACGCGTCGTCGACTGCGATCGCGAACACCATCCCGAGCTCTTCCGCGCCACGCTCGGGGGCATGGGGCTGACCGGCCACATTCTCGAAGTGGAGCTCACCCTGCAGCGCATCCCCTCGCCCTGGATCCTCGAGGAGCGCCGGCGATTGGGCGATCTCGACACCCTGCTCGCGGGGCTGCGGGCGGCGGCCGACGAATGGCCCTACACCGTCGCCTGGGTCGACACGCTCCGCCGGGGTCGACGCCTCGGCCGCGGCATCCTCTTCTGCGGGCGCTGGGCCGAGGCCAACGAGGCGCCGGCAGCGCCGCCGCGCGAACGGCCGCGCCGCCGCCTGCCGATCGATCTTCCCGGTTGGCTGCTCGCCACGCCCTGGGTCAAGCTGTTCAACGCCGTGCTCTTCGGCACGGCGCCGCGGGGGCCGCGGCGCGCGCTCGTCTCGCCCGATCGCTTCTTCTACCCGCTCGACACCATCGAGGACTGGAATCGGATGTACGGCCGGCGCGGCTTCACGCAGTACCAGTGCGTGCTGCCGGAGCAGGAGCGGCCCGGAGCGACCCGCCGCTTCCTCGAGACTCTGGTCGCCCTGGGGGGCACCTCCTTTCTCTCGGTGATCAAGGACTGCGGGGCGGAAGGCGAAGGACTGCTCTCCTTCCCCCGCCCCGGCGTGTCGGTCGCGATCGACCTGCCGATGCGCGAGCGGACCGCGGCGATCGTCGCCCGCCTGAACGCCCGCGTCGCCGAGGAGGGCGGTCGCATCTATCTCGCCAAGGACGCGCTCACCACCGCGGCCGACTTCGCCCGGCTCGAGCCGCGCCTCGCTGCGTTCCTCGCCGTCCGGGAGCGCTGGGATCCGCAGCACGCGCTCGCGAGCGCGCTCTCGACGCGTCTCTTCCCGGCCGGCGGGCGGGGAGGAGCAGCGTGAAGGTCGTCTTGCTCGGCGCGACGAAGGGGATCGGCCGGGCGCTCGCGCGGCGCTTCGCGGCACGCGGCGACGAGCTCTTCCTGCTCGGCCGCTCGCCGGAGGATCTGGCGGGCGCGGCGCGGGATCTCGAGATCCGCAGCGGCCGCGCGGCGGGGTCGACCGGCTGGGCGGTCTGCGACCTCGAGCAGACGACGAGCTTCGCGACGGCGCTCGACGCCGCCTGGTCGCGCCTGGGGCGAGTCGACGCGCTGGTGGTGACCGCCGCGCTCTTCGCGACGCAGGAACGCCTGGAGTCGGACGGCGTGTTCCGCCGCCGGCTGTTGGCGGCCGATTTCGCCGGCACGGTGGAGCTCTGCGAGGAGGCGCGCGAGCGCTTGCTCGCCCAGCCGGGAGGCGGGACGCTCTGCGTCTTCTCCTCGGTCGCGGGGGAGCGCGGCCGGAAGCCGGTCGTCCTCTACGGCGCCGCCAAGGCCGGCCTCACCCACTACCTCGAGGGTCTCGACCATCGCTTCCATGCGCGCGGCCTCACCGTGGTCACGGTCAAGCCGGGATTCGTGCGTACCGGCATGACCTCGGGCCTCCAAGAGCCCCCGTTCGCCGGCGAGCCCGACCAGGTCGCGGCCGACGTGATCCGCGCCATCGATCGCCGCCGCCCCGTGGTCTACAGCCCCGGGATCTGGGCGCTGGTCATGGTGGTCGTGCGCCGGCTGCCGCGAGCGCTGATGCGCCGCTTGGGGTTCTGATGGGCCGCAGCGGCGCCGGCTTGGCGCTGCTCCTCGCCGGCCTCACGGCGAGCCCCGTGCTCGCGGTCGATCTCGTGCGCGGGCCCTACCTGCAGCGCAGCTCCGCGAGCCGGGCCGTTCTGCGTTGGACGACCGACGTCGCGACCGACACCTGGGTGGCGTGGGGCCTCTCGCCCTTCGCGCTCGACCGGCAGTTCTCCTCGCCCCTGCTCGCGACCGAGCACCGGGTCGAGCTCAGCGGGCTCGCGCCGGCGACGACCTACTACTACGCCGTGGGGAGCACGACGCAGGTGCTCGCCGGAGGGGACCTCGCGCACCGCCTGCGCACCGCGCCGGGTACCGGCTCCCGCGGGCCGGCGCGCTTCTGGGTGCTGGGCGACTCGGGAACGGGAGCCGCCGGCGCCTTGGCGGTGCGCGACGGCTACGCGACCTTCGCCGACGGCGCTCCGCCGGACCTCTGGCTGATGCTCGGCGACAACGCCTACGCCTCGGGAACCGAGGCGGAGTACCAACAGGCACTCTTCGCGGTCTATCCGGCGACGCTGGCGGCGAGCGCGCTCTGGCCGGCGCTCGGCAACCACGACGCCATCTCCTCCGACTCGGCGACGCAGAGCGGCCCCTTCTTCGACCTGTTCTCCCTGCCGCGGTTCGCCGAGGCGGGCGGGGTGGCGAGCGAGACCGAGGCCTACTACTCGTTCGACCACCCGCCAGCCCACCTCGTGGTGCTGGACACGGCGGAGAGCGACCTGGGTCCGGGCAGCGCGATGCTCGCCTGGCTGGACGAGGACCTGGCGCGCAACGCGCTTCCCTGGACGATCGTGCTCTTCCATCATCCCCCCTACACCAAGGGCTCGCACGACAGCGACGACCCCGAGGATTCCGGTGGGCGCATGCAAGCGGTGCGCGAGCAGGTACTGCCCCGGCTCGAGTCGGCCGGAGTCGATCTCGTGCTCGCCGGCCACAGTCACGGCTACGAGCGTTCCTACCTGCTCGACGGGCACTACGGCTCCTCCGCGACGTTCCTGCCCGAGATGCGACTCGACGACGGGGACGGCGATCCGGCGGGGGACGGCCCCTACCTCAAGCGACTGGGAGCGCACGGCGGAACGCTCTACGTGGTCGCCGGCAACGGTGCGCGCGTCGACGGGACGATCGAGCCGCATCCGGCGATCGCGGTCGGCTTGGAGCAGCTCGGCTCGCTCGCCATCGACCTGGAGGGGAACCGGCTGGATCTCCGTCTGATCGACGTGGATGGATCGGTGGCCGACCACTGCCAGCTGTTGGACGGCGACCTGCTGTTCTACGACGGCTTCGAGAGCGGCGACCTCTCGGGCGGCTGGGCGCCCTGAGCCCTTCCCGAGAACTGTTCCGCAGCCTGCCGGAGGCTGTCTCAACTGGCCATGAGCGATCCTGGCCACCCTCCGATCCGCACCGTGCTGCTGGCCGACAGTGACGCGACCCGCCGGGCGGGCTGGGCCAGGACCCTGCGCGCGCAGCAGCTCGAGGTGGTGGAGGTAGCGAGCGGCTTCGCCGCCTGGCGCGGCTTCGTGGAGCGGCTGGGGGAGATCGACTTCCTGATCGCCGCGGCGGAGATGCCGGAGTACGACGGCCGGGCACTCGCGGCCGGCCTGGCGGCCCTGCGCCCCGACCTGCCGGTGATCCTGTTGGGCTAGCCCGGAGCACGGCGGCGCAGGCTCGCCGGGCCTCGGCGAGACGGGACGCGGCGGGCGCTGAGATAGACTTCCCGCCGGGCGAAGGATGCCCGCGATGCCGCAGAACACTCCGCTCGGTCCGCTGCTCTCCCTGCGCGTTGCTCCGCCCGACGAGGTCGTCGCCGCTTGGCCCGTTCTCGTCGATCGTGCCCTCCTGGTGGTTGCCCACGGGGCGGGCTTTGCCGCCGCGCCCGCGGAGCTGCCGCTGATCGCGCCGCCCAATCGAGTGCTCGCCGGTCCTCCCCGGATCGAGGTCTGGCTGTCGGACCGCCCCGTGACGCGACACCGTTGCGGCGACCTGGTCTGGAGCGAGGACGGCCAGGTGCTGTTCGGAGCGGTTTGCCGCCGTCTGGGCGGCGAGTTGGTCGCGGAGAGCGAGGCCACGTTCCGGTCTCTGCTCGAGCTGCTCGAGGCGCGCGGCTATCCGAACCTGCTGCGGGTCTGGAACCTGCTCCCCGAGATCAACGCCGAGGAGGGCGGGGTCGAGCGCTATCGCCTGTTCAACCTCGGCCGGGCACGCGCCTTCGAGGAACGCTTCGGAGCCGCCGGCGCCGAGGCGCGCTACGCGGCCTCGACCGCGGTCGGCACCAGCGGCGACCAGCTGCTCGTCTGGTTCGCCGCGTCACGCCTCGCGGGAACCCACCTCGAGAATCCTCGCCAGGAGCGGGCCTACCGCTATCCTCCGGCCTTCGGGCCCAAGGCGCCCTCGTTCAGCCGCGCGACGGTCGCACCGCGCGAGTTGGGGGACCTCGTCTTCCTCTCCGGGACCGCGAGCATCGTCGGCTGCGAGAGCCGGCACCGTGGCTGTGTCCGCTGCCAGATCGGCGAGACGCTCACCAACATCGATTCGGTCTTCGCCGAGGCGGCGCCGCACCTCGCGCGCCCGGTCGAGGCGCGCTCCGGCTTCGGCTTCGTCCGCGTCTATGTGCGGCATGCCGAGAACCTGCCGACGATCCGCGAGATGCTCGCCGCCCACCTCGACCCTGGGGTCCAGGTGCTCTATCTCGAGGCGGACATCTGCCGCGCCGAGCTCCTGCTCGAGATCGAAGGCGTCGCGCTCCCGGCGCGCGCCGCTTGATCGCTCGGATCGCCCGCTGCGGCGGGACGACCGGAAACCGCGCCGCAGGCGCGGGCATCTGAGATCCAGCGGGTCCCCGAGGCGTTCTCCTGGCGCGGCGCCCGGGGTCGGTTCCGGCGGGGTCCCGGCGAAGGAGGATGGCGATGGGTCCGGTCGGTGCGCACCGTGAAGGCGTTAAGGTAGCACTCCTCGCGACGGGCCTCGGTGCCGGCGAGTGGGCAGCGAGGAACGCACCGTGGACGATGCGCAGACCCAGCGGCAGGCCAACGACGCGCGCGACGAGGACGAAGCGACGCTCGTCGCCGGATTGCGCGCCGGTGACGAGCGGGCGTACGAGCGGCTGGTGGCGGCCTACGGCGGACGCATGCTCGCCGTCGCGCGCCGCATCCTGCGCGACGAAGAGGCCGCCCGAGACGCCTTGCAGGAGGCCTTCCTGCTCGCCTTTCGCGGCCTGCCACGCTTCGCCGGACAGAGCCGGCTGGGGACCTGGTTGCACCGCATCGTGGTCAATGCCGCGCTGATGAAGCTGCGCCGCGGGCGCGCGCGCCCCGAGGAGTCGATCGAGCCGTTGCTGCCGGTCTTCCTCGCCGACGGCCATGCGGCGGGCGCTTTCGTCGCCTGGGCGGAGGGGGCGGACCAGTTGCTGGCGCGCGCCGAGGTGCGCGCCCTGGTGCGCGAGGCGATCGACCGGCTGCCCGAGACCTATCGCACCGTCCTGCTGCTGCGCGACCTCGAGGAGCTCGCCGCCGCCGAGGTCGCGGAGCTGCTCGGCATCACCCCCAACGCGGTCAAGATCCGCCTCCACCGGGCGCGCCAAGCGCTGCGCCAGCTGCTCGATCCGCACTTGCGGGAGGCCATGCCATGAGCCCGAGCTCGCGCGGCCGGGAGCGTCTCACCTGCCGGGAGCTCATCGAGTTTCTCGACTCCTACGTGGCGGAGGAGCTGCCCGCCGAGCGGGCAGCCGAATTCGAGCGCCACCTGGCGGGCTGCCCTTCCTGTCGGGCCTATCTCGCGACCTATCGCGCGACGATCCGGCTCGGGCGCGGCGCGCTCGGTGCCGACCCGGGCGGGACACCGCCCGAGCTCCCGCAGGAGCTGGTGCAGGCCATCCTTGCGGCGCGCCACTGACGGCCGAACGCGGCGAAACGGGACGCGGCCGGCCCGCATCTCAGGGGGTCGAGGAGGAGATGCATCATGACGCAGCTCGGAATCGTCGGCCGCCGGTGGAGCCGGATCTGTCAGGGTGGGGTCGCTCTGATCCTGGCGCAGACCCTGTACTTCAAGTTCACCGCCGCGCCGGAGTCGGTCTACATCTTCTCGTTGCTGGGGATGGAGCCTTGGGGGCGGATCGCCTCCGGAATCGCCGAGGCGGTGGCGACCCTGCTCCTGCTGATCCCCGCGACCGCAGCGCTCGGCGCCCTGCTGGCGCTCGGCGTGATCTCGGGCGCGCTGGTGGCGCATCTCACCCGGCTCGGCATCGTCGTGCAGGGGGACGGCGGGTTGCTCTTCGGCTTGGCCTGCCTGGTCTTCCTGGGCAGCGCCGGCGTGCTCTGGCTGCGCCGTGGCTCGCTGCCCTGGATCGGCGCGCGGGCCGCTGCCGGCCGCCAGGTACCCTAGCGCATCAGCACGGCCACCAGGCGGTCGCCCTCGGGAGTGAGCTCGGAGACCTTGGCGCGCTGGTCCGGGACGAGATCGAGCACGACGTGCACTTCGTTGCCGGCGTTGGTGACGTGGAAGCCGGTGCGCACGCCGCGCAATGTCGCGGTGCCGGGCTGGACCGCGCCGCGATACGGCGCCGTCATTCCCTTCAGCTTGATCAGGACCCGCGGATTGTCGCCGCCGATCTCGGAATAGCTGAAGGCGCCGGGCAGGAAGGCGCCGTTCCCGGTCAGCGTGACCAGGGTCAGGTTGCCTTCGTCGCGCGCCTCGATCCGCAGCAACGCCTTGGCTGCCGCCAGGTCGGCGACCGGCGGCGCCGGAGGTACGGCGCTGGGCGGCGTCTCGACCGGCGCTTCGACCGGCGTGTCGACGGCGGGCTCGTCGGCTGGCGGCGGCTCGGTGGCGAGCGCGGTGGGGGCGCTCGCGGGGGAGGGGCGAGTGGTGTCGACCCCGACCGCCTCGGCGAGGGATCGATCGGCGGCCACGGCCGGCAGGGGCTCCAGGACTGGAGCCTTGGGCGGCTCGGCGACTACCGCCGGAGCTGCGGTGGACGGCGCCGTGCCCCAACGTTGCCAGGCGTAGTAGCCCGCGCCGGCGAGCGCCACGACGAGGAGCGCCCAGACCCAAGGGGAGGTGCCGCCGCGGCGGACTGCGGCCGCGCCGGCGACCTCCACCGGCTCGTCGCGCATCGCCTCGCGAACGATCGCCTGGGTCTCCGGGTCGGCCTGCTCCAGCGTCGAGAAGACCTCGAAGGGGTGCTTCTCCTCCTCGACGGGCGACTCCGGGGGTGGCGTCCGCGGAATCTCCGGGGCCGGCAGCGGAGGGATGTCCGCCAGATCGAGGGGCTCCGGGGCGTCGAGCTCGTTGGCGCCGAAGTCCGATCCCCGTCCGAGGCTCGCCGTCGCCTCTGCGACGACGCTCGCCGGCACGCCCAGGTCGTCGGCCACGCGATCCGCGTCGGAGAGCATCTCCTCCGAGAGCGACTGCTCGAGGTACTCGAACAGCGCTTCTGCGATGTGGTCCCGGCTCTGCGCGTCGATCTGCGCGAAACGAATGCCGATGCCGGCCGGCTGGCCGGGGCCGAGATAGCGGTCGCGCACCCAGACGACCTCGCCGGCGCCCTGCACCGGCTTGCGCTGCGCGCCGATGTTGAACTCGAAGACCAGTCGCGTGCCGACCGGTGGGGGAGCGGGGTGCTTGACGAACATCCCGGTCGCCGAGACGTTGGCGGCGAAGCCGTTCTGGTAGGCGACGGTGCCCTCGAAATGCAGGCGCACCACCGCGTCGAGCGGCATGCGGGTCGAGCGCTGGAACTCGCCGGAGAAGACCGACTCCATCATCGCCGGTTAGTCTACGCCGAAAGCTTTTCCCAGTCGGCCTCGTCGGCGTCGAGGGCGATCGCCAGGCCGCCGTTGGCGCCCGCATAGACCGGATCCTCGACCAGAGTGACCCGCCCGCCCCCCAACTCGGCGAGCGCCTTGGCGAGCTCGACGTCGAGGCCGCGGATGCGCGAGCCGCGTCCCGAGAGGATGACGTTGTGCCGGACGCGCTCTTGGAACTCCGGCTCCACCGCCGCGAGCAGGTCGAGCATCGTTTCGGTGAAAGGGGCGACCAGGCTCTCGCAGGCGATGCGCAGCTCCTCGGTGATGTCCACCTTCTGCGTCTTGCCGTGCGACGGCGCGCTCACCAGCACTTTCTCCTTGGGTTCGCCGACGTAGCCGTGCTGCTCCTTCCAGCCGCGCACCATGTAGGCGGAGAACTGGATCTCGGGGTGCCGCTCGGCGATCAGCTTGGCCAGCAGGTCGTCGACCGAGTCGCCGGCCTTGGTGAAGGTCCGCTGATCCTCCTCGGTCGGGTAGTGCCCCTTCATCACGCAGAAGTCGGTGGTTCCGGCGCCGACGTCGATGATCATGGTGTGCAGCAGCGCATCCAGGCCGTAGGCCACCGCGAACGGCTCGGATACGATGATCAGCGCGTCCACCATCCCCTTCATCACCTGGCGGAGCTGCTGCTTGTTCACCCGCTGGGTCTCGGCGGGAACGCCGACCACTGCCCGCACGCGGCTCTCCTTGCTCCCCTCGGTCGCCAGGCCGATGAGGTGGCCGAGGATCTCCTTGACGGCGGCGATGTCCTTCTCACTCCCCTCCTTGATGAGCCCCTGCTCGAGCGGGCGATGCAGGTCGAGGACCGAGCGATTGTCGAGCGCCTCGCTGCCGATCAGCACCGCTTTCTTCACCACCTTGCGGGCGACCATGTCGACCGGCCAGCCGACGTAGCTGTCGACGACGTGGCGGGCGTCGTTCGAGGTGGCGATCGCGCTCTGCGACGTGCCGAGATCGATGCCCACCGACAAGGTCCTCTCTTTCGCGCTCATCGAGCTTCCTTTCTCTCCGAGATCTCCGTCGTATCTGCAGAGTATGCCCGAATTCCCTCCGCCAGCGCTCGCGCGATCCGCTCGCGGTGGTCGGCGCTGGCCAGCAGGCGCGCCTCCTCGGGCGAGGCGAGCGACGCGACCTCCGCCAGGACAGCGGGCATTCCGGTCTCGACCAGCACGAGGAAGGGCGCCGACCGGACGCCCCGGTCGCGCACCTCGCGCGAGAGCTGGCGGGCGCTCGCGATCAGGTGGCGGTGGACCGCCAGGGCCAGCCGGCGCGACTCCTGCTGCCGGACGTCGCTGTAGATCGAGTCGAGCAGCGCCCGCGCGTCGGCCATCGAGTAGCCGGATTCGCGGTTCTCGGCGCTCGCCAGGGCGCTGATGAAGGGGTCGTCGGAGGGGCCGAGATAGTAGGTCTCGATGCCCCGGTTGGCGCGGCCGTCCTGCAGCCAGTTGACGTGGATCGAGAGGAAGAGATCGGCCTTGCGCGCGTTGGCGAAGCGCACCCGGTCGCGCAGAAAGAGCTTGGCGTCCTCTTCGCGGGTGAGCGCGACCTCGAAGCCGAGGTCGATCAGGCGCAGGGCGACCCGCTGCGCGATGTCGAGGGTGAGGTCCTTCTCGGTGAGGCCGTTCGGGGTCTTGGTCCCTTCGTCGCCGCCGCCGTGACCCGGGTCGAGGATGATCCGGCGCACCGGCAACGAGAGCGCGGCGGAGGGGAACCGGGTCGGTACCCGAGCGTCGGCGGTCAAGGCGTCTTGGGAGGACGACTCGGGTCCGGGCCGGAGCTCGCCCTCGGTGTTCCCGGGCAGCGCCCCGGCGGAGGGCCCGGACAGTCGAGGAGCGATCGCCCAGGCGGCGAGCGCGACGGCGATCAGGGCGAGGCCGAGCGGCAGCCATCGCCGGAGCGGTGGGCGGCGGTAGAGCCGGCCGCGCGGCTGGTTGCGGATGGCGCGCAGGTTGTCGTCCACCGCCCCCTGGAGAAGACGGCGCTTGAGGCGCGAGTCGGCGCCGCCGGAAACCGATCGCGACTCCGTCGCCATGGCGCCGAGGATGGTAGCACTCGACCCGCGGGATCTTCCGCCGGCGCGCGCTCGACGGCGGATCAGCGGTCCGGCCGTGCCGGGCGCTCGCCGAGCCGTCGGGCGAGCGCGGCGCGCTCCGGGCCGGAGAGGACCGCGAGAAAGTCCGGTCGCTCGGCGAGCGCGTCGAGGAGGTTCGCCGGCCGGTAGGTCGAATCCTCGAGCATCAATCGAACGGCCGAGGGGTCGATCGACAGGGTCTCTCCGCCGCGCGCAGTGAGTCGCCGCCGCCCCTGTCCCCGCCGGCCGCGCAGGAGCTCGAAAAGGCGCATCGTCCGGCCGAGCGACTCCGGGCGGACCCCTCTCGGGTTGGGTCGGAAATGCGCCAGGTAGTCGCCGTCGAGCTCGAGGCCGTGCTCCTTGGCCTCGGAGAGCATCCAGTAGAGCGCGAAGTTGGCCAGGCCATCCAGCTCGTAGCCCCCGCCGATGTTGGAATGGACGCCCGGGAACCAGCGCTGCTCGACCGACTGCTGCTGGGAGGCGGCGCGCTCCCAGATCTGGGGTCGGAAGTCCCAGCGCTTCTCGTCGATGGCCAGCGCCTGGCGCGCCGCCCGGACGATCGGCGGAGGCGTCGAGCCGACGTGGAAGGAGTTCCGCCATTCCACCGTCGGGACCCCCTGCTCCCCGCGGTCGGCGCGCCGGCGGGAGCCGAGGGCGAGAACGGTGTCGAACAGGCCGAGGAACTCGATCTCGACCGGGCGCGGATCGGACAGCGCGCCGGGATCCTCCGGCCGGCGGGCGCGGATTGCCGCGATCGCCTGAGCTGCGGCCTCCGGGCGCGCTCGACTGCGCCGGAAAGCGGCGAAGAGCTCGGGAATGTAATACTCGTCCGGCTTGGCGAGCAGGCCGCCCACCCAGTCGACGAAGCGCGCCAGGCTGTGCGCCTGCGCTGCGCCCCGGCTGAAGCCGAAGAGATAGATCGCGTCGCCGGGTTCGTGATTGGCGACCAGGAAGCGGTAGGCCGCCTTGACGCGCCCCTCGAAGCCTCCCCCGAAGGCGCCGCCGAGGATGCGGTCGGCGAGCTTCTGCAGACGGGCGAAACGGGTCGGTTCGCCGACGAAGGCGCCGACCCCCTCCAGATAGAACGCGATCTGGGCGGTGCCGTCGCGGCCGCTCGGGCGCACGGCGCGGAAGATCTTGAGGACGTTGGTCGGTTTGTAGCGCGTAGGCCCGGCGGCGGGACGCTCCATCTCCGGGTTGTTCCAGGTGCCGTCGAGGCAGATCAGCAGCCGCTTCATGGCCGGGCGCCTCCGTCGCGTGAACGAAGGGACCCGCGAGCGCACCCGCCGGGAGCGCTGGAGCCAGCCCCGGCGCCGTCTCGCGGGAATCGTCTAGCGCGACTCGCGCAGGCGCTGCAGCGCGGCCGCCATCGAGCCCAGGCTGTCGGTCTTGCGGGCCTGCTTCATGTACGCCTGGTAGTCGGACTTCGATCCCTCGAGGGTCTTGCCCTCGACGGTGAGCGAGATCCGCTTGCGCCGCACGTCGAGATGGGCCACCTGCAGAGTGACCTTCTTGCCGATCGAATAGGCCTTGCCGACGTTGGCGCCGCGCGGCAGCCCCATCTCCGAGGCGGGAAGCAGTCCGGTGAGACCGGGCTCGAGGACGATGAAGGCGCCGAACTTCTCGACCTTCTCGACCGTGCCGACGACCCGGGTGCCCTCGCTGTACTTGCTCTCGACCCCCTCCCAGGGGTTCCCGGCCGGCGTCTCGCGCAGCGAAAGCGAGATGCGGTGGCGCGCCACGTCGAGCTCGCGCACCCAGCCTTCGATCGTTTCACCGGGGGCGAGCTTCGGATCGTCGGCCTTGAGCCCCGGCGGAAGCTGCGACGGATGGAGCAGGCCCTCGACGCCCGGCTCGAGCTCGACGAACCAGCCGAATTCCGTCTTGCGCAGGATCTTGCCGGAGAACTTGCCGCCGTTCGGATAGCGCTCCGCCGTGCCGCTCCAGGGATCGGGCTCGAGCGCCTTGAGCGAGAGCGAGACGCGGTCGCTCCCCTTGGGCAGCTTGACGATCTGGGCCTGGATCTCGTCGCCGACCTTGAGCACTTCGCTGGGGTGGGCGACCCGGGTGCGGCGAATCTCGGAGACGTGGATCAGCCCTTCGATGCCGCCGAGATCGACGAACGCGCCGAAGTCGGCCAGCGAGATGACCCGGCCGCCGACCGTCGCTCCGACCCGGAGCGCGGCGCGCAGCTCGGCCGCCTTGTGCGCCTTCTCCTCGCGCAGCACGGCGGCGTGCGACACGACCAGACGGTGCCCCTTTTCCTCCACGCGGAGAACGCGGAAGAGGTAGCTCTGATCGAGGTAGTGCGCCGGCTCCTTCGGTCCGTGGAGCTCCATCGAGGAGCGCGGGCAGAAGCCGGTGATGCCGTCGACCACGACGTGGAATCCGCCCTGGTTCCAGCCGATCACCTTGCCCTCGACCACCGTCTGGTTGCGCACCGCCTCGCGCACGATGTCGCTCGGAATGCCTTCGAGCTCCTCGGGGGAGGGGACGACGAACTCTTCCTCGGTGCGGCGGGGGGCGCGATGGCGCTTCGCCTTCTTCGCCCCTTTCTCTCCACGCTCGCCCTTGGCGCTCTTCTCACCGCCCCGGCCGGCCGCTGCGGCGGCTGGCGGCTCTGCGGCCGCCGGCGCGGCCGCTGGCTCCGTCGAGACGACCCGGGCTTCCGCGGCCTGAGCGGCGGTGTCCGGCGGCGCCTCGGCACCCCCCTCGACCGCAACGGCGGTCTCGACGACGGGGGCTTCGAGGGTTTCGGTGGCGACGGGGGCGGTCTGGTGTTCGGACATGACGGGCTCCGAAAAGGGTCGAGAGAGGGGGTTCCGGACGCGGCCATCGACTCCGTGCGACGGCGCCCGCAGAGGATACCGCAGATGCCGGTGGCGAGCGAACCGCCCGATAGGGCAGCTAGACTGGAAATTAATGCTCCGGCTCGCCGCTTTCGTCAGTCCGCACGGCTTCGGCCACGCCGCCCGCACCGTGGCGGTCCTCGAAGCGCTGGGCGAGCGGCTGCCGGAGCTCGAGGTCGACCTCTGGACCTCGGTTCCGCCCTGGTTTTTCGCCGAATCGCTGACGGTGCCCTGGCGCTTTCGCGAGCTCGTCTGCGACGTTGGGCTGGTGCAGAAGAGCCCGGTCGAAGAGGATCTGCCTGCATCACTCGCTGCGCTCGACCGGGGGTGGCGACTCGAGGGAGGAAAGGACCGGTTGGAGGAAGTGGCCTCGGAGCTGGTGGCCGACGGCTGCCACGTCGTGCTCTGCGACATCGCGCCCCTGGGGTTGGCCGTCGCCCGCGTGGCCGGGTTGCCGTCGATCCTGGTCGAGAATTTCACCTGGGACTGGATCTACGAGCCCCTGGTCGCGGCCGAGCCCGGATTCGCGCCCTGGATCGAGCGGCTGCGGTCGTGTTTCGCGCTTGCCGATCTCCATCTCCAGCTCGAGCCGGTCTGCCGGCCCACCGCGGAGGCGACTCCGATCCCTCCGGTGGCGCGCCGGCCGCTCTCCTCCCCGGCATCGGTCCGCCGCCGGCTGGGCGTCGACGAGGGCCGCGCCATGATCCTGGTGTCGCTGGGGGGCATTGCACACCGTCTCGACCGGCTGACGCTCCTCGCCGACCGGGAGGATTGCGTCTTCGTCCTGCCCGGGGCGGCCGAGGAAGAGCGCTGGGAGCGCAACCTCCGCCTACTGCCGCATCACTCGCCGGTCCACCATCCCGACCTCGTGGCCGCGGCCGACGTCGTGGCGGGCAAGCTCGGCTACTCGACCGTCGCCGAGTCGCTGGCCGCGGGCGCCCGGCTGCTCTACGTGCCACGCCCGGGATTTCGGGAGTCGGAGACGCTCGAAGCCTACGTTCGCGACCGGTTGCCGTCTCTGGCGATCGGCTGGGCGGAGCTGCAGACCGGCCAGTGGACCGAGCGATTGAAAGGGCTCCTCACGGTGCCCCGCCCGCCGGCCGTGCCCTCCCGAGGCGCCACGGTTGCCGCCGGGAGGATCGCCTCCTTCCTGGCCGAAGGAGGCGGCCGGGTCTAGCGCCGGAGCCGCAGGGACAGCCCAGGCGTCGACCCACGAGCGGAGCGGGTGGGTGCGAGGCGGGAGCCGGCGCGGTTGATAGGATCCCTCCTCGACATGCCGAAGCGGACCGACATCCGGTCGATTCTCGTCCTGGGCTCCGGTCCGATCGTGATCGGACAGGCCTGCGAGTTCGATTACTCGGGCACGCAGGCGTGTCGGGTCCTGCGTCGCGAGGGGTACCGCGTCGTCCTGGTGAACTCGAACCCGGCGACCATCATGACCGACCCCGAGTTCGCCGACGCCACCTACATCGAGCCGCTCACCCCCGAAACGGTCGAGAAGATCCTCGAGAAGGAGCGCCCGGACGCCCTGCTGCCCACGGTCGGCGGCCAGACCGGGATCAACCTGGCGATCGCCCTCGACGAGCGCGGGACGCTCGAGCGGCTCGGCGTCGAGCTGCTCGGCGCCGGCATCGCTGCGCTTCAGGTCGGCGAGGACCGCGAGCTCTTCAAGCAGGCGATGGAGGAGATCGGCCTCCGGGTCTGCCGCTCCGGCTACGCCGGCTCGCTCGAGGAGGCGCGCCGGATCGCGAGTCAGATCGGTTTCCCGGTCATCCTCCGGCCGAGCTTCACGCTCGGCGGCGAGGGGGGCGGCACGGCTTACAACCGCGACGAGCTCGACGAGATCGTGGCCGCCGCGCTCGAGGCGAGCCCGGCGCACAAGGTGTTGATCGAGGAGTCGGTGCTCGGCTGGAAGGAATTCGAGCTCGAGGTCATCCGCGACCGGATGGACAACGCCATCGTCGTCTGCTCGGTCGAGAATTTCGACCCGATGGGCGTTCACACCGGCGACTCGATCACCGTGGCGCCGCAGCAGACGCTCTCCGACCGCGAGTACCAGGAGATGCGCGACGACGCCTTCAAGGTCATCCGCCGAGTCGGCGTCGCGACCGGCGGCTCGAACATCCAGTTCGCGGTCAATCCGCGCACCGGCGAGCGGATCGTGATCGAGATGAATCCGCGCGTCTCGCGCAGCTCCGCGCTGGCCTCCAAGGCGACCGGCTTCCCGATCGCCAAGATCGCGGCGCAGCTCGCCGTCGGCTACACCCTGGACGAGATCGCCAACGACATCACCGGCAAGACCTACGCCGCCTTCGAGCCGACGCTCGACTACACGGTGGTGAAGATCCCGCGCTGGGCTTTCGAGAAGTTCCCCGGCGCCTCGACCACCCTGGGCACTGCGATGCGCTCGGTGGGCGAGGTGATGGCGATCGGCGCGACGTTCCGCGAGGCGCTGCTCAAGGGCATCGCCTCGCTCGAGCTCGACGGCAGCCCCTGGCGGCGGGAGGAGCGACTCGCCGATCCGGTGCTGCTCAAGCAGCGGCTCGCCGCCCCGACCTGGGAGCGGCTGTTCGCGGTCTTCGCCGCGCTGCGCCAGGGCTGGACGGTGGACGAGCTGGCGCGGGCGACGCACATCGACCCCTGGTTCCTGCGCGAGCTCGGCGAGATCGTGGCGCTCGAGGACGAGCTCGCCTGCTGGACCGCGAGCTCGGCGCCTGCCGCGCTGCTGCGGCGCGCCAAGGAGAGCGGCTTGACCGATCCGCGGCTCGCCGAGCTGCTGCAGGCGCCGGAGGGCGCGATTGCCGAGCGCCTGACCCGGGAGGGTATCCGCCGGATCTACAAGCGGGTCGACACCTGCGCCGCGGAGTTTCCGGCCGAGACGCCGTATCTCTACTCGACCTTCGGCAGCGAGGACGAAGCCGAGCCCACCGCGCGCCGCAAGGTGATGATCCTGGGCTCGGGGCCGAACCGGATCGGCCAGGGCATCGAGTTCGACTACTGCTGCGTCCACGCCGCGTTCAGCCTGCGCCGGCTCGGCTTCGAGACGATCATGGTCAACTGCAATCCGGAGACCGTCTCGACCGACTACGACACGTCGGACCGCCTCTACTTCGAGCCGCTCACTCTCGAGCACGTGCTGGCGGTGGTCGCCGTCGAGCGCCCCGAGGGGGTGATCCTGCAGCTCGGCGGGCAGACGCCGCTGAAGCTCGCCAAGGGGCTCGCCGCCGCGGGCGTGCCGGTCTGGGGGACCTCGCCGCAGGCGATCGATCTCGCCGAGGATCGCAAGCTGTTCGGAGCGCTGCTCGCCAGCGAGGGGATCCGGCAGCCCGAGAACGGCACTGCGCACACCCTGGCCGAGGCGATCGCGGTGGCGCAAGGACTGGGCTATCCGGTGCTGGTCCGCCCGAGTTACGTGCTGGGCGGGCGGGCGATGGCGATCTGTCACGACCAGGCGATGCTCGAGCACTTCATGGTCCAGGCCACCGAGGTCTCGGGCGGGCACCCTGTGCTGCTCGACCGCTTCCTCGACGACGCCACGGAGTTCGATCTCGACCTGGTGGCCGACGGAGAACAGGCGGTGGTCTGCGGCATCCTCGAGCACATCGAGGAGGCCGGCGTGCACTCCGGAGACTCGGCCGCGGTGTTGCCGCCGCACCACGCTTCGACCGCCGAGGTCGACGAGATGCGGCAGATCGGCCGCCGACTCGCTCTGCGGCTCGACGTGCGCGGCCTGATGAACGTCCAGTTCGCCCGGCATCGCGGCGAGCTCTTCGTGCTCGAGGTCAATCCGCGCGCTTCGCGCACCGTGCCGTTCATCGCCAAGGCGGTGGGCGCACCGCTGGTCGACATCGCCTGCCGCGTGATGGCCGGCGAGACGCTGGCCGGGATCGGGTTCGTCGAGGAGCCGGTCGCACCGGCGCTCTTCGTCAAGGCGCCGGTCTTTCCGTTCAAGCGCTTTCCTGGCGTCGATCCGGTGCTCGGGCCGGAGATGAAATCGACTGGCGAGGTGATGGGGGTCGACATCGACTTCGGATGGTCGTTCGCCAAGGCGTGGATCGCGGCGGGCCATCAGCTGCCGCTCGCCGGCAAGGCGTTCCTCTCGGTGCACGACCGGGAGAAGCCGGCGCTGGTGGGGATCGCCCGCCGGCTGCTCGAGCTCGGCTTCGAGATCCTGGCGACCGACGGCACGGCGCGCTTCCTCCAGACAGCAGGTTGTCCGGTGACCCGGATCAACAAGGTCCACGAAGGGCGGCCGCACGTGGTCGACGCGATGATCAACCGCGAGATCCAGCTGGTGGTCAACACGCCGATCGGTCGCACGCCGGTGATCGACGACGGGCACATACGGCGGGCTGCGGTGCGCTACCAGGTGCCCTGCATCACCACGCTCGCGGGGGCGCTGGCGGCGACCGAAGGGATCGCCGCCCTCGCCTCCGGCACGCTCACCGTCCGTTCGCTGCAGGAGCTCGGAGCTCGCGTCGGAGCGGCGCGTCCGGTTTGAAGTCGATCACCATCTACAGCGACGGGGCCTGCAGCGGCAATCCCGGTCCGGGCGGCTACGGCGTCGTCATGGTCGCCGGCGAGCGCCGCCTCGAGCTGGCGCGCGGCTTCCGCCGCACGACCAACAACCGCATGGAGATCCTGGCGGTGATCGCCGGGCTCGAGGCGCTCAAGCGGCCGTCCAGGGTCGAGGTGGTGAGCGATTCGCAGTACGTGGTCAACGCGATCCAGAAGGGCTGGCTCGCGAGCTGGCGGCGCAACGGGTGGCGCAAGGCCGACAAGTCGCCGGCGGCCAACGTCGATCTCTGGGAACGGCTGCTCCGGCTGCTCGAGCGGCACCAGGTGCGTTTCTCCTGGGTGCGCGGGCACGACGGGCACGAGGAGAACGAACGCGCCGACCAGTTGGCGGTCGGCGCGTTGCGCGGCGAGGAGCTGGAGGTCGACGCGGGGTTCGAGCGCGAGTAGCGCGCGCCGCCCGGGCGGCGTCAGGCGGCCGAGCGTCGGCGCAGCACCAGCCAGCCAGCGCCCAGGAGCAGGAGACCGAACGCTGCGAAGCCGAGACTTCCGAGCGTGGGGATCATCGGCGCCGGACAGAGGAGGGTCAGGTCGAGCGTGAAGTTCCCCATCTGGCCGTTGGCGAAGCTCGAGACGACTACGGTGACCTCTCCCTCGGACGCGAGGTTGGCGCCGACGCGTGAGAGGAGACCGCAGGCGTCGTCGTTCGCACCGAGGAGATTGGTGCAGGGGTCGAGCGGGTCGAAGGCGCCGGCGCCGCCGGCCGGATCCTGATAGACGCTGAGGAAGGTGTCGAAGTTGTAGATGTCTTCGCAGAAGCTGGCGACGAGATGGCCGGCGGTCTGAGCGTCGATGACGAAGGCGGAGTAGTAGACGTCGGTGGCGTAGTCCGAGACGGTGCAACTCGCCTCGGTCGAGCCCGACTCGACCCGATTGTAAGTGGGGCTCCCCTGGTTGAGATAGCCCGGCAACGAGATGGACTCATCGCAAATCAGATATGGGACCTGCGCCTGACCGACGCCGGCGAAGGCCATGGCGAGTGCGAGCGCGCAGAGACTCACTGAACGAATGGACATGTCTGCTCCTCCAAGTATTTGAAACAGTTTAGCATCGCTCCACCCATCGGGGCCATCCCACCCCAAGAGATGGTGACCGAGCGCTCGAAGGCGTTGAAACTGCATGCGATAGGCGCTCTGAAGCGGGCGGGCGCCAGGAGGCGCGCATGGTCACCGAGCTTTCCGCCGCTGCGCTGCGTCAGGCCGTCGAGCCCCCCGACCTCGGATTCACCACCACCTCCGAGCTCGTCGAGCTGCCCGGAATCCTCGGGCAACCGCGTGCAGTCGGCGCCATCGAGTTCAGCCTGGCGATCGACCGCCCCGGCTACAACCTCTTCGTCCTCGGGCCCCCCGGCACCGGGCGTCATGCCATCCTGCGCGGCTTCCTCGAGCGCAAGGCCGCGGAGCGGCCGGCGCCCAGCGACTGGGTCTACGTGGCCAACTTCCGCGACGAGAACCGTCCGCGGGCCCTGGCCCTGCCACCCGGTCGAGGCGCCAGGTTGCGCGCCGAGATGGCGGAGCTGGTCGAGGACCTGCGCACCGCGTTCGCCTCGGCCTTCGAAGGGGAGGACTACCAGGCGCAGCGCAAGGCCATCGACCGGGAGCTGGGGGAGCGCCAGGAGGCGGCCTTCCGCGAGCTCGGCGAGCGCGCCGCGCAGGCCGGTCTCCTCATGGGGCGAACCCCGGTCGGCGTGGTCTTCGCGCCGAGCCGGGGCGGGGAGGTGCTCTCGCCGCAGGAGTTCGAGCAGCTGCCGCAGGAGGAGCGCGAACGGCTGCAGCGCGAGGTCGTCGCCCTGCAGGAGGCGCTCGAGAAGAAGCTCCGTCAGGCGCCGCGCTGGCGGCGGGAGGCGCGCGAGCGGGTTCGGGCCCTGGACGTCGAGGTCGCCCGGCGCGCCGCCTCGGGGCTGATCGAGGAGCTGCAGGTCGCCTTCGCCGACCTGCCGGACATCGTCGCCTGGCTCGACGAGGTGGAGCAGGACGTGGTCGCCAACGCCCGCCTCTTCCTGGCGGCCGACGGAGCCCGCGCTGCCGAGGAGCCGACCGCGGCCGGCGTGGCAGCGGCGCCGCTGCGGCGCTATCGGGTCAATCTGCTGGTGGACGGTTCGACGCGCCAGGGGGCACCGGTGGTCCTCGAGCGGCAGCCGACGCTGCAGAACCTGGTCGGCCGGGTCGAGCACGTGGCGCAGATGGGGGTGCTGTCGACCGACTTCACGTTGATCAAGCCGGGCGCGCTGCACCACGCCAACGGCGGCTACCTGCTGGTCGACGCGCTCCACCTGCTGCGCCAGCCGCTCGCCTGGGAGACGCTGCAGCGCATGCTGCAGCAGGGGGAGATCCGGATCGAGTCGCCGGCGCAGGTGCTGGGACTGGTGAGCACCGTGACGCTCGAGCCCCAGCCGATCCCGCTGGCGCTCAAGGTCGTGTTGATCGGCGAGCCCTTCCTCTACGATCTGTTGACCGCGCTCGACCCCGAATTCCTGGAGATGTTCAAGGTGGCGGCCGAGTTCGACGACGTGGTCGATCGCGCGCCGGCGACCGACCAGGACTACGCCCGCCTGCTCGCCACCTTCGCTCGCGCGGAGGGGCTGCGCCCCTTCGACCGCGGCGCCGTGGCGCGGCTCTTCGAGGCCGCGAGCCGGCGCGCCGGCGATGTCGGCAAGCTCTCGCTCGAAGCGCGTCATCTCTTCGATCTGCTGCGCGAGGCGAATCACCACTGCGGCAACGCCGGAAGGGACGTGGTCAACGCCGCGGACGTGGAGGCGGCGGTCGAGGCCGACACCCGCCGCGCCGACCTCTGGCGGCAGCGACGCTTCGAACAGTACGACCAGGGGACGCTGCTCACGGCGACGAGCGGCGCGGTGGTCGGCCAGGTCAACGCCCTCTCGGTGGGCGAGCGCGGCGGCTTTGCCTTCGGATTCCCCAGTCGGGTAACCGCCCGGGCGCGCATCGGCGAGGGGCGGGTGTTGGACATCGAACGTGAAGTCGACCTCGCGGGGCCGATCCACTCGAAAGGGGTGTTGATCCTCGGTTCCTTCCTGGGCGACCGGTTCGCGCGCGAGTCGCCGCTCTCGCTCTCGGCGAGTCTGGTGTTCGAACAGTCCTACGGCGGCATCGAGGGGGACAGCGCCTCGCTCGCCGAGCTCTGCGCTCTGCTCTCCGCGATCTCGGAGGTCCCGCTGCGCCAGACGCTCGCGGTCACCGGCTCGGTCGATCAGCACGGCGCGGTGCAGGCGGTGGGTGGGGTCAACGAGAAGATCGAGGGCTTCTTCGAGCTCTGCCGCCGGCGCGGCCTCAGCGGCGATCAGGGGGTCCTCCTGCCGGCGAGCAACGTCCGGCACCTGATCCTGCGGCGCGAGGTGCTCGACGCCATCGAGGCGGGCCGCTTCCATCTCTATCCGGTGGCCGAGGTCGACGAGGCGCTCGAGCTGCTCACCGGCCTGCCGGCGGGAGTCCGCGGAGAGGACGGCGGCTACCCGGAGGGCTCGTTCAATCGCGCGGTCGAGAGCCGCCTGGCGGAGTTCGCGTTGCGGCGTCAGGCTTTCGCGCGCGTTTTCGAAGGGGTCGAGGAGCCGGCGGCGCAGGAGTAGCCCGCGCCGCTGCAGGCTCCCGCCCGGCCCGCAAGAGATCCTGCGCTAGGCTCGCCGCCGCGGCACCGGTGCCGCGGCGACAGCGGGAGAACGCCATGTCCGCGATGCGCGTCGAGCGGGACAGCCTGGGCGATATCGAAGTGCCGGAGTCGGCCTACTGGGGGGCGCAGACCGAGCGGGCGCGGCGCAACTTCCCGGTCTCAGGGCTCACCTTCCCGCGCCGCTTCATCGCGGCGCTCGGGCGGATCAAAGGAGATTGCGCGGCGATCAACGCCGAGCTGGGGGTCCTGCCGGGCGAAATCGCGCGCGCCATCGAGCAGGCGGCCGACGAAGTCGCCGCCGGCGACCTCGACGCCCAGTTTCCGCTCGACATCTTCCAGACCGGGTCGGGGACGTCGACCCACATGAACGCCAACGAGGTGATCGCCAACCGGGCGAGCGAACTCTTGGGCGGCGCTCGTGGGAGCCGGCGGCCGGTCCATCCGAACGATCACGTAAACGCCGGTCAGTCGTCGAACGATGTCTTCCCGACCGCCTTGCACGTCGCGGCCTACGGCGCGATCGCGGAGGCGCTCGAGCCCGCGCTGGCGACCCTGGCCGGGATTCTGGAAGAGAAGTCCGCGGAGCTCGACGACGTGGTGAAGATCGGGCGCACCCACCTGCAGGACGCCGTTCCGGTGCGGCTCGGGCAGGAGCTCTCGGGGCACGCCCGGCAGGTGCGCAACGGGCTCGCGCGCCTCGCCGCGGCGAAGCCCCGGCTCGCCGAGCTGGCGCTCGGCGGCACGGCGGTCGGCACCGGCCTCAACGCCCCGCCGGGTTTCGCCGACCGGGTGATCGCCCGTCTCGCGGCGCGCAGCGGTCATCCGTTCGTCCCGGCACTCAGTCGTTTCGAGGCGCTGGCGGCCCGCGATGCCGCGGTGGAGACCTCGGGAGCGCTCAACACGCTCGCCGTCTCGCTCACCAAGATCGCCAACGACCTGCGCTGGCTCGCCTCGGGCCCGCGTTGCGGACTGGGGGAGATCGCGTTGCCCAGCCTGCAGCCCGGCAGCTCGATCATGCCGGGCAAGGTCAATCCGGTGATCCCCGAGATGACCCTGATGGTCGCGGCGCAGGTGGTCGGCAACCACCAGGCGATCACCCTCGCCGGAATGGCCGGCAACTTCGAGCTCAACACCATGATGCCGCTGGTGGCCTACGACCTGCTGC
This sequence comes from uncultured Thermoanaerobaculia bacterium, assembly GCA_964591165.1. GTDB lineage: Bacteria > Acidobacteriota > Thermoanaerobaculia > Multivoradales > JAGPDF01 > JAGPDF01. Next base: position 27,216 of record CAZPZW010000009.1, on the reverse strand, counting down.
AGTCGATCGAGCTCCTGGCGAACGCGGCGCGACTGTTGGCCGAGCGCTGCGTCGCCGGCATCACGGCCAACCGCGAGCGCTGTGCCGAGCTCGTCGAGCGCTCGCTCGCCATGGTGACGGCGCTGGCGCCGCGGATCGGCTACGACCAGGCGGCCGCGATCGCGCACGAGGCGGTCGCGACCGGGCGCACGGTGCGCGAAATCTGCGTCGAGCGCCGGATCCTGCCCTCCGCCGAGCTCGCCGCGCTGCTCGATCCGCGGGCGCAGACAGAGGGGAGGAGCTAGCCCGGACTTCTCACCGACCTTCGGCTGCGGCGGCGGATCTGCCCGCGTCTGCTGCGTTGCGCTCGGTCGGGCTCCTCGGCGTACCGTCGAGTACGCCTGCGGGACCCTTGGTCGCGACGCCTTGCAGCCGCAGGCATCTGCGCCGCCTCGCTACGAACGACGGTGAGAAGTCCGGGCTAGTCGTTCGCCCAGCTGAAGCCGAGGGCGATCGAGGCGGTGACGTCGATCGTCGAATCCACGACGTCGTAGGAACGGGCGCGAACCTCCGGGCGGAGGTAGAACGACTCGCCGAGCGCGGCGCGGTAGCCCAGGCCGACGTGGATCGACATCGAGCCCTTGTCGAGGTCGACCGCGGCGCCCGGCACGTGGGTGTCGACGCTGACGTCCGCGTAGCCCAGGCCGCAGAACATCTCGAAGCTCTTGCCGGTCGGATAGGCGAGGAACGAGACCTCGAAATGCGCGATGTCGGCGTCGACGTTCGATGCGCCGTAGCCGTCGTCGCCGTTCAAGCTGAACGACTCGAAGCTCGCCATCAGTCCCCAGCCCGGCGAGGGCCGCCAGGCGCCGCGTGCGCCGTAGCTCACGTCTTCGGCGAGCTCCTCACCGAAGTAGTAGCCGGCGAACCCCTCGACCCGGCCCTCTCCCTCGGCGAAGGCGGGCGAAGTGCCGAGGAGCGCCACCGCCAGCACCAGGAATACTCCCATCCGTCGCGTCGCCATCGTCTTTCCTCCTCAGGGCGAGCGGCTGTGCCGCGCCCGTTGTCGTCAGCTGCCGAGCCACCCGGCGAGGGTCTCGGCGTGGAATCCGACCAGCAAGCGGCGGCCCAAGCGGACCAGCGGCGCCCGGATGTTCCCGGTCGGTCCGCGCAGGTCGTCGACGCCTACGGCGGCCGCCGGCCGCCGTTCGACCTTCCTTCCGCGCGCGATCCAGACCTCGTCGACCGCCGCCAGGAGCTCCCCGACCTCGGAGGGCGAGAGCGGCTGGCGCGTCGAGCGCTCCTCTCCCACCTCCGTCCGGCGGCCGCTCAGCACCTCCCGGGTGCGCTCGCAGCTCGTTCAGCCGGGGCGCGAGTAGAAGAAATCGATCGAGGTCACGAACGGAGGCTAGCACGCCTCCGTCGGGCGAGGCGCCGCGCGGACAGGAAGGCCAGGACGAGAGCGAGCAGCGCAAGGCCGAGACGCCCCAGGGTCGGGATCTCGAGGATGAAGAGGAACTCAACCGGGGTCGGATCCTGCTCGCCGGGCTGGCCCGGGTCGTCGGTGAGGCGCAGCGCCTCGTTCGTTCCGTCGCCGTCGGCGTCGTAGAAGATCGATCCCTGGTTGAGAATGAGCGCCCCGCCGTGACTCGCGTCGGCGTGGACGAAGATCTCGACGGCCTGGCCGGCGGGAAGCTTGCCGTTCCAGGTGACGAGGTTGCCGAAGAACTCCGCCGTGCCGAGCGTCGCGGTCGCCTCGGTGACGGTCAGGAAGTCGTCGACTACGTCCTCGAATTCGTTGCCCGGGTTGTCGAACTGCGCTCCCGGGCCGGCGTTGGAGAGCACGATGCTCCACTCGACGGCACCGCCGTCGTGGTGCGCCCAGGCCGGCGTGGTCACCACTTTCGTGCCGCTGACGTCGGACGGCGAGCGGACCGCGGTGACCGCCATCGCGGAGTTGTCGCTGGGATCGGGGTCGACCGTCTCGGCGTTCACCGTGACGACGTTGACCAGGTCGAGAATCGCGTCGGGCGCGGTCGCCGCGATGGTGATCGTGCCGGCGACGGCGCCGGCGGCGAGGCTCGCGAGCTGACAGTCGACCGTGCCTGTGGTGCCGATCGGCGGTCCGGCACAGTTCCAACCCGGACCGGCGGCGCCGACGAACGCGGCTCCGCCCGGGAGGGGATCGGAGAGCACCAGGTTCTTGGCGAGGGTCGGTCCCTGGTTCTCGACCGTGATCGTCCAGGTGATCTGCGCGAGCGGCAGCGCCGGATCGGGCGAGTCGGCGACCGCGGTGACGGCGACGTCCGGCGCGATGATCGTCGTCACCTCGGTGGAGGAGTTGTTGCCAGAGGCGGGGTCGGCCGGGTTCTCCTGGACGGACGCCGTATTCGAGGCGATGCCGCCCCCCTGCGGCGCCTGGACGAGGATCTGGATCGTCGGCGCGCTGGCGCCTCCGGCGAGGGCGTTCAACGTGCAGGTGACCGTTCCGGTGCTGCCGACCGGCGGCGTCGTGCAGTCCCACCCGTTCGTCGCCAGGCCGCGGAACACCAGCGAGGCCGGCAGGGGATCGCTCACCACGAGCTGGCGAGCCAGCGTGGTGGGGGAGAGGTTCTGGACGGTCAGGGTGTAGACGAAGTCCTGCAGCGGCGCCATCGGGTCGGCGCTGTCGACCTTGTCGATGCGCAGGTCGGCGGGCGTGCGTTGGAGGAGCGCGTTCATGTAGGTGTTGATTCCGTCGGGTACCGTGCCCACGCCGGGAGGGGGGGTGGCCGAGGGCCAGGAGGGGAAGACCCAGCCGCCGCCGCAGGCGATGCCGTCGTAGTCGCCGTATTTCGGGCAGCCCCGGTCGTCGTCGCAAGTTCCCTGGCCGGCCGGACAGCCGTCGGAAAAATCGCAGGGATTGCCCGAGATGCTGCAGCGTCCGGCGAGCTGCGGCTGCACGGTGCAGCTCTCGGCGTAGCTCGCGAGGTCGGCGGCGCAGGGCCAACCGCTCGCGCAGGCGGGGTCGGCCACCCCGAAGACGTTCACCTCGGGTCCCGCCACGAGATTCCCCCCCGATACGAAGGCACTTGCCAGGTAGTACTCGACGAGGTCGTTGGTCGGTCCGATCGCCCCCTGTCGGCGATCGTTCCAACCCACGTAGGCGACGCCGTCGACGGTGCAGATCCAGGGGAAGTAGCGCTTTCCAGTGCCACCTCCGTTGATCGCCACGACGCGGGCGAAGGTCGCGCCGCCGTCGACGGAGTCGTAGACCAGGATGTCCTCGTTGCCGACCGCGGTCGCGTTGGCGAAGGCGACGTAGACGTGGGACGGATCGGTGTCGTCCACCGCCGGCTGGAAGCTGGCGGCGGTCTGTCGCCCGTCGCACCGGTCGTTGCCGGCGAGCGGGCAGAGGACGCCGTTGTAGGGGGAGACGAGGACGGGGAACCCGGGCTGGGGCGCGAGCCCGCTCGCGCAGGAGCTGAACTTCTGGAGGAAGACGAGGCCGGGCGGCGACGTGGCGTAGACGACGTAGACGAATCCGTCGGACCCCACCGTGACGCGGGGCCAGTCGCCGATGACGCCGACCGCTGCCTTCGCCGTCCAGCTGGCGCCGCCGTTCGCGCTGCAGACGATCGCCGGCTGGAGCGATCCGGCGAAGTCGCGCCAGACGGAGTAGACCTGGTCCTGGCCGGCATTGAGGTTCCAGCGGTCGGCTGCGATGTGCTCCTGGTCCGGGAAGCAGGCGGCGGGGTCGGGATCGGCGGGACAGTCGGTGGCGTTGGTAGAGAGGTTGAAGGTCTGGCCGTTGTCGGTCGACACCGCGATCCCGGTCGAGCAGCCATTGTTCGACGGATTGCAGGTGTCTCGGATGCCGGCGTAGTAGAAGTTGCCGCTCGCTCCCCAGGCGAGCGAAGGATCGCCGTAGTTGGCGAAGGGCATCGAACCGGTGAAGGGGTAGGTCACGCCACCGTCTGGCGAAGCCGCATAGCGATTCTGCGCCGAAACCACGACGAACTGCCCGTCGGCGGATGCCGCGACCTCGGTCTCGGCTCCCGAGCGCGCGAAGACCGGCGTGCCCGGCGCGCCCTGCGGGGCGAGGGGCTCGCCGGTGAGCAGAGGCGCGTCCGCGCGGCGCGCGGCGAGCGGCTGGAGCGCAGGCCGGAGCCGAGCGCGCGCGGTGAGGTCGGACGGGGGGGTGGACGCCGCGGCGGGGAGCTCGAGCCCGTCGCGCAGGAGGTCGAGCGCCGGCGCCAGCGCCGCCTCGCCGGCGGGCGGCAGAGTGACCTCGAGCCGCACGATGCGATCGCCGACCGCCACCGCCAGGGTATGGAAGACCGCCGGCGGGGCCGGAGCCTCGCGCTTGGGCGGCAGGGAGCCCGACGCGCGCCGGCGAAGCGCAGCGTGGCCGCCGATCGGCGACCAGTCGATCTCGCCGGAACGGTCGAGCGAGATGTCGATCAGGCGCTCCTGGGCCTCCTCGCCGCTCCGGCGCTGCTCGATGATGACGAGCGCGCGGGCGGTCCAGTTCGCCGGCGGAGCACCAGTGGAGTGATCGAGCCGCCACGGGCTCGTCTGCTCGCCTTGCCGGTCGCCCGGCAGCGCGGTCAGGACGCGAGCATTGCCGTACATTCTCTGGACCTCGCTCCAGCCCGCGGGCAGGCGGAGCGCGATGCCGGGGGCGAGCGCCAAGCGGTCGCCGGGGGCCTGGGCGGCGAGGCGCGCGGCGGGCGCGGCGATCGCGACCAGGACGAGCGAGAGCAGTGCGGCGGTAGACGGCGGGAAGCGCGACATGGCGGACTCCTCCTCGCGGGCACGACGGATGGTCGAGATTTCCCTTCGAACGGAAGCACGTCGAATCGCGGCGGTGCGGGACAGTCCGGAGCGATCCGGTGGAGGACGGTCAGTCGGGGTCGGAGTCGGCGGTCCAGGCCTCCATCGCGCGGCGCTGCTTCTTGGTCGGGCGACCGGTGCCCTTGTCGCGCAGCGCCGGCGGGCGGCGCATCAGGCGAGCCAGCGGATCGGCGGCCGGGCGAGGCGGCGAGAGATCCTCGAAGAGGCGCGGGACCTCGACCTTGGGCAAGGTCTTGTCCGCGAGCTCGCGCACCACGACCACGCGCGTCCAGTCGGGCAGGACCTCGGCCTCGATCCGATCGCCCAGCGCGAGCAGGCGGTGGGGCTTCACCGCGACGCCGTTGACCCGGACCCGCGACAATTCGCAGGCCTTGGCTGCCAGACTGCGGCTCTTGAAGACCCGCGCCACGAAGAGCCACTTGTCGATCCGCACGTCCATGCGCGCGATTCTAGGCCGACGGCCAGACCCGCGCTTGCCGAACTGCGGCGCACGGTTCAAGATCGTCGCCGTGCGTCGGCCAAGTTCATGGACTCTCCTGGCGGCGGTCGCGGTGCTGGGTCTCGCTGGCTGCTTCGAGCCGCCGGTGGTCGAGTTCCTGACCTTGGAGTTCTCCCCTGATGGAGCGGTCGCGGCGACGCTCGAGGTCAGGCTGGCTGCTCCGGGCAAGCGGGAATCGCGTGCCGTCGAGCGCCGGATCGACGACCGTCAGCGGGACCTCCTCGCCGGAGTCGATCCCTGGCTCGATCGATTCGCCGCGCTGGAGTCCGCCGAAGATGGCGCGGAGTGGCGCCGTCAGGCGGGACGTCTGCGGTCGTACCGGCGCTGGGCGCGCCTCGACGAAGCCGCGGGACTCGTCGAGCTCTTCCAGAACGACGCGGCGCAATTCGCCTTCCAGCACAGCGGCGAGCTCGCGATTCTCGAGCTCATCCCGACCGGGACGAGCCGGGCGACGCGCAAAGAGCGGCTGCGCGTCGAGCGCGAGATCGACGCCTGGGCTTCGTCCTACGCCGACTACCTCGCTGCGGCCTTGGCCCTCGACGCCTACCTCGGCGAAAGACCCGAGCAAGCCGAGGCGTGTTGGCGCGTCGCGCTCGACGAGCCGGAGGGCGAGACGGACCTCGCACCCGAGGCGGGGCAGCTCGCCGCGGCGCTCGCCGACCGGATGATGGAGGTCATGGCGGCGCTGGAGATCGATCCGGCGGAGGGCTATTCGCTCGACGAGCGGGTGCGTCAGGTCTTCCATCCGCTGGTCGCTCGGCTCGGCGTCGAGCTTCCGGTCGAGCCCGAGGAGATCGGAGGCTTCGTGCGCGCCGACGAGCGCGCCTACGTCGTGCCGGAGCTCGCGCTCTGGGATGCCGCCGAGCGCCTGGAGGGACGCTGGCTCACCCTCGATCCGCTGCGCGCGCTCGCCGCCGCGCTGCGCCGCGAGGACGCGGCGCCGATCGACGTCGCACCGTTCGCCCGGGCGTCCATCGCCGCGGTCGCGGCGCCACCCGCAGCAGCGGAGGTTTCGGCGGCGTTGCGCGCCGAGCTCGAGCCGCCGAGCCTTTATCGATTGAGCTGGCGGTCGGCCGCCGCAGCGGATTCCTGGGAGAGGGAGTGAGAGTCTCGCGCGAGGAGTTCGAGGCGCTGGTCGAGCAGGCGCTCGAGCAGCTGCCCGACGAGTTCAAGCAGGCGCTCGACAACGTCGCGGTGATGGTGGAGGAGGAGCCGGAGGACGCGGACCTCGAAGAGGTCGGCATCGATCCGGAGGACCCCGACCGCGACGAGCTCTTCGGCCTCTACCAGGGGGTGCCGCTGACCGAGCGCGACAGCTTCTACACCGCGCTGCCGGACCGCGTGCTGATCTACCGCGGCCCCATCCTGCGCGAATGCGACACCCGGCGGCAGGTCATCCGCGAGATCCGCGAGACCGTCCAGCACGAGCTCGGACACTACTTCGGGATGGAAGAGGACGAGCTGCCCTTCTGAGGCTCAGTCGCCGGAGCGCAGGCGCGCCACCCTGGCGTCGCCGTCGGCGGTCAGGCGCTCGCGCTCGCGGCGGTAGAACTCCTCCTGCTCGTCGCGCTGCGCCGGGTCGGAGAGCTTGGCGAGCTTGTCGCGGTGCAGGATCTCGAGCTCGGCCAGCTTGGACTCGGTCACCCGGCGCGCCTCCGCGATCGCCTGCTTGGTGGCCTCGGCGAGCGCCTCCTCGCGCGGCCGCTCGATCCCGGCGCGCTCCATGCGCTCGAGCGCCAGCTCGTAGGAGGACTTCATCCCGGACGCCTTATCCTTGGTGGCCATGTCGGAGAGCGATTCTAGCCGCCCGCGCTTCCTCCTGCTCTTCGTCGACGGCGTGGGCCTCGCCCCGGCGGGAACGTCGAATCCGCTGTCGACCGTCCCGATGCCGGCGCTCCGGCGGCTGCTCGGCGGTCCGCTGACCGCCGAGTCGGCGCAGGCGGGGCCCGGCCTGCTGCTCCGCCCGCTCGACGCCACCCTCGGCGTCGAGGGGCTCCCGCAGAGCGCCACCGGCCAGACGACGCTGCTTACCGGCGTCAACGCGGCGCGCGAGCTCGGCCGGCACGTCTCCGCTTTCCCCGGTCCGCGCCTCGCGGCGCTGCTCGCGGCGCACGGCGTGCTCGCCGGAGTGGGTGCCCTCGGCCGCTCGGCGCGGTTCGCCAATCCCTTCACGCCGCGCTACTTCGTCGAGGTCGCGGCGCGCCGCCGGCGGCACTCGGCCACCACCCTCGCCGCGCTCGCGGGACCGGCACCGCTCTGCGACCTGGCGGACCTCGAACGGGGAGAAGCGGTCACCTGGGACGTCTGCCGGGACCACTTCGCGACCTACCTCGACCAGCCGATCGCCCCCGTCGTGGCCGAGGAGGCCGGCCGCCAGCTCGCCCGGCTCGCCGCGCAGCACGACTTGATCCTGTGGGAGACCTTCATGACCGATCTCGCCGGGCACGGGCGCTGGGGCTGGACCGCGGAAGAAGCTCTGGCGCGGCTCGACGGCCTCCTCGCCGGCGTCCTCGCCGCGCGTCCGGACGACCTCACCGTCCTGCTCACCAGCGACCACGGCAACCTCGAGGATGCGACGCACCGGCTGCATACGCGCCATCCGGTGCCGCTGCTCGCGGTGGGTCCCGAAGCCGCGGCGTTTGCCGGGATCGACTCTCTCGATCAGGTGACGCCCTGTCTGATCGACCGCCTCGCGGTGGCGCCGGGCTGAGCGGCATCCCTCGGGAGCTTGGCCCGAAAGGACGAACCGCCCGCTCCGGAGCTCCGGAGGGGCGGCTCGCAGACGACGAGCTGCCGGGGGTGCGCGCTTACTTGCGGCGCCGCATGCCGATCACCGCCGCAGCGCCGAGGCCCGCGGCGAGCAGGGCGAGGCCGAGCGGCGCGAGCGCCGGGATTTCGAGCGCCGAGGTCAGCACCGCGGTACCTTCGACCACGAACGGCAAGCCCTGCGCCGCCGCGGCGGTGCCGGTGTCGATGAGCGGGGCCCAGGTCGTGCCGCCATCGAGGGACTGCAGCCCGTCGCCGGTCACCGCCACGCCGGTGATCGTGATCGGCGGGACCCAGGGTCCGGAGGCCAGGCTGCCGTCCGTTTGCCAGTCGAGCCAGTAGTTTCCCGGAGGGAGGACGCAGCCGGAGAAGTCACAGGTCTGAGCCATGACGGGGCGGTTGCAGGCGCCCGGCGCCGAGTCGAGATCGCGGTAGATGCCGGTGAAGGCGGTCGCCAACATGCAATTGGTCACCGTGTCGCCACAGACCACCGAGCTGCCGGGATCGCCGGGGAGGCCATCCCAGATCTGGGCGTTCACCGCGGTGATGGTGGACGCCGTCGTCGAGCCGGTCTGGTAGGCGAAGAAGGTGATCTGCGAGAGTTGCCACTCGGGCCCATCGGCAACGGTGAAGTCGTCCGCGACGCGGACGCCGGTGCTCACCGCGTGGCCGAATCCGTAAACGTTCAATCCAATGGCGGACTGCAGGCGGCTGGTGTCCGTGCCGCTCGGGCAAGTGCTGCCGGCGACGTTGGCGAACGGGCCGTTGTCCCACAGGATGTCCTCACCGGCGCCGACCCAGAGGGGCCCGCCCGGTCCAGCCGGGGGGGCGGCCACTTCGGGCGCGCCGACGACTTCGGCGGCCTGGCCGGAGAGGGGAAGCGGAACGAGGGCCAGTGCGGCCAGCAACAGAACAGCGGAACGACGGTTCATTAGGGGTTCCCTCCTTGGGAGATGCATGGGGTACATCGGTCTTACAGACCATTTAATCACGAATCGAGCGGACTCTCGTCAACCCTCGCGAGCGACGTTTCGGCGGAGCGGCTGCGGCCAAGTTGGCGCCCTCCGTCCACCCGTGTAAGGCATTGGTTTTGCTAACCTGCGCGGCATGATCGAAGCTCAGGACCTGACGCGCCGTTACGGCGATTTCACCGCCGTGGCCGGGATCTCCTTCGCGGTTCCGGAGGGGGAGATCGTCGGCATCCTCGGCCCCAACGGGGCCGGCAAGACGACCACCATCCGGATGATCACCGGGTTCCTGCCGCCGAGCTCCGGGCGGGTGACCCTGGGCGGGCACGATCTGTTCGAGAGCGACGTCGAGATCCGCCGCCAGATCGGCTACCTCCCGGAGAGCGTGGCGCTCTACCCGGAGATGCGGGTCGAGGAGTACCTCGCCTATCGCGCCAGGCTGGAGGGCATGGACCGCTTCGCCGCCCGTCGGCGGCAGGGGGAGGTGATCGAGCGCTGTCTGCTCGCGGAAGTCCGCCGGCAGGTGATCGGCACCCTTTCCAAAGGGTACCGGCAGCGCGTCGGCCTCGCCGCCGCCATCCTCCACGATCCCAAGGTCCTGGTGCTCGACGAGCCGACCGTGGGGCTCGATCCGAAACAGATCGTGGCCATTCGCGAGCTGATCCGCGAGCTCGGCGAGAAGCACACCCTGCTGCTCTCGACCCACATCCTGCCCGAGGTCGAGCTGCTCTGCCGGCGGGTGCTGATCATCGACCGGGGCCGCATCGTGGCGGAAGGGACGCCGGAGGCGCTGCGCGAGCGCTGGCAGGGCAAGGTGGCGGTGAACCTCGAGCTGGCGACCGTCGAGCCGGGCGCGGGGGAGGCGCTCGCCGCGGTCCCCGGCGTCGAGCAGGTGAGCGCCGATCCGGCGGCGCCGGGAAGGTTCCGGCTGGAGTGCGCCAAGGGGAGCGATCCGCGGGCCGACCTCTTCCGCCTCGCCGTCGAGCGCCGCTGGGTGCTCGTCGAGCTCGCCGCCGAGCGCGCTTCGCTGGAAGACGTCTTCGTCCGCCTGACCACGCGCGACGAGTCGGGGGAGGCCGCATGAAGGGGGCGCTGGCGGTCTTCACCCGCGAGCTCCGGGCCTACTTCTTCTCGCCGCTCGCCTACGTCATCCTGACCTTCTTCCTGCTGGTGCAGGGTTACTACTTCGCGATCATCGTCTCCTATCTGTCCGATCCGCGCGCCGCGGCCGGCAAGCCGCTCGAGCTCTTCTTCGGGCAGACGATCTTCACCTGGCTGGTGCTCATCTTCTCCGGCACCTTCCTCACCATGCGCCTGATCTCCGAGGAGCTGCGCAGCGGCACGATCGAGACGCTGATGACCGCGCCCGTCTCCGAGACCCACGTCGTGCTCGGCAAGTACTTCGCGGCGCTCGCCTTCTACCTCTTTCTCTGGGCCCCGACCCTGATCTACGTGCTGATCGTGCGCTGGCAGACGCCGGTCGACTGGGGCCCGATCGCGGCGAGCTACCTCGGCATCGTCGGCATCGGTGCTCTCTTCCTCGCGGTCGGAGTGTTCGCTTCCTCGCTGTCGAAGAACCAGATCGTCGCCGCCATCGTGACCTTCTTCTGCCTGCTGGTGCTGTTCAGCTGCGGCCTGCTCGAGAACCTGGTCAACGGCGACACGGCCAAGCGGATCTTCGGCTACCTCAATCTCTGGCAACACATGGACGATTTCGCGAAAGGCATCGTGGACACCCGCCGGCTGGTCTACTACGCGACCGGCGTCGGCTTCTTCCTCTTCCTCACCAGCCGCGCCCTGGCGGCGAAAAAGTGGAGGTAGCCATGCCGGCCCCGAGCAAGAAGTCGCTCGTCCAGGGCTCGACTCTCTCGGCCGGAGTGCTGCTGGTCGTGGCGCTGGTCGGGATCCTCAACTACTTCGGAATGAAGTACTACCACCGCTTCGACTGGACCGCGGAGAAGATCTACTCGCTCTCCGACAAGACGATCGCGGTGCTCGCCGGCCTCGACAAGGACATCGAGGTGACGATGTTCCTGCCGGCGCAGTCGCCGCTCCACGACCAGGCGAAGGAGCTGCTCGAACGCTACGCGGCGAAGTCGAAGCGACTGACCTTCCGCGTCGTCGAAGCGGAGAAGAACCTGATCGAGGCGCAGCGACTGGTCGACAAGTACCAGATCACCTCCCTCAACGTCGTGGTCTTCGACTCCGGCGCCGACCGGCGGGTGGTGGAGGAAGGCGATCTCGCCGACTACGACTACTCCGGCCTGCAGTTCGGCGGCGCGCCGGAGATGACCGGCTTCAAGGGGGAGGAGGCCTTCAGCGGCGCGATCCTCGCACTGGTGGAGAGCCACAAGCCCAAGGTGCGTTTCACTTCGGGCCATGGCGAGCTGGCGCTCGAGGACGTGGGCGGCCAGGGGCTGTCGCGGATCCGCGAGCTCCTCGGCCAGGAGAACCTCGAGCTCGAGAGCTGGTCGTCGCTCGGTCAGGCGGAAGTGCCGGCCGGCACCGACCTGCTGGTGATCGCCGGTCCGCGCAGCGGCTTCATTCCGCCCGAGCTCGACGCTTTCGCGCGCTACCTCGAAGCGGGCGGCCGGATGATGGTGCTGCTCGATCCCGAGTTGGCGCGCGCCGGAGGGCTGGTTGCGACCGGGCTCGAAACGTGGCTGGCCCAGTACGGCGTCACGGTCGGCGACGACATCGTGGTGGATCCCTCCGCGGTGCTGCCGTTCTTCGGCGCCGAGACGATCTTCGCCAACGCCACCGGCGCGAGCAAGATCGTGCAGAGCCTGCAGCAGGCGAAGTACCCGGTCATCGTGGCGCTGGCGCGCTCCGTGGCCGCCGGCCGGACGCCCGCCGGCATGGAGGCCCAGGTGCTGCTCGAGACGAGCGCCGAAGGGTGGGGGGAGACCGATCTCGCCGACCTCAAGGCGGTCGCCAAGGGCGAGCGCGATCGTCCCGGACCGGTGCCGCTCGCCGTCGCGGTGGCCGCGAAGCCGGCGCCACCGGCGACGCCGGATTTCGCGGAGGAGGAGCTCGCCCCCGAGACGCCCCCCGCGGCGCCCGTCTCCGCAGCGCCCGCCTGGCGGCTCGTCGTGGTCGGCGACTCGGATTTCGCGACCAACGGCCAACTCGCCAACGCCGGCAACCCGACGCTGCTCGCCAACGCCTTCAACTGGCTGCTCGAGCGCCAGAAACTGATCGAGATCGGCCCCAAGCGTCCCGAGCAGGTGCATCTCACGCTCACCCCGGCGGAGCTCTCGGCGATCACCTGGGGCGTTCTCGCCGGTCTGCCGCTGCTCGCCGTGGTGGCCGGCGTGACGGTCTACCTCAGGCGCCGGAGGTAGGAGGTGAAGCCGCGAACCCTGGCGCTCCTCGCCGCCGTCGTCGCCCTGCTCGGCGCCCTGATCCTCTTCTGGGAGAAGGAGCAGCCTTCGTCCGACGAGCGGCGGAAGCTGGCCAAGAAGATCGTGCCGGTCGAGGCCAAGGACCTGGTCGCTCTCGAGGTGGAGTGGTCCGGCCACCTCGTCCGGTTGGAGCGTGAGGCGCCGGTGCCGCCGCCAGCGAAGACCGCGGACGCGAGCACTCCGGCGCCCCTCGGAGTCGCGCCGCCGGCGGGCAGATGGCGCCTGCTCGAGCCTTTCCCGGGTCCGGCCGACTCGGGCGCGGTCGAACAGCTCGCCGATGCGCTCACCCGATTGGAGAGCCTGCGCACCGTCGCCGACGGGTCGCGCCAGGAGCTGGGATTCGATCCGCCGCGCGGCAAGGTGAGCTGGCGCACGGCCGAGCGCTCGGGTAGTTTCGAGATCGGCGGGGAGCTGCCCGCCGCGCAGGATCTGCTGATCGCGGCGGCGGGTTCACCGGGCTTCGCCGTGGTTCCCGACAGTTTCATCGCCGAGCTCGAGAAGCCCCCGGGCGACTGGCGGAGCCGAGAGGTGGTGACTGCCGAGCGGCAGGCGATTCAACGCATCACGCTCACGCCCGCCTCGGGCACGCGGCTGGTGCTGGTGCGATCGGGCGAGTCGCTCCGCCTCGAGGACCCGGTCGCCGACGCGGTCGACCGGGATCTCGCCGACCAACTGCTCTCCGATCTGACCGCCCTGCGGATCGCCGCCTTCCTCGATCCGCCGCTCGAGCCCGCCGCTGCCGCCGGGCTCGCCGCGCCGCTGGGGACGATCGAGCTGGGGATCGCGGACCGCGCCGAGCCGCAACGCATCGAGCTCGGTGGCGAGCGCGCCGGCCGGCGATTGATGCGCAGCGGCGGGCAGGCGTTCGAGGCGACCAGCGCACTCGCCGCGGCGCTCGGCCGCCCGGCGGTCGAGTGGCGCTCGCGTCACTGGACCCGTTTCGAGAACTGGCGGATCGAGCAGGTGCGGGTCGAGGACGCCGTCGGGTCGTTGGACCTCGAACGCAAGGATGGCGACTGGCTGCGCGATGGCCAGCGCGTCCCGTTCACGGTGGCGAGCGATCTGCTCTACGCCGTGACTTCCGCCAAAGCCGACCGGCTGGAGGAGGACGATGACGGCGCCAGCGTCGCGGGCAGGCCGACGCTGACCCTGCGTCTGCTCGACGCCGACGGTGGCGAAGAGACGTTGACCTTGCACCCCGCCGTCGCCGGGGCAGTGCCGGCGCGCACCAGCGGCCGGGCGGTCACCCTTCACCTGCCGGCGAACGTCGCGGCCGAGATCTCCAGCAAGCTCGGCGCGCTGCGCGCCGCGACGCCGCTCGACGCAACAGACGCTGCGACCCCGACGAGCGGCGAGTAGGAGCCGCGGCCCGCCATCTGACGCTCGTCATGGCGGTCCGCTCCGAGGACGAGTAGGTTCGCACGCGCCGGGCGGAATCCGTCCGGCGCGTCCCGGAGGAACGTCATGACTTCGCCCCAACGTCCGGCCTGCCTGCTCTGCGAGCGCGACGACCAGGCCACTCCGCTCGTGCAACTGCTCTATCGCGGGTCGCCGACCTGGATCTGCCCGCAGCACATGCCGGTGTTGATCCACGATCCGCACAGCCTCGCCGACGTCCTGCCGGGCGCCGAGCAGCTCTCACCCGCCGAGCATCACGACTGAGCGCGGTCGCGCGCGGGCCGCGCGGAGCTCAGGCCGCGAAGACGAGGCTGCAGCAGGTGACCGCGCCCTCGGCCTTGGCGAGCTCCGAGAGGTCGACGCGCTCGAGCGGGAAACCGAGCGCCTCGAGCCGCGCCGCGGTCGCCGGGAAAGCGCTCGGATAGAGGATCGCGCTGTCGCCGAACTGCAGCGCGTTCGCGGCCTGAGGCTCGCGCGGATCGACCTCCACCAGACGGTAGCCCGAGAACGGAGCGGGGTCGACCCACGCCCGATTGAGCAGCAGGGTGTCTGGCGCCACCGCGGTCACCGCCGACTTCAGGTGCAGGCAGCCCCGGACGGTGGCTTCGCGGACCGTGTAGCCGAGCCGCGCGACCAGGCGGCGGAGCGCAGCGCAGCCGGCGCGCGAGCTGCGGCTCGAACGTCCGACGTAGAGGGTCCGACCGAGCCGCAGCACATCGCCGCCATCCACGGTCCCGCGGCCCGGAAGCGGCAGGAGCTCGCGATAGGCAGCGAGCGCCCGCGCGACGCTCGCCGCCTCCGGGCGGCGCGACGCGGCGCCGGGACGGAGGATCACCGCGGCCTCGTCGAGCACCACGGCGACATCCTCGACGAAGACCGAGTCGGGAAGGTCGGGCTCCTCGGCGAGTTGCTCGACCGCGCAGCCGAGCCGGCCGAGGGCCGCTTCGTAGGCGCGATGCTGCTGGCGGGCGAGGTCGAGGTCGATCGGCTGGCGCTGGAGGTGCGTCAGCTCGCAACGCTCCAGCGAGCGGCTGACCTGGCGAGTGATGGCGCGCAGCATGTCGCAGCTCCTCCCCTCGGCGCCGGTAGATCTGCAGGCTATCGCAGCCCTCGGGCGCTGCTACGCTGCCGACGTGCTGCGCCTCGTGGATGCAAGCGAGATCCTGCCGGCTCCCGCGGCGACGCCCTCGTTGGCCGCGGCCATTCCCCGACAGCTCCGTCTGCTGCGCGAGCCGCTGCGCCGCTGGCGCGCCCGCCGGCGCCTGGCCGCCGCCGCGCGCGGCGCCGGCGAGCCGGTGCTGGTGCTTCCCGGGATGGGGGTGGGCGACCTCTCGACCTGGACGCTGCGGCGCTACCTCCTTCGCCAGGGGTTCGCCGCCGAGGGATGGGGCCTCGGGCGCAACCGCCCCGACGTGGCGCGCAATCTGGCGCGTCTGCTCGTCCGCCTGGAAGCGCTCGCGACCGCAGCCGGCGCGCCGCCCGCGCTGGTCGGCTGGAGCCTCGGCGGCGTGCTGGCGCGAGAGCTCGCGCGGCTGCGTCCCGATCTGGTGCGGCGGGTGATCACCCTCGGCTCGCCGGTCGAGCGGGGCCTCGCCGCGACGGCGGTGGGAGGCCTCTTCCGGCTGCAGGGCTGGGACCTCGCGGCGATCGAGCGGATCGTCGCGGCGGCCAACGAGACGCCGATTCGCGTGCCGGTCACCGCGATCTTCAGCCGCCGCGACGGCATCGTCGACTGGCAGGCCTGCCTCGACCGCGCGACCCCCGCCGTCGAGCATCTCGAGGCGACCTCCTGCCACTGGGGGCTGGGTCTCGATCCCGACGTGCTGGCGGCGATCGCCGAACGTCTGGCCGCCGTGCCCTAGGGCTCGCGGAGCAGAACGGCGCGGGTGTAGAGCAGGGAGAAGCCTTGCCGCTGCACGTTCTCTTGGGACTTCGAGCCGGGCTGGGTGGTGACCACCGCCAGGTCGCAGCCGGCGGCGGCCGCGGCGGCGAGGCGATGGGCGAGCAAAGAGCTCTGGATGCCGTGCCGCCGGTGGGTCGGCAGCGTCGCCGCGCCGCACAGTTGGGCGACGCCGTCCGCGAAGCGGCAGCTCGCGCCGCCGGCGAGCTCGCCGCCGCGCCGCGCCAGGAAGCGGCGGAAACCCTGGGTCGCCGCGAGGTCCCCTATCGCCGAGGCCATCACCTCGCGGGGGAACTCCTCGTCGGAGGCGACCCCCTGGAGATCGGGGTGCGCGAAGCCGTCGACCACCAGGTCGAGCCAGCGCTCGAAGTCGTCGGCGCCGCACTCCTCGATCTCGATCCCGGCGGCGGGGGAGCCGGCGCGCGCGCCGGGCAGCGGCAGACCGAGCACGTCCTCGAAGCCGACCAGCTGATAGCCGCGACGGGTGAGCTGGGTCGCGATCTCGGGCTCGCCGAGACTGGCGAGCTCGACGCGCACCGCTTCGCCGCGCTCCGCGTAGAGGCGCTCGAGCTTGGCGAGCTCGTCCTCGTCCAGCCGGCCGGCGAAGCCGAGGCCGGCCACCTTGTTGAGCGGCGAACCGGCGCCGCCGTAGCAGGCCCGACCCCCGGCGAGGGGATGCGCGAAGACCCCGCTGCCGGGGCGACGGCGGGCCGCGGCGCCGGCGCCGTCCGCGATCAGGGCGCTCTCAGCGCGCTCGAGCCGCGCCGCGAGCTCGGTGCCACAGAAGAGCGGCCGAGGGAGAGAGCTCATCGCGTCATGCTATCCGCGTCCAGGGGCCGGCGGCTCCTCCGGGCGCCAGTCGTCGGGCACGCGGACGAGGACTGCGCGCCCGCGGGCGCACAATCGTCCGCCCGCCGCGAGCTCGGTCGCGACGGTCACCTTGCGCTCCCGGACCTCGACCAGCGTCGAGCGGAGCTCGAGCGGCAGGCCGCTCGGCGTCGGCGCGAGAAAGTCGATCTCCAGCCGGCCGGTGAGGAAGCGGGGCAGGTAGCCGTCCCCCAGTCGTCCGCCCGCCGCCCGGTGCGCGGCGGCGGCCGCGGTGCCGGTCGAGTGGCAGTCGATGGCCGAGGCGATCAGCCCGCCGTAGACCAGGCCCGGGAGGGCCGTGTGCTCGGGGCGGGGATGGACCGTCGCGACGGTCGTCTCGCCGTCCCAGAAGCTGCGGATCCGCAGGCCGTGCTCGTTCAGCCGCCCGCAGCCGTAGCAGTGGCTCCAGGGGTCGGGGTAGAGGTCTTGGAAGGCGGGGGTCTCGACCATGGCGAGCCTATTCTCCCCTGGCGCCGGCGGAGTCGGAATCGGCGCGGAAAAAACGCCCCTGGCGATCCCTCGACGGCCGCGTGTCGAGTGCTACACTGCCATCTCAGCCTGACAACTACACAGGGGGCAAACATGGCGCTCTTCGCGACGAATCGACGATCGTGGATGGCAGTTCTTGGAATCCTCACGCTGCTCGCATCGGGTGGGCTCGCCTCGGCGCAGCAGCCTCCAGCCGAGCCGGCACCGGTGCCGGAAGCCGCTCCGGCCGCCGAGCCGGAGGTGGTCCTCGACACGATCACCGTCACTGCCCAGAAGCGCGAAGAGGACATCCAGGAGGTTCCGCTCTCGGTGACGACCTTCGACGCCGAGGAGATCGAGCTTCTCTCCTCGGGCGGCGCGGACGTCAAGTTCCTCTCGGCGCGCGTGCCCAGCCTGCTGCTCGAGTCCTCCTTCGGGCGCGCCTTCCCGCGCTTCTACATCCGCGGTCTGGGCAACACCGACTTCGACCTGAACGCCTCGCAGCCCGTCTCCATGATCGTCGACGAGGTGGTGCTCGAGAACCCGGTGGTCAAGGGGATGCCGCTCTTCGACCTGGAGAACACCGAAGTGCTGCGCGGCCCGCAAGGCACTCTCTTCGGCCGCAACACTCCGGCCGGCATCGTCAAGTTCGACACGCGCAAGCCCTCCCAGGATCAAGACGGCTACGTGCGCGCCTCCTACGGCACCTTCGACAACATCGACGTCAAGGCGGCGTTCGGCGGCGGCATCACCGACACCTTCTCGGCGCGCGCCGCGGTGCTCTACCAGTCGCAGTCGGACTGGGTCGACAACACCTTCACCGGCGAGAACGACGCGCTGGGCGGCCACGAGACCTGGGCCTACCGCCTGCAGTTCCTCTGGGAGCCGAGCGAGAACTTCAGCGCCTTGCTGAACGTCCACGGCTGGGACGTCAGCGACGGCACGGCGCGCATCTTCCGCGCCAACATCCTGAAGCCCGGCGAGGACGATCTCGTCTCCGACTTCGAGCAGGACAAGGTGGCGCAGGACGGCTTGAACGACCAGGAGATCAGCGCCCAGGGCGGCGTGCTCAAGATGGAGTGGGGCATCGGCGAGACGACGCTCACCTCGGTGACCGGCTACGAGACCCTCGACATGTACAGCCGGGGCGACATCGACGGCGGCTTCGGCGCCGTGTTCGCACCCCCCTACGGTCCTGGCTTCATTCCCTTCCCGTCCGAGAGCGCCGATGGGTTGCCCGACCTCGACCAGTTCACTCAGGAACTGCGCTGGGCGTCGGACACCGGCGGCGATTGGGACTGGCTGTTCGGCTTCTACTACTTCGACGAGAGCTTGCAGGCCGACAGCTTCAGCTACGTCAGCCTGGCGCCGGGCAATCCGCAGGAGGGCTACGCCTACCAGAAGCAGGACGCAGAGTCTTGGGCGCTCTTCGCTTCGCTCGACTTCCGGCCCACCGACCGCTGGACGCTCAAGGCGGGCATGCGCTACACCACCGACGAGAAGGACTTCTTGGCCGAGCGGCCCGACCCGACGTTCCAGACGCCCACCTCTGCGCCCATTCGGGTCAATACCGACGCCGATCTCGTCACTTGGGACCTGTCGGCGACCTACGAAGCGACCGAGAGCGTCAACCTCTACGGCCGTGTCGGCACCGGATTCCGCGCGCCGTCGATTCAGGGGCGCATTCTCTTCTGCGCCGACTTCGAGGGTGGTACGAACCCTGCCACCAACTGCGTCTCGGTCGCCGACGAGGAGAAGATCACCTCGTTCGAGATCGGGGTCAAGACCGAGCTCGACCGCCGGCTCCGGCTCAACTTCGACGTCTACACCTATCAGGTGGACGGCCAGCAGATCGTGGCGGTAGGCGGACAGTACAACACGGCGACCCTGCTCAACGCCGACACCACGGACGGTTACGGATTCGAGGCCGACCTCGACTGGACACCCTCGGCCAACTGGCTGTTCACCCTCGGCGTCTCCTACAACAAGACCGAGATCGACGACCCGAATCTCGCCGTGGCTCCCTGCGGCGGCGGCTGCACGGTGCTCGATCCGATCGTCAACGGCCTCGCCCGGATCGACGGCAACAGCCTGCCGCACGCCCCGGAGTGGATCTTCAACGGCATCATCGACTACCGTCTTCCGTTGTCGAACGAAGGGCTCTTCGTCACCAGCGTCGACTGGGCCTACCACAGCGAGAAGAGCTTCTTCCTCTACGAGTCCGAGGAGTTCAACGGCGATTCGCTCGAGATCGGCGCGCGCATCGCCTACGTCTTCCCGGAGGCGAAATTCGAGCTCGCCGCTTTCGCGCGCAACCTGCTGGACGAGGAGATCGTGCAGAACGGCATCGACTTCAACAACCTGACCGGCATGACCAACGAGCCGCGCATGATCGGCTTGGAGTTCGTGACCCGGTTCTAGGTACGACCTGCTGCGCCGCCCGCGCCAAGCGCGGGACGCGAGCTTCGACGGGCATGTCGTCCACATCGGATGCGTGCCCGTCGCCTTTTTTCGTCGCTCGAGCGAACTCCCTCGGAGAGTCCCATGACACGCCGTGACTCCAAGCCTCGCCGATGCTCTCGCCTGGCGCTCCTCCTGCTCGCTTTCGGCTCGCTCGCCGCAGCACCCGGGATGCTCGCCCAGCCGGAGGCCTCGGGAACGACTCCGGCGGTCCTCGTCCTGCCGGTCGAACTGCCGCTCGCCCTCCTGCAGCCGGCCATCCGCGAGGGTTTCCCGATGGAGACCGATCGCGAGACGGAGTGGAACGCCGGCCGGCCGCTCGCCGACGGTTCCGCAGTGCGCTACCAGATCTACTTCTTCCGTGGGCCGGCGCGCCTCGCGCTCGACGGCGCCGACCTGGTGCTGCGTTTCGACGAGGTGCAATACCGGCTGCGCGCCGAGATCACCCGCCCTTCGGGAAAGACGGTGGCCGGCAGCTGCGGCTACGGCGACCAATGGCCGCGCCGGGCGCGCATCCTGGGGCGCTCCGAGATCACCTGGGGCGAGGGGTGGCGGCTGGCGACGCGGACGGCTTTCGCTCCGCCCGAGTTGCTGGATCCCTGCCGGCTGGCCGAAGGCACCGACCTCGGGCCGCAGCTCGAGGCGGGACTCACCGCGCGGCTCGTCACGTTGGCCGGGGCGATCGACCGGGCGCTCGCCGAGCAGGCCAACGTGCGGGGCCGTTTCGAGGCTTTCTGGCAAGCGCTCGGCAAGCCGGTCGAGCTGGTCGAGGGCACCTGGCTGGAGATGCGGCCGAGCGCTGCCGCGGCCGGCCCGATCGGCGGCGACGGCGAGGCGCTGCGCACACGGATCGCCCTCACCCTCTCGCCCCAGATCACGCTGACCGCTCCGGCTGCGGCGCCAGCCGACCTGCCGCCGCTCCGGATCGCGGCCATGCCGGCGTCTGGCCTGCGCCTTCGCGTGCCGTTCGTGGCGAGCTACGCCGAGGTCGAGAGCCGCCTCGCCGGAGACCTCGTGGGCAGCGAGATCCCGGTGGTGCCCGGCCGCGCGGTGCGCATCGAGTCGCTGCGGGTCGAGGCGCGGAGCCCGTCGATCGGCGTCCTGCTCGGCCTCGGCGGGGTGATCGACGGCACGGCCCTGCTGGTCGGCCGCGTCCTGCTCGCGCCCGACGGCGTGACGCTGCAGCTCACCGACCTCTCGGCCACGATCGAGACCTCGGGCCGTCTGGCGCAAGCGATGAGCGGGCTGACCGAGAAGGCCTTGGTGGCGGCGGTCGAGCAATACGCGCGGATCGATCTGACGCCACGCCTCGAGCGGCTGCGCCGCGGACTGCTGGCGGCGCTCAACCGCGAGCTCGCGCCGGGCATCTGGCTGCAGGGTGACGTCGCGCCGCTGCGCGCCGAGTCCTTGAGCGCGACCGTGTCGGGGATCGAGCTGGCGCTCGCGATCGAGATGCAGCCGCGGGTCGATCTGCGCTGAGCGATCGTGCAGCGCGGCCGGCGGAACGGTTTCAGCCGGGCGCCGGGTTGGCCCAGGCGGCGGCCGTCTCGCGTGCGAAGTCGTCGAAGCGGCGCGGTGGGTGACGGAGCAGCTGGGTCAGGCGGGGGACCGCTTCGGCGCTCGGAATCAGGCCGTTGTGCTGGAAGTGCTCGTACATCTGCCGCAGGTCGAACGCCATCCACGGCGGCAGGAAGGCCTGCATCTGTCGCTCCCAGGCATCCATGTCGTCGCCGACGTAGACCACTTTCCGGCCGAGCGCGCGGCTCCAGGCCTCGGCGCTCGAGGGACCGGTCAGCACTTCGGGACCGATCACGTCGTAGGTTTCCCCGTCGTGTCCCCGCTCGGTGAGGGCGATCGCCGCGGCCTCGGCGACGTCGCGCACGTCGACCCGCGCCGTGCCGATGCGGCCGAGTGGTTGGGAGTAGACCCCGGCTTCGAGGATCGCCTGCCTGAGGCGGTAGTCGTTCTGAAAGTAGCTGTCGGGCCGCAGGATGGTGAACGGAATCCGTGAGTCGCGGACGGCCGCCTCGATGCCGATCTTGGAGCCGAAGTGGGGGAGCCGGGCGACGCGATCGGCCTGGTGCACCGAGCTGTAGACCAGCCGCTTCACCCCGGCCAGGATCGCGCCGTTGACCGCCATCAGTCCCTCGTGGCTCTCGGTCAGCGAGACCGGGTTGATCAGGAAGACCCCGTCCATGCCGCGAAAGACGCTGCGCACCGTGGCCGGATCGAGCAGGTCGCCGACCACCGCGTGGGCTCCGACCGGCATCGGCTTGGTGCGATCCCGGGTCAGGACCGCGACGTCGACCTGCCGCTTGAGAAGCTCGCGTACGACTTGCGATCCGACCGTGCCGGTGCCGCCGATCACCAGGACCTTCATGGCGCTCTCCCTCCTCTCGCGGCTCGACGCCGAAGCGCACACTCTAGAACGGAGTCGCGTCTGCGGCGCTCCTCGAATCGCGGGCCGGCCGGGTGACCCAGCGAGATTGGCGAGTCAGTTCGCTGATCGGGCGAGACGCCGCCGCTGTCCGAGGAGAGCTGCCCCGGTGAGCGCGAGCGCCGCCGCCAGGAACGCCAGGCCCCACTCGCCGAGCGTCGGGACCGCGGTCGCTGCCGAGGTGAGGCAGATCAGCACTGTGCCGTCACCCGGAGCGGCGGTCGTCGCGCTGATCACGTTGAGCGCTTCGGGGCTGGCGAAGCTGCCGCCGCCGCCGCCGCCGTCGACTCCTTCGCCGTAGCCGGCTCCGCCGCCGCCATAACCGCCGCCGCCGCCGCCGCCGACACCCCCGCCACCCCCGCCCCCGCCGAAGCCGCCGTCTCCGCCGTAACCTGCGCCGCCCGCCGCGTCGCCCGGCGGTGAGAGCCGGTGGCCTCCTTCGCCGATGCCCGAGACCGGTCCGTCGCCGCCGTCGCTCAGGAACCCGCCGCCGCCCCCGCCCGAGCCCTGCGAGCTCGCCGCCGCGCCGCCGTTCCCGTTGGTGCCTCCTGCGCCACCGAACGGTGGATCGGCCGCGCCGCCGTCCGGGCCGAGCTCGGCGTCGTGCCCGTCGTCGGTGACTCCGGCTCCTCCTCCGCCCCCCGCCACGACCAGCGCCGTGCCGCCGAGCGCCACGAGCGAAGCACCGCCTCCTCCGGCGGCTCCGGAGCCCGCGCCCTCGTTGGGATCTCCCCCGCCGTCCTCGCCGCGTTCACCGACGATCACCTGCAGGGACGCAGGGCCGGAGAGCTGCAGCTCGGCGTAGAGCTGGACGCCGAGGCCGCCGAAGTAGTTCAAGCCCTCTGGCCCACTCGTCTGGAAGATGACATCTCCGCCCGAGGCACCGCTGGCGAGGATCGCCAGATTCACCGTGCCCGCCGGCAGGTCATAGCTCTGCACAGTTCCCGTCGGACTAAAGACCACCTCGGTTCCGGGCAGGCAGACGGGCGTCGGCGGAATCCCGGCGAACAAGGCACCGGCGGCAACGAGTGCGAGCGCAGTCGTCGCGATGGCAAGTCGAGGCGTGCGGCCCTGCGTCATGAGAGCCCTCCCCTGAAGCGGCAAGTGGTGGGCGATACTGCCTCAAGCCGCTCCGGGTTGCAATCCCGGGGCCTCGGAAGGAGGCGCCGCTCAGCCCAGCGGGACGCGCCCGGCGTTGGTGCTCAACCAGGTATCGAAGGTCTGCAGCTCCGGGTTGAGCGAGCGCGTCACCTCGGGATCGCGGGCGCGCAGGAACTCCTCACCGAGGATCGCCTGCCACTGGTACATGTTGCCCATGTCGTCCGCTCCCGGGAAGCCGAGCGCGCGGTAGTCGTCGAACGGCATGTCGTGGAAGGCGACCGGTTCCGCCAGGTGACGAGCGAAGGCCGCGGCGAGCTCGGCCCCCGAGAGCACTTCGCCGGCGATCCCGAAGCGCTGGCCGATCGCCGATGCGCCGTGCCGGAAGATGCCGAGCGCGGCCTTGCCGATGTCCTCGGCGGCGATGCCCGGCAGCTTGCCGCCGCCCAGGGGAAGCGCCAGGAGCAGCTTGCCGTCCGCTCCCCGGCGTGGTCCCTGGCCGAAGAAGATGAAGTTCTCCCAGTAGAAAGCGGCGAGGAGGTAGCTCACCGGCACCCCCTCGGCGGAGAAGACGGAGTCAGCCTCGCCCTTGGCGTCGAAGTGCGGCACCTTGTACTTGCCCTGCAGAGTCGGGAGACGCTTGTCCGTGAGCGGGATCCACCGCCGGGTGTCCTCGAGCGTCGACCAGACGGCGTGCGCGACGCCGGCCTGGCGCGTGGCGCGCGCCAGGGCGGTGGCCTGCGCGAGCTCGCGCTCGGGCGAGAAGTGCTCCCAGAAGTTGGTCACCAGGAAGGCGCCGTGAGCGCCCGCGAAGGCCGGCGCCAGGGTCTCCGGCGCGTCGGCGTCGCCCCGCACCACCTCGGCGCCGGCAGCGGCGAGCGCCCGGGCCTTCTCCGAGGCGGGGTTGCGGGTGATCGCGCGCGCCGCGAAGCGGCCCGAACGATCGGCGAGGATGGCGCGCACCAGGCCTCCACCCTGCGCCCCGGTGGCTCCGACGACGGCGATGATCTGTGCTTGCTTCGACATGAGTCGACCTCCGAGTGTGCGACGTTCGTGGTTGGGTCCCCTCGACCCGCGAAAGAAAGCTTAGTGATGAACCGTTGATATGTCAAGTATCTTTCCGAGAGCCTCGAGATGACCGGGGCGCCGGTGCAGCGCGCCCAGGATCAGCCGGCGAGCGCCGCGGCCGCGGCGAGCTCGTCCGGGCCCAGCCCGAAAGCGCGGCCGAAACCGGCGATCAGCCGACCCGAACGGATCGACAGGCGATGGAAGGCGAAATCGCCGAGGTCGACGGTCATCGCGGCGGAGGGGAAGCGTGCCACCCAGCGCGGCACCAACGCGATGCGCTCGTCGTCGTCGAGCGGACCGACGGCACCGTCGAGCAGCAGGCGAGGCAACCGGAGCGGATCGAGCTCCGGGCGGTCGGGGGCATGGATCACCGCCGAGAAGAAGACCCCCGCCCGCAGGGCGCGCATGTGACGCGACAGTCGCGAGCCGTGGACGTGGAGCGCCGCGAATCCGGGCGCGGCGAGGAAGGGAGAGAGGCCGGCGACCGGCCGGCCGTCGTCGACCAATGCCAGACCGAGTACCCGCGTCTCGGTCAACAGCTCGCGCAGCAACTCGAGGTCGGTGCGTTCCATGAGGTGATGGTAGCGGTAATGAACGGCGACGGCGAGCCGGTCGGGTCGCCGGGCGTAAGAAAGTCTGCTTGGTGCCGGCCTCGAGCCGGTCGCGCGCGACGCTCAGCCGGCACACGGTCGTCATGGCGCGAGCTCCAGCCGAGGATCCAGCGGCGGACAGGAGGCGGTTAGACTCCGCTCCATGCTGCGCTCACGGTGGGGAAGGCGCGCGCTCGCCGCCGCCGGGGTCGCGTCGGCGCTGAGCGCGCTCGCGGCCCGTGCCGCCGAACCCGAGCCGGCCGAGCCGCTCGTCCCGCTGCGGCAGGGGGAGCGGTGGGGTTACGCCGACCGCGCCGGGAAGGTCGTCGTCGCGCCGGCCTACGATCACGCGACGCGTTTCGACGACTGCCTCGCGCGTGTCGCCAGAGCGGGGAAGTGGGGCGCCATCGATCGCCAGGGACGGCTCGTCGTGCCGCTCGAGTTCGACTTCCTCGGTCCCTTTGCGGAGGGTTACGCCCCGGGCTGCCGCGACACCGGGCGCCCTTCGGGCGTCACCGAGGGGGTCGGGCGGGGGCAGCGCGACGTCAAGGTGCAGGCCTGTGGTTTCGTCGATCGCACGGGACGGGTCGCGGTTCCGCTGCGCTACAGCGGCGTGAATTGGTTCGCTCAAGGGGTTGCGCAGGTGCAGATCCGGCGCGAGAGCCCCTGCCTCGTCGCCAGCGAATGGGGACTGGTCGACGCGACGGGCCGCGAGATCCTGCCGGTCGCCTACTGCTACGTCTCGCCCCCCTCGGAGGGCCTGGTCAAGGTGATCTACGAGGAGCTCTCGCTCGAAGTCCGGCGTTTCGGCTTCCACGCTCTCGACGGGCGGGTGGTGATCGCGAAGCTGCCCTACGACGGCAGCCACGAAGCCTGGAGCGAAGGTCTGCTCGGCGTGCGCCGGGCGCAGCGCTTCGGCTTCATCGACACTGCGGGACGGGAAGTGATCCCGCTCCGCTTCGCCTCGGCATACCCCTTCTCCGAGGGGCTCGCCGCGGCCGAGCTCGACGGCAAGTGGGGATTCGTCGACCGCGCCGGCGCTTTCGCGGTACCGGCGATCTACGACGAGGTGGGCACGTTCCGCGAAGGGCTCGCCTGGGCCCGACGGGGCGACCTCGCCGGCTTCATCGATCGCTCCGGCAAGGTGGTCGTACCCTTCGTTTTCGACGGCTGGGTCGATCGCCAGGCGCGGCCCGGATGGAGCGAAGGGCTCTGCGGAATGAAGGCCCCGGGCGGCGGCTGGGGTTTCATCGACCGCAGCGGGCGCTGGGTGGTGCCGCCCGAGCACGCCTGGGTACGCCCTTGCCGCGAGGGACGCTGCGCAGCGCAGCAGGGGAAGCTCTGGGGGTTCTACGATCGCTCCGGCGAGCTCGTCATCCCGTTCCGTTACCTCCGAGTCGAGTCGGATTTCGCGGACGGCCTGGCCTACGTCTCGCGCCGACTGCGCGCCGACCTGCCCGAGTTCGCCGCCGGCTTCATCGACCGCTCGGGGCGCGAGTTCTTCGACGCGCCGGCGCGCTTCGCGAAGTAACGCGCCTTCAGGGAAGGTGACCGGCTTCGTAGAGCCGGGCGAGCTCCGCGAGGCGGCCGAGCGCCTCCTCCCGCGTCGCGCCCACGGTCTCCTCGGCGTCCATGCCGCGGCTCGCCTCGACCACCCAGCAGGGGCGCATCTCGACCTTCCAGCCGCGCGCCTCGAGGTCGCGCAGCAGCTGGCTCGCGCCCGCCGTGAGCGGCGCGGCGAACGGTTCCAACAGCGTGGTACCCATGTTCATGGCTCCTTCTCAGGTGCCGTAGCGTCCGACGATCTCTTCCTTGGAAAGGCCGAGGATCTGGTGTCGCTCGCCGACCCGGACGAATGCGGCGATCGCCCGGTCGAGGTGACTTCGCTCGTGCGCCGCCGACAATTGGGTGCGGATCCGCGCTTGCCCCTTGGCGACCACCGGGAAGAAGAAGCCGACCACGTAGATCCCCTCGCGGAAGAGGTCGCGTGCCACTTCCTGCGCGAGGCGCGCGTTGTAGAGCATCACCGGCACGATCGGGCTCTCCCCCGGCTTGACGTCGAAGCCGGCTTCGGTCAGCAGATTGCGCCAGGCGAGGGCGTTGGCCGCCAGCCGGTCGCGCCGCTCGGTGCTCTCGCCGATCAGGTCGAGGATCTCGATCGCCGCCGCGACGATCACCGGCGGGACCGAATTGGAGAAGAGATAGGGACGGGCCCGCTGCCGGCAGAGCTCCACCAGCTCCGCGCGGCCCGAGACGCAGCCGCCGGAAGCACCGCCGAGCGCCTTGCCGAGCGTGGTGGTCAGCAGGTCGATGCGTCCGAACACGCCCTTCGCCTCGTGCGTGCCGCGGCCGGTGCGCCCCATGAAGCCGGTGGCGTGCGAGTCGTCGACGAAGACCATGGCGTCGTACTTCTCGGCCAGCGCCACGATCTCGTCGAGCTTGGCCAGGTCGCCGTCCATCGAGAAGACGCCGTCGGTG
>CAZPZW010000008.1:42059-52149 GCA_964591165.1 uncultured Thermoanaerobaculia bacterium | reverse complement strand
GGACCGAGCGGCGGCAGCACGCGAATGACGATCTCGGCCTCGCCGATCACCATCCGGTCGCCGTCAGCGACCGCGGCCTCGCCGGCGACCCGCTGGCCGTTGAGGAAGGTGCCGTTGCTCGACCCCAGGTCTTTCAGGCGCACGGTGCCCTCCTGCACCTGCAGGATGGCGTGCTGCCGGCTCACGGTCGACTCCGCGATCTGCACCGCGCAGTTGCGCGACCGGCCGACCACCGACTCCCCTTCCTGGAGCTCGATCGGCGGTTTGCCTGGAACTTCGACGAAGATCTGCCAGCCGCTGCGACTCACGGGCACCTCTTCTCGGCTTGCGCGGGAACGCGTTTCGAGTCGGTCTTGATTCTACCCGAAGCCCCGCCGGGTCGCTGCCAGCGCAAGTGCCGCCGCAGGAGGCGCGCGGTGGGGCTTTCGGCGCGATCGAGGAAGGTGGCGAAGGGCCCACAGAACAACAGCCTCCCACCGTGGGTGCCACCGCCCGGGCCGAGGTCCACGATCCAGTCGGCGTGCGCCAGGAAGTCCAGGCTGTGCTCGACGACCACCACCCCGTCGCCGCGCTGCACGAGGCGCCGCAGCGTGCGGTAGAGCAGGTCGATGTCGGCGAGGTGCAGCCCGGTGGTCGGCTCGTCGAACAGAAACAGCCGCCGTCCAGCGGTCGCCGGCCGGCCGAGGAAGCTCGCCAACTTGAGTCGTTGCGCCTCACCCCCCGAGAGCGTCGATGTCGGCTGGCCGAGGCGCAGATAGCCCAGCCCGACCTGGGACAGGGGGGCGAGCTTGCGCACCAGCGCGCGCTCGCGGGCGAAGCGCTGCATCGCCTCGTCCACCGTCAGCTCGAGTGTCTCGGCGATGTCCCGGCCGAGGTGGCGCACGGCCAGCACTTCGGGACGGAAGCGCCGCCCCTGGCAGCGATCGCAGCGCACCACGACCGGAGCCATGAACTGCATGTCCACTTCGAGGATGCCGGTTCCCTGACAATCCGGACACCGGCCGGCCTCGACGTTGAACGAGAAGTGGGCGGGGGCGATGCCGCGTCGTCGCGCCTCCTCGGTTCCCGCGAAGATCCGCCGCAGGTCGTCGTAAGCCTTGAGGTAGGTGACCGGATTGGAGCGCGACGAGCGCCCGATCGGACTCTGGTCGACCAGCGTCACGTCGACGAGCGCCTCCAAGCCGGCGATCTCGTCGCAATGGCCGGGCTCGACGTCGGCGACCCCGCGCGACCGCTGGTAGTTGCCGTAGAGCACGTTCTCGACCAGGGTCGACTTGCCCGAGCCGGATAGGCCAGTCACCGCCACCAGCGCATCGAGCGGGAACTCGACGTCGATCCCCTGCAGATTGTGCTCGCGGGCGCCCCGGATCGACAGCCGGGCGTGGCGCTGGAGCTCCTCCTCCACCGTCGCCCGCCCGCGCTCGCGGCGGTAACGCGCGATATGACGCCGGGCCGCGGTGGGCGGGCGCTGCCGCAGCCAGCGGGCGGTCAGCGAATCCTCGACCGCCAGCACTTCCTCGACGCTCCCCTCGGCCACCACTTCGCCGCCGTGCTCGCCCGCGGCTGGGCCGAGGTCGATCAGATGGTCGGCGCCCTGAATCAAGGTCCGGTCGTGCTCGACGACCAGCACGGTGTTGCCGCGCGCGGCGAGATCGCGCAGCAGATGGAGGAGCCGGTCACCGTCCTGCGGATGCAGGCCGATCGTCGGTTCGTCGAGCACGTAGAGCGTCGAGGTCAGGCCTGAACCGAGCGCCGCCGCGAGGTGGATGCGCTGCGTCTCGCCGCCCGAGAGGGTGCGCGCCTGGCGGTCCAGGGTGAGGTAGTCGAGGCCGACGCGATGCAGCACCTCCAGGCGCTCGGCCAGTTCTTCGAGCAGATGACCCCCGAGGGCCAGGCGGTGCCCGTCGAACCGGCGTCCTGCGAACCAGCCACGGAGCTCCTCGACCGAGAGGGCGAGCAGGTCGGGCAGAGTCCGGCCGTCGACGCGGACGGCGAGCGCTTCCCGATTCAGGCGGCCGCCTTGACAGTCCGGGCAGGGGTTGTAGGCGCGGTAGCGCGCCAGGAGCACGCGGACATGGACCTTGTAGGTGCGCGCCTCGAGCCAGCGGAAGAACTCCGCGAGGTTGACGAACCGCCCCTCGCCCCGCCAGATCCACTCTCGCGTCGGCTCGGGCAGCTCTCGCCACGGCACGTCGAGCGGAACCCGGCGGCGGCGCGCCGCGGCAAAGAGCCCCTCGTAGAGCTCCTCGTACGCCGGCGTGTTCCACGGTGCGATCGGTCGCTCGGCGAGAGTCTTGCGCGGGTCGGGTACGACGCGCTCGGCATCGATGCCGATCACCCGCCCGAAGCCCTCGCAGGCCGGGCAGGCGCCGAGCGGCGAGTTGAAGGAGAAGAGCGCCGGCGACGGCGCCTTGAGCAGCTGCCCACACTCCCCGCAGAGCAGATCCGGGCTGTAGAAGCGGCTCGCCCGCTCGCCCTTCGCTTCGACCAGCCGGCCACCCAGCTTCCAGGCATCCTCGATCGTCGCCGCGACGCGCGCCGAAGCCGTGGCGGACGCGCGAAAGCGCCCGAGCGCGAGGGGCAGGGGACCCTCGCTCTCCGGCCAGGGCTCGTCGGCAGTCAGGGGCCTTATCGAGCCCTGGTCCCAACGGCGGGTGAAGCCCTGCCGCGCGAGCTCGGCGAGGAGCGCATCGGCGCCACGCCGGGGCCGCGCCACGCGCGCCACCAGGACGAAGCCCTCGCCGAGCTCTCCGGCGGCGAGCGCCGCGGCGGCAGCGCCCGCCGTCCAGCGGCGCGCGGGTCCGTGGCCTTGCGGGCAGTGGACCTCTCCCAGGTGCGCGAAGAGCAGGCGGAGGACGTCGTGGACTTCGGTGATCGTGGCCACCGTCGAGCGCGCGTTGCGCACCGAGTTCTTGGCCTCCAACGCCACAGCCGGAAGGACGTTGCGGATCTCCTCGACCGGCGGGCGTTCCATCAGATCGAGGAACTGGCGGGCGTAGGTCGACATCGATTCGACGAAACGCCGTTGCCCTTCGGCATACACGGTGTCGAAGACGAGTGAGGACTTGCCGGCGCCGGAGGGTCCGGTCACCACGGTGAGGGCGCCGTGCGGAATCCGGCAGGAGATCCCCTTCAGGTTGTGCGTCCTGGCACCCACCACCTCCACGGCGAGCGGGAGCTCCTTAGGCGGACGATCGGCCGGCCGGCGGGGCATCGGAACCCGCCATGTTACCCCGCCCGGCGGCGAACGCCAGAGGTGGTCGGAGGCGCGGACGTCCCGGCGACTCCCTGCCGAGGTGCCGCTCCCGGCCCGAGATCAACGGCCCGGAGCGTGGTCGTTTCGCCCTTGCCCAACGCCCAATCCGCCGTCTACCAGCTCTATCCGCGCCTGGACTTGCCAGGAAATTCATTAACTGATACTTATATAAGCTATGGATTATGGAACAGCCCTGGCGGCGCTGGCCAACCCCACCCGGCGGGCCCTCCTGGAGCGCCTGCGCGACGGGCCGTTGACCGTCGGCGAGTTGGCCTCCGCCCTGCCCGTCTCGCAGCCCGCGGTGTCGCAACATCTGCGCCGGCTGCGCGAAGCGGGCCTGGTCGAGGTACGCCGCGCGGGGACGCGGCACTACTTCCAGGCCAGGCTCTCGGGGCTCGCCGAGCTACGGAGCTACCTCGACGCCGCCTGGGACGACGTGCTCGCGGCGTACGCCGGCGCTTCGCCTCCGCCACCCCTGCCCGAGAAGGAGAGACCCCGATGAACGCGCCCGTGCTCGGCCCCATCCTCCCGCCGGTGCGCAAAGTCGTGCACGTCCCATGGGACGTCGAGCACGCCTTTCGCCGCTTCACCCGCGAGCTCGCGAGCTGGTGGCCGCTCGCGACCCACTCCTTGGGCGGTCGCGAGGCCGTGACCTGTCGCTTCGAGGAGCGGGTCGACGGAGAGATCTTCGAGGCGCATCGCGACGGCAGCCGGGTCGTCTGGGGCACCGTGCTGGTCTGGGAGCCGCCGACACGGGTGCGTTTCACCTGGCACCCCGGGGAAGATCCGGCGAGCTTCGGTGAAGTCGAGCTCCGGTTCGCTCGCGAAGGCGACGGGACCCGGCTCGAGCTCACCCACTCCGGATGGGAGCGCCGCGGCGCCAAGGCCAAGAGCGCACGCCGGGCTTACAACCTCGGCTGGGTCTACGTGCTCGCGATCTACGCCGGGCGGCGCGGCATGCTCGTCCGGACGCTCGACCTGGTCGGCGCCGTCGCCCGCCGTCTGCAGCGCCGCCGCTGAGCGTCCTTACTAGGGGGTGGTGGCGCTCCAGCGGCCGGTCGTCTGGATCTCGAAGCCGTCGACGAAGGGCAGCGCCGTGTCGGCGTCGGGCAGCGGCCAGACGTAGGCGCCGCGCGAGCGGGTGAAGGCGGCGAGGGTGGTGAAACCGCGGTCGATCGCCAGGTCCCAGATCATCACCGGCGGCAGCCCGTTGGCGAAGCGCTGCCAGACGGGCGAAGCAACGGTGATGTCGTCGGTGTAGTAGAGCCCCCAGTCGCTGCCCGCGAAGACCTGGCTCGGTCGGTGAGGGTTGACCAGGATCGAGTCGACCGGCACGTCGGGGAGGTTGCCCGACTTGTCCTCCCAGGTGAAGCTCCCGCAGGTGGAGTCGCAGACGACGCGAAAAACGTGTCCCGGGGTGGCCGGGGTGTTGGCGGCGAATCCGCCGACCGCCGCGTAGCCGATCGTGGCCACGTCCGGATCGGTGGCGACGTCGAGGATCGGCCGGTTCGGCAGGACGAGATTGCCGTCCGTCAGGTCGACCCAAGTGGCGCTGTTCGCCACCCCCTGACCGAGGCCGAAACCGTACTGCACGTTGCCGTCGTTGGTGCCGGCCAGGGCGATGCTGCCGTCCGGCACGGCGTAGGAGAGCTGGTTGATGAACGAGCGGTCCGCGAGCGTCCCCTTGGTCAGGTCGCCGCTGTTGACGTACCAGCTCGAGGCGGGAATCGCCCCCTGGATGGTCTCCCAGACGCGCTGCGTCCCGGCGATGAGATGGTTGCAGAGCGCTCCCGGGCAGTTGTAGCGGTCGATCTCGTAGGGGTGGATGAAGCTCACCCGATCCCCGGACCAGGCCCCGGAAGCCCCGTTGTAGGGACCGTTCGGTCCGGTCTGCGAGACGCGCAGATTGCCGTTCTGGCTCTCCTGATACCAGCGCAGTCCCAGCACCGGCTCGATGCGGGCGAACATGCCGTCGCCGCCGGTCGTCGTCGTCCAGGCCGCCGGGCCGGGAGCGCCCGACCAGACCTTCACCGAGGAGCCGTTGTCCTGGGCCCCGCCGTTGATCCCGGGCGTCGGATGGTCGGCGAAGTACGCCGTGATGTCGCCCGAATAGAACTCGATGGTCGAGATGCTGCTGTTGAGATGGATGAAGGTCGGAGTCGGCGCGTTGGCGTTCGCGGTGTAGAAGAGACCGCCGTCGCTGCCCACCAGCAGCTGGGCGGAGTTTCCGCCGACGAAGGCGCGAGCATGGTGATCCACGTGCACGTTGCCGCCGGCGTAGCCGCAGGTGAGATTGACGAAGGTCGCACCGGCGTTGGTCGAGCGGAAGAGATCCACCGTGCTGATGAACACCACGTTCGGATCGTTGGGGTCGACGCTGACGCCCTGGTCGTACCAGTTCTGGCTGTAGTCCCCGAAGCAGCCGGTGAGGTCGGCAGCGTCCGACTGCTGCGTCCAGGTGAGGCCGCCATCCGCCGAGCGCCAGACACCGAGCTGACCGCGCGTCGGAATGGCGGCGACCTGCGCATAGATCACCAGCGGGTTGCTGGGCGAGATCCCGAGATCGATCCGCCCCAGCGGATTCGTCGGGTAAGGGGTTCCCGAGCCGGTGCCCGCCGGCCATCCGGTGGCGCGCAGCGTCCACGGCGAGGGGCATCCCGAGGCCGGCCAAGTGGCGGTGTAGATGCCGTTCGCACCGTTCAAGTCGAGATCGGGTTGGACCGGCGTGTCGAAGCCGCGCGTGCCGATGGCGGCGATCAGCTCCGTCGCCGAGCCCGTGTCGCGCACCACCAGGCCGGTCACGTCCTGGCGCTGCGTGGCGTGGGGATTGGTGAAGCAGGGTCCGCTCCAGTTGACGCCGGCGTCGTAGGAGAAGAAGAGGCCGGTCTTGGTGCCGACGGCGATGTGATCGCTGTCGCGCGGGTCGACCTCCACCTGACCGATGGCCTGGTACTGCGGGAAGAGGCCGGAGCCCTGCGGATACTCGCCCGAGAAGACGTCGGCGCCGAGCAGGCTCCAGGTCGCGCCCGCGTCGGTGCTCTTGAGCAGGCCCGCCGCGCCGAACGACCAGGAGACGTAACGCAGGTCGCCGGTCCCGGCGTAGATCGTCTCGGCGTCGTTCGGATCGAGCACCAGGTCGCCGATGGCGATCGTCGAGAGCAACGGATCGTCGGTCACCGGGCTCCAGGTGGTCGCGGCGCTGCAGCAGGTCGTGGTCTTCCAGACGCCACCGCCGTTCGAGCCGAAATAGGCGACCGCCGGATTCGCCGGATCCGAGGCGATCACGTTGGTGCGCCCGGCCGAGATCCACCCGTTCTGGCCGTTCAGCGGCTGCGGGCCCAGCGAGGTGAAGTTGAAGGGATCGAGCGCCGCCGCTCCGTCGCCGCGCGAGCGCGCGCTCGGCGCTCCCGCCGGGACGCCGGGCTCCAGAGCTCGATGATCCTCCGCCGCGGCGAGCAGCCAGCGCACATCGAACTTCCCGGTGGGATAGGTCCAACGGGTGGCCCAGTAGTCGGCATCGCCGGGGGTGGCGCTCTTCGCGCCGGAGCCGGTCGGGCCGGGCCTCGAGCGCTGCATCTCGGGTTGCCGCGCGAAACGCGGCTGGATCTCGGGGAGCCAGGCGGCGCTCGCCGCGAAGGTGCAGGCCAGCGCCAGGCTTCGGGCCAGGATCGATCGGATGGGGGCTTGCACGGGTCGAGGACCTCCGCGGAGGTGCAGTGAGAGGCTCGCGCGACGCTACCACGCCGACGCCAGGCCGAACCCGCGGCGGAAAGGTACGTATGATTCCCCACGACGGTCCGCGCCACCCCGGAGCGCCTCCCCGCGCTTCCGGCCTCTCGACAGGAGGACGCACTCGATGCGCTTCGCTCGCCTCGCCTTCGCCTGTTTCTCGCTGCTGCCTCTCGCTCTCGGTGCCGCGGCCGGCGTCACGCCGTCGGCCCCGACCGCGGAGACGAGCGGCGCCCGGCTCTCGGCCTCCACGCTCGAGGGCCTCGAGTGGCGCAACCTCGGCCCGGCACTGATGTCGGGGCGCATCGCCGACATCGCGCTGCGCCCCGACGATCCGAGCGTCTGGTACGTCGCAGTCGGCTCCGGTGGAGTCTGGAAGACGGTCAACGCCGGGACGACGTGGACGCCGCTCTTCGACCGCCAACCCTCCTACTCGATCGGATGCGTCACGCTCGACCCGTCGAATCCGGAAATCGTCTGGGTGGGCACCGGCGAGAACGTCGGCGGCCGTCACGTCGGCTTCGGGGACGGGGTCTATCGGAGCGAGGACGGCGGGGCGCACTGGCAGCGGATGGGACTCGAGAAGTCCGAGCACATCTCCAAGATCCTGGTGCACCCGGCGAACCCCGACGTCGTCTGGGTCGCGGCGCAGGGGCCGCTCTGGACGCCCGGCGGCGAACGCGGCCTGTTCAAGAGCGGCGACGGCGGCAAGAGCTGGAAGAAGGTCCTGGGCGGCGGCGAGTGGACCGGAGTGACCGACCTCGTGCTCGATCCGCGCGACCCCGACCGGCTCTACGCCGCCACCTGGCAACGGCAGCGCAGCGTCGCGGCCTATCTCGGCGGCGGTCCGGAGTCCGGCATCCACCGCTCGACCGACGGCGGCGAGACCTGGACCCGCCTCGCGCAAGGGCTGCCCGAGGGCAACCTGGGCAAGATCGGCCTCGCCCTCTCGCCCCAGCGTCCCGACGTGCTCTACGCGGCCATCGAGCTCGACCGGCGGAAGGGCGGAGTCTGGCGGTCGACCGATCGCGGCGCCTCCTGGGAGAAGCGCTCCGACGCCGTGGCCGGCGCGACCGGTCCGCACTACTACCAGGAGCTCTACGCCAGCCCGCACGCCTTCGACCGCATCTACCTGGTCGACGTCCGCGTGCAGATCTCGGACGACGGCGGCAAGACGTTTCGCCGCATGGAGGAGCGCCACAAGCACTCCGACAACCACGTGATCGTTTTCCGCGCCGACGACCCCGACTACCTGCTGGTCGGCACCGACGGCGGGATCTACGAGAGCTTCGACCTCGCCAGGAGCTGGCGCTTCGTCGCCAACCTGCCGGTCACCCAGTTCTACAAGATCGCGGTCGACGACGACGTGCCCTTCTACAACGTCTACGGCGGCACCCAGGACAACTCGACCCAAGGCGGGCCGTCGCGCACCGACACGGTGAGCGGCATCCGCAACGCCGACTGGTTCATCACCCTGTTCGCCGACGGCCACCAGCCGGCGACCGAGCCGGGCAATCCGGAGGTGGTCTATTCGGAGTGGCAGCAGGGGAACCTGGTGCGCTACGACCGGCCGACCGGCGAGATCGTCTACATCCGCCCACAGCCCGAGCCGGGCGACCCGCCCGACCGCTTCAACTGGGACGCGCCGATCCTCGTCTCGCCGCATTCGCCGACCCGGCTCTACTACGCTTCGCAGCGCGTCTTTCGCTCCGACGATCGGGGCGACAGCTGGCGCCCGGTTTCGGGCGACCTCACCCACGGCGTCTCCCGGCTCCACTTGCCGATGATGGGCCGCCGGTGGAGCTTCGACGCGCCGTGGGATCTGGGGGCGATGTCGGACTACGGCACCATCACGTCGCTCGCCGAATCGCCGCTCGTCGAGGGCCTGCTCTACGCCGGCACCGACGACGGCCGGCTGCAGGTCTCCGAGGACGGCGGCGGGCACTGGCGGGCGATCGACGTCGCCTCGCTCCCCGGGGTCCCGGCAGGCGCCTTCGTCAACGACCTCAAGGCCGACCTGCACCACGCCGACACGGTCTACGTCGCCCTCGACCACCACAAGTCGGGCGACTTCGCGCCCTACCTGCTCAAGAGCTCCGACCGCGGCAGGACCTGGCGTTCGATCGCCGGCGACCTGCCGCCGCGCCACCTCGTCTGGCGCCTGGTGCAGGACCACGTCAAGCCGCAGCTGCTCTTCGCCGCCACCGAGTTCGGCGTCTTCTTCACCCTCGACGGCGGCGGGAAGTGGGTGGAGCTCGCCGGCGGCCTGCCCACGATCTCGTTCCGCGACCTGGCGATCCAGCGGCGGGAGAACGACCTCGTCGCCGGCTCCTTCGGACGCGGCATCTGGGTGCTCGACGACTATTCGCCGCTGCGCGAGCTCTCGGAGAACGCGCTCGTCGCGCCGGCGATCCTCTTCACGCCGCGCAAGAGCTGGTGGTACGTCCCGCGCCGGCCGCTCGGCGGCGACGGAGTCGCCGAGCAGGGCGCGGCCGAGTACCTGGCGCCCAATCCGCCCTTCGGCGCCGTCTTCACCTACTACCTCGAGGCCGATCTGGAGTCGCGCGCCGAGCGGCGGCGCGCCGCCGAGAAACCGCGCATCGCCAAGGGCGAGGACACCCCGGTGCCGCCGTGGGATGCGCTCGAAGCCGAGCGCCGCGAGCCCGATCCGGCGATCCTGCTGCTGGTCCGGGACGCCCGGGGCGAGATCGTCCGCCGGATTCCCGGGCCGGCCAAGAAGGGCTTCCATCGCGTGGCCTGGGATCTTCGCTTCCCGCCCACCGCGGCGGTCACCGAACCGCCCAAGCCGCGGGATCCGGACGAGGATTTCGCCGACAGCGGAGCGCTCGCCGCGCCGGGCAACTACACCGTCGAGCTCGTACGACGGGTCGACGGCGCGACCGTCTCCATGGGCGGTCCGCAAGCGTTCGAACTGACACCTCTGCGTGCGCGCGGGCTGCCCGGCGCGCCGCCAGTGGATGTCGCCGCCTTCGGCCAGCAGCTCGCCGCGGCCAATCGACTCTCGAGCGCCCTGCGCTCGGCGCTCGACGAAGCGGTCGAGCGGCTCGAGCTGATGCGCGTCGCGCTCGAGCGCTCGACCGGGCC
>CAZPZW010000008.1:1200-41959 GCA_964591165.1 uncultured Thermoanaerobaculia bacterium | reverse complement strand
AAGCGGTCGAGCGGCTCGAGCTGATGCGCGTCGCGCTCGAGCGCTCGACCGGGCCGACCGAGCTCGACACCGCGCTCCACGCGATCCGTCAGGAGCTCCATGCGCTCGACGAGGCGCTCTCCGGCAGCCGGGCGAAGGCGGAGCTCTCCGAGCCCGATCGCATCACCGTCGGCACGCGCCTCGGCGTGGCCGATTTCGGGACCCGCTACTCCACCTACGGACCGACGCCGACCCATCGGCGCGCGCTGGAGCTCGCCGAACAGGAGCTCGCCGAACTCAAGGCACGGCTCGACGGCCTGCTCGGCGACCAGATTCCGGCGCTCGAGCGGCGGCTCGACGAGGCCGGCATCGCCTGGACGCCCGGGAGAGCGCTGCCGTAGGCCGCGATCTTGCAGTCGAGGCAAGCCCACACGTCGATTCGGCCGGTCCACCGGCCGGCGGTGGGAAGGAGGACCGCATGCGCACCTTCGACGACTTGCCGGGCGAGCGGACGGTGCCGATGCGCCTCGACGAGAGCCCCACCCCGGCGCGCCGCGCGGCGCCGTGGATCGTCCTCGCAGCCGTGGTGATCCTCATCGCGGGCTACGCCGCATGGCGGACGTCCCGACTAGCGGCGCCGATCGAGCCGATGGCGGCGTCGCAGGCCGCGCCGGAGGCGGCCCCGACGGCGCCCGCGGCGCCCGTCGCCGCCCGCCCGGCACTCGCCCTACCCGCCCTCGAGGCGAGCGACGAGCTGGTCCGCACTCTCGCTTCCCGTCTCTCGGCCCACCCGCGTCTCGCCGCCTGGCTGGCCAACGAATCGCTCGCCCGCCGCTTCGTCGCCGCGGTGGTCAATCTCGCGGCAGGCGAGAGCCCGGCGCCGCACCTGCGCTTCCTCACGCCCAGCGAGCCCTTCCGCGTGCGCGCCACGGCCGCGGGCACCACCATCGATCCGGCGAGCTACCGGCGCTACGACGCGCTGACCGACCTCTTCGTCTCGCTGGACACCGCGGGCTGCGCCGAGCTCTACCGCGACCTCCACCCGCTGCTCGACGCGGCCTACGCCGAGCTCGGGTATCCCGGAACCACGTTCGACGAGACTCTGGCGCGCGCCATCGCCCGGCTCCTCGCCGTGCGTTTCCCCGACGAGCCGCTCGCCGTGCGCTTGAAGGTCACCACTTACGAGCTCGAGGATCCCCAGCTCGAGCAGCGCGGCGCGGCCGAGAAGCACCTGCTGCGCCTCGGGCCGCAGAATCTCGCGCGCGTGCAGGCGAAGCTGCGCGAGCTCGCCACGGCGCTCGACCTGGCGATCGGCAACGGAGACGCTTGAATCAGGGCTCGGTCAGCGACCAGCCGAGCGTATCGCCCGATTCGAAGCCGTCCCGGAAGATCGTGACGACTTCGTACAGGTCGATCGCGGCGGGGTCGTTGGTCACCTCGTAGCCCGCGGCGAGCAGACGGCTCATCGACTGGTCGAGGTAGACGCGGAAGGCGCTCGCCGGGTCGTCGGGGTCGGCGGAGGGTGCCGGCCAAGGCGGCGCAAAGCCATTCGACAGGAACGCCGGCACCAGGATGTTGGCGACCGCCCAGCGGTCGGCGGCGACCGGGTCGAGGCTCGCCACCAGCTCGTCGCGCCGCGTCGCTCCGGCGTAGGGGGTGGCGGGCCCGGTGAACGGATCGCCATTCACCCAAATCGCGTCGAGCAGGTTGAGGTCCGGCGGGCGGATCTCCCCCATCACCGCGCCCAGCAAGCCGTAGCGGATGGCGCCGTGCGATCCGGTGCCCAGGTAGTTGGTGACCAGCCCCATGAAGTTCTTGACGCAGGCGGTCGCGCCGTAGACCGCATGGTGCGACTTCAACACCGGCAGGTTGATCAGCTTGAGCCGTTCGCGGTCGTAGCTGCCGCTCCCCGGGTTCCAGATCCCGTCGCGCAGGCTCACGTAGGTGCCCGCCGCGCTGCGGAACTTCGGATAGGAGAGCCGTCCCTGCAGCGTCGGGTCGTAGGGGTAGACCACGTAGCCGTCGGCGAGGTCGCCGCTCGAGTATTCGCCGACCTCGACGCCCTTGACCGCCGTCCAGTCGAACTGCGACACCGCATGACCCTGCCCTTGGAAGTGCAGCACCACGTCGTGCGGCGAGAGGGAGTGGTCCTCGGCGTTGTTCGCCACGCGATCGAAGTTGGCGACCGCCGCGAACTGCGCGTTCTCCGCCACCACCACCTCGCCGGTGAAGCCGTCGGGGTGATCGACCAGGGCGCGCACCAGTCCACGTAGCAGGTCGGTGTTGCTGCCGCCGCGCTCGGACCACTGGTAGTTGATCTTCACGATCACCACGTCGTCCGCCGCGACCATGCCGTCCGGTCCCGACAGATCGCTGACCAGGGCGGAGCGGTAGATCTTGAGCCCGCGCCGCCCCATCAGGGCGAGCAGATCATCGAGGCAGGGGAAGCGGTCCCCCACGGGGAGCTGCGCGCAGCCCGCGGCGTGAAACACTTCGGCGCGGTAGCTCGCCGGCGCCTCGAGCGGCGGTCCCGCCGGCGCGGCGTCGCCCCGCGCGCGGTAACCCCAGGCGACCAGCGTCGCGAAGAGCGCGACGCCGGCGGTCGCGAGGCCGGCCGGCGAGGCGAGCCGGCGGCGCAGCGCGGCCAGGCCGGCGACCGCCGGCGCGCCGAAGGCGAGGCTGGCGGTGGCGAGCGCGGCGCGCTGGCATGGGTAGGCCAACCGGCTCGGCCGCCTCCCACTGCGCAGCAGGAGCCAGGCCAGGGCGAGCGCGCCGCTCAGCAGCGAATTGGCGAGCAGCCAGCGCAGCGCCGTCCGCCGCCACCCGCCCGATCCCTGGGGCGGGCCGGCGGGCGGCGGCGAGGAGTGCCGGTGCGGGTGCATGGCGAGCCTCCGCTCTCCCGCGACGACTCCGCCGGGCCCCGGAGACCCTGACCTGACGGAGGCGGGAGGTTGGGCTCAGCTTGGGGTCGCGGACCGGCGCTCACAACCCCCTTTCGGGCGGGCACCCGAGCCGCCGCGCGCGATCCGCCGGAGGTCAGGGCTCCTTCGAACGCGAGAAGGTCCAGTGGAAGCCGTCGGGATCGTCGAGCGAGAAGGAGCGCCCCCACGCCGAATCGGACGGCTCCGCGGTGATCCGGGCGCCGGCGGCGCGGGCCCGCGCCGCCAGGGCGTCGATGTCCTGCGCCGTCCGGCACCAGAGGCGGAAGCCCTCCCCCTTCTTGCGCTGGCGTCCCTTGGCCCAGTCGTCCTGGCCGAGCCCGAGGTCGCAGGCGCCCGCCTTGAGCATGATGAAGACCAGCTTGCCGTCCTGCTCCCAGCGCTCGCCGGGGACGAATCCCAGGGCGGAGGTGTAGAACTCGAGGCTCCGTTCGAGGTCGTCGACCGTCAAACCCGGGGCATAGGAGCGCAGCCGGAGGCTCTCCGGCTGGCGCCGCGGCTGCGGCTTTCTCTTGCTGCGGCTCGCCTTCGTCGTCGGCATCGCGCTCTCCCTCGCGTCGGCGCGAACGAGGTTACCATCGCCGAGCGGCCGCGTCGTCGACGTCCGAACCGGGCTGATAAACTCGTCCGTCGCCATGATTTCGGTCACCAACCTGAGCAAAGCCTGGGGCGCCGACACTCTCTTCGCGGGAGTCTCGCTGCAGCTCAACGCGGGCAGCCGCTACGGCCTGGTGGGCGCCAATGGCTCCGGCAAGTCGACGCTGCTCCGCATCCTGGCCGGCGAGGAGCTCGCTTCCGACGGCACGATCAACATGCCGAAGCGCGCCCGCCTGGGCGTGCTCAAGCAGGACCACTTCCAGTACGAAGAGACGCCGATCCTCGAGGTCGCGATGATGGGGCGGCACGACGTCTGGGAGGCGATCGTCGAGCGCGAGCGCCTGCTCTCGCACTCTGACGGCGAAGAGTTCGACACCGACCGCTATGCCGAGGTCGAGGATTTCATCCTGCGCAACGACGGCTACGCGCTGGAAGCCAGGGCGGGCGAGATCCTCGAGGGGCTGGGGATCCCCACCAAGGTCCATCGCGAGCCGATGCGCGTGCTCTCCGGCGGCTTCAAGCTGCGCGTGCTGCTCGCCCAGTGTCTCGCCGCGGATCCCGACGTGCTGCTGCTCGACGAGCCGACCAACCACCTGGACATCCTCACCATCCGCTGGCTGGAGAAGTTCCTCGTCGCTTTCCCCGGCTGCGCGATCGTCATCTCGCACGACCACCGCTTCCTCGACAACGTGGCGACCCACATCCTCGACGTCGACTACGAGACCATCCTGCTCTACCACGGCAACTACAGCCGCTTCGCCGAGGCCAAGGTCGAGGAACGCGAGCGCAAGGAGACGGAGATCGAGAAGCGCGAGGCCGAGATCGCGCACCACAAGGAGTTCGTCGATCGCTTCAAGGCGAAGGCGACCAAGGCACGGCAGGCGAAGTCGAAGATGAAGCTGATCGAGCGCATCGTGATCGACAAGCTGCCGCAGAGTTCGCGTCGCTATCCGACCTTCAAGTTCCAGCCGCGCCGCCCCTCGGGGCGCGCCGTGCTCACCCTCGAGGGCGTGTCGAAGGCGTACGGCGACAACCAGGTGCTCTCGGACGTCTCGCTCACCGTGCAGCGCGGCGACCGGCTGGCGATCCTGGGTCCCAACGGGATCGGCAAGTCGACGCTGCTCAAGATCGCGATGGGTGTGGTCGAACCCGATGACGGCAGAGTCGAGTGGGGCTACGAGACCTGGCCGGGGTACTTCGCGCAGGACCACCGCGAGGCCGTCGAGTCCTCCGACCAGACCGTGGAGGCCTGGTTCTGGGAGCTCGTGCCGGGCGAGACGATCTCCCTGGTGCGCGGCAAGCTGGCCGAGGTGCTCTTCCGCAAGGAAGAGGTCGAGAAGCCGCTCCGCGCCCTCTCGGGAGGCGAAGCCGCGCGCCTGGTCTTCGCCAAGCTCTCGGTCACCCAGCCCAACGTCCTGGTGCTCGACGAGCCGACCAACCACCTCGACCTCGAGGCCATCGAGGCGCTCGTCGAGGGGCTCGAGGGCTACGACGGCACGCTCGTCTTCGTCTCCCACGACCGCTGGTTCGTCTCCCGGCTGGCCAACCGCATCCTCGAGATCTCGCCGCAGGGCATCCGTGACTTCGCGGGAACCTACGACGAGTACGTCGAGCGCTGCGGGGACGATCATCTCGACGCCGAGGCCGTGATCGCCCGGGCGCGCCAGGAGAAACGCCGCGAAGCGGCGACCCGAAAGAGCGCGCCCCCCGACGAGGCCGAACGGGCGAAGCGGGCGAAGGCGCTCACCCGAGAGCGGGACAAGCTCACCGCGGCGATCGAGCAGGCCGAGCACCGCGTGCACGCGATCAACGAGCTCTTCTGCAACCCCGGCTTCTTCGACAAGACGCCCCCCGGCGAGGTGAAGAAGCTCGAGACCGAGCAGAAGCAGCTCTCCACCCGGATCGAGGCCCTGCTCGCCGACTGGGAGCGCGTCGAGGGCGAGCTGGCCGCGGTCGAGAGCCGCGCTTGAGGCGCGCTTGACGCTCCCCGGAGCAGGGGATACTTTGCAACGCGTCGACGACCCCTGAAGGCTCGAGAAGGGACCAAGATGCTGCGATTCGCTTCGAACGGGCTTCGGCTCGCGTTGATCCTCGCCCTCACCGGTTGCACCACGGCGGCGAGCCCGCCGCCCGCCACGGCTCCGGCGGTGCCCGTCGCGGCGCCCGCCACACCGCCCGTCGCCTCCGCCGAGGTCCTCGCCCGCGTGGGCAGCGAGGCGATCACGGTCGACGAGTTCCGCCGCGAGATGGAGCGCCGGGGCGGCCGGATCCCCGGCCAGTACGCCTCGGTCGAGCAGCGACGCGCCCTGCTCGACGAGATGCTGCGCACCAAGGCGGCGCTGACGCGCGCCCGCGAGGCGGGTCTCGACCAGGAACCGGAGACGCGCCTCGCGATCGAGCGCCTGCTGGTCGCCGGCTACCTCGAGGCCGAGCTCGAGCCGGCGCTCGCCGGGCTGAGCGTGTCCGACGACGAGGTCGCGGCGTACTACGCCGCGCATCGCGACGAGTATCAGACGCCCGAGCGGCGCCGGGTGGCCTGGATCTTCCTCCAGGTCGGCGCCAAGGCCGAGCCGCCGCAAGTCGAGAAGGTACGGCAACGCGCCGCCGACGCGCGCGCCGAGGCCGAGCGGCTGCCCGCCGGGACACGCAATTTCGGCGACGTCGCCCAGCGCCTCTCCGAGGACCCCTCGACGC
Source organism: uncultured Thermoanaerobaculia bacterium (assembly GCA_964591165.1). Classification (GTDB taxonomy): domain Bacteria; phylum Acidobacteriota; class Thermoanaerobaculia; order Multivoradales; family JAGPDF01; genus JAGPDF01. Next base: position 35,750 of record CAZPZW010000008.1, on the reverse strand, counting down.
GCTACGTCGGCGGCGAGCTCGGCTGGCTCACCCGCGATCAGGCGGCGGGCTACCGCTGGGGACCCGAGCTCGTCGAGGCCGCGTTCGCCCTGGCCGAGCCAGGAAGCCTCTCGCCGGTCCTCCGCCACGAGAAGGGCTTCTACGTCCTCAAGCTGGTCGCTCGCGAAGCGGCGGCGCCGGCGCCGCTCGAGAAGCTCGCGTCCGGCATCCGCGCGCGGCTCCTCAAGGAGCGCCGGGAGGCGACCCGCGAGAGCTTCTACCAGGCTCTGCTCGCCGGGCTGGCGGTCGAGGTGGACGAGGCCCGACTCTCGGCGATCGCCCCCCTCTCCGCCCCCGTTCCGGCGCCCGCTGCTCCCCCGTCGCTGCCCAAGCGCTGACGGTCGCGGGCCCGCCATGACTCGCCCCCCGGGAAGCGATCCCGCCGAGATCGTCTACGGGCCCGAGAGCCGGGTCGGCCGGCACCGGCGCATCGTCCGCGAGATGCGCTCCGGGCTGGCCGCCGCCTGGCCCTTCGCGGCGCAACAGTTGCGGCGCGACCTGCGGCAGCGCTATCTCGACTCCCGCCTCGGCTGGCTCTGGACCGTCGCCCCGGCGGTCGTCCTCGCCTTCTGGGCGACGCTGGCGGCGCGGGCGGAGATCCTGACCGTGGGCGCCGTCGTGATCGCCTATCCGGCCTGGGTGCTGCTCAGCTTGACCCTCTGGCAGACCTTCGCTGAGGCGATGAGCGCGCAGGTCGAGGGGCTGGCGAGCGAACGCCGGTTGCTCGCCCAGCTCGAGCTGCCCCCGGAGGGCCTCATCCTGGCCAAAGCCGGGGAGACGCTGGTGGGCTTCCTCGCCAAGCTCCTCGTGGTGCTCGCGGCGTTCGTCCTCTACCGCGTCGAGCTGCGCTGGTCGATGCTCCTCCTGCCGCTCCTGGTGTTGCCCTGCCTCCTGCTCGGCACCGCTTTCGGTCTCTTCCTCGCGCCCCTCAACGCGCTCTACCGGGACGTCGCCCGCGCGTTGCCGACCGTGCTGACGCTCTGGTTCTTCCTCACTCCGGTCCTCTTCGCGATGCCCCGCTCGGGTCCCTTCCGGCTGCTCGTGTTGGCCAACCCGGTCACCCCCCAGATCGGCTTCGCGCGCGACCTCGCGGCGGGCGGCATCATCTCCCACCCGATCGGTGCGGCCACCGCCGCCGGACTCACCCTGCTGCTGCTCCCGACGGGTTGGTACTTCTACCGTCTGGCGTTGCCCTACATCTTCGAACGCGCCGAGGCGTGAGCCGCGCCGGACGGCGACGATGAGCCAACGCGCGCCGGCAGTCGCCCGTCTGGTCCGCTTCGGCGAGTGGTGGAATCACAAGCTGCCGCCGCTGTTCGCCGTGGCCTACCTCCTGCTCGGCCAACAACCGGTACCGCTCGATCGCGGGGCCGCGGCGCTCGCGCTCTTCCTCGCCACCGCCGTGGCCACGGCCGCCTTCGGGCACCTGCTGAACGATCTCGCCGATCAGCGCGCCGATCGCGCCGCCGGCATCGCACGGGGTCTGCACGACCTCTCACCGGCCGGGCGGAGCGCGCTCCTCGCCGTCGCGCTGGCCGCCGCCCTGCTGCCCTGGCTCGCGCTGCCGCGCGATCGCTGGAACATGGCCTGCTTCGCCGCCGAGCTCGCCCTGCTCGCCGCCTACTCGCTGCCGCCCTGCCGGCTCAAGGAGCGGGGGGCCGCCGGAGTGATCGCCGACGCGCTCTACGCGCATGCCCTGCCGGTCGCCATCGCCGTCACCACGTTCCGACTGGTCGCCGGCGAGCGCGGCCGCTGGTACGCCGCGCTCGCCGGGGCTCTCGTGGCCTGGAAGGTCGCCCAGGGTCTGTGCGGCGCCCTGGTCGGTCAGATCCGTGGCCGGCGGGCCGACCGGCGCTCGGGGACTCGCACCCTGGTCTCCCGGCTGGGCCCGCGGCGGGCGCTCGCCTGGGTCAATCGCCTCTTCCTGCCGCTGCAGGGCGCCGCCTTCCTCGCGGTCTGCAGCGTCGTCGCCTGGCGCCACCCCTGGTTCGCGCCGGCCTACCCGGCGTTCTTCCTCTGGACGGCCTGGAAGGTGCGCTGGCTATGGCACAAGCCCCGTTCCTTCCTCCGTCGGACCTACCCGGGGTACATTCTGCTCAACGACTTCCACGAGCTCTGGATGCCGCTCCTCTGGTTGATCCCGGCCCTGGCACGCGACCCGGCCTATGCCTGGGTGCTCGGCGCGCATCTGCTGCTCTTCCGCAGCGCACCGTCGCGCGCCCTGCGCGCGCTCGTGGGCCGGTTCGCGCGCACCCGAGTGCGATGAGCGGGTACGTCTACGTCGCCTGTGGCGCGGCGCCCCATCTGGATCGACTCGATGGCTCGCGAGCGATCCTGCGCCGCCTGACGTCGCGCCCCATCCTGGTGGTCACCGATCCGCGGCGCAACGCGCGTCCGCTCGGCGGCCCCGAGCCGGTGCTCGAGGTCGCGACCCCGAGCGACTGGTCGGATCTCCAGGCCGCCATCGAGCTGAAGACGCGCTTGCCCGAGATCCTCGATCGCGAGGGCATCTGGTGCTACCTCGATACCGACGTCGTGGCCGCCGACCGCAGCGTCGACGAGATCTTCTCTTCCTTCGTCGCTCCGGTCACTTTCGCCGAGAATCTGACACGAGCGGGCGCCACGCTGCGCCGCTTCAGCCCTTACGCGGTCGACTGTCCCTGCCGCGCCGAGATGGAGCGCCTCGGCGCGTTCTTCGCCCGGCTCGACGAGCTCTCTGCGCTGCATCGCGCGCACCGCGATCTCGCCGAGCTCTCCGACCCCGCCTTCTACCGCACGATGCGTTTCCGCGGCCGTCGGAGATTCCTCGCCTGGGGGCGTTGGTGGCACGGCGAAGCGACGGTGCGCGACGCGGCGGGTGAGCTCCGCTTCGCGCAGACCTGGCGCGCGGGGCACCCGGAGCGCACCGTCTACTCCTTTCCCGGCTCGTCCTGGCGGCTCGTCCAGACCCAGCCCGGCGGCGCGGAGAGCCTCTTCGAGCACCCGAGCGGCGCGACCTTCCGCTTCCGGCCGGACGACGGGCTGCGCGGCGGCGGCTACTGGGAGGACGAGCGGGGGGACTCCTTCCGCGAACTCCTGACGGGCGAAGCCTGGTGGTACCGCGCGGGAGAGGCGCGCCGGCGCCGCGGTGCCGACCCGGACGGAGACGGTGACGCCTGGTTCGACGCCTTCGGCGCCCTGCTCGGCGAGTGCGATCACCTGGCCGAAGCGCTCGAAAGGGATCTCGGCATCGCGATTCCCGACCGCCGATGGCGCGCCTGGAACGGCGGCGTGTTCCTCTTCTCGCGCGCCGCGCGCGGCTTCTTCGCCGAGTGGCATCGACTCTGTCGCGCGATTCTCGGCCGGCCGGGCTGGGTGGCGCGGGACCAGGCGGCGCTGGTCGGCGTGGCGCACCGCCTCGACCTCACCGGGCACCCGCTGCTTCCCCGTCGTTTCAACCGGATCGTCGATCCCCGGGAGGGCGCGAGCCGTGCGCTGCGTCTCGCCGACCTGCGCGCCCGGGAGCAGGTCCGCTTCCTCCACCTGCTGGAGGGCGACCGGGAGGCCGCAGAGCTGCCGATCCGGAGCGAGCTCGCGGCCTGGAGCCGCGAGCTCGGAAGCTGACTCAGAGCGCCGCGCGGCCGCGCGCCAGCGCCTCGAGCGCCAGCGCGGTCGAGAGCTCGCTCGAGCCCCAGCCGACGTCGCGCGCCGGACCGTTGCAGTAGAGAATCGCGCGCCCCCAGAGCCCGTCCTCCGAGCGCAGGGAGAGGAGTTCGCCGAGCGCCGCGGAGAGCCCCGCGGACGGTGCGCCGAAGGCCAGCCGCGCGGTCAGCCCGAGCGCGCTCTCGAGCACCGGAGGCGCCGACGGCAACCGGGCGGCGAGCCGCGCCAGCACCCGCTCGCGGGTCGGCGCGAGCCGCGCGAGACCCGCTTCCCAGAGCAGTCCCAGGGCGACGTAGAGGCTGAGCTCGAGCGGATACCACTTGTCCGCTCCCCGCTCGCGCTCCGTGGCGACGAGATCGATCAGCCAATCGAGCGCGCGCCGGGTGTGCGGCCCGTCGCCCAGCCAAATCAGCGCATGCGCGTTGACCACCGCGTCGACGTCGTCCCGCGTCGCCGGCGTCGCTGTGTAGAGCGGATCCGAGTGCGAGCGGAAGCGTCGTTCGCGCCACAGGCGCCGGAGCGCCCCGGGAAAACGCAGGTGGCCCCAGCGCGGCAACACGAACGTGAAGAAACGACCCCGACGGTCGCGGTTGCCCAGCAGGGCCCCGCGCGGCGCCACCACTCGGCGACCGAATCGCCGCAGCACGTCGAGCACGCTGGCCGTGTCGTCGACGTCGGGGGGAAGCCCGCCGTACTGGACGCTGTGGCTCGACCAGAAACCCCACAACCCCTCTCCCTGGTCCTCGGCGGCGAGAAAACCGAGCATCCGCCGCACCAGCTCGCTGTCCCGCGCCTCCGGCACCGCCGCGAGGGAACGCAGCGCCATGGCGGTCGCGAACGGCGAGCTGTCGCAGCGCGGCACCAGGACGTCGCCCCGTGTCGCCGGCGCCGGCAGCTCGCCATGCGGCCGCAGGCGGGCGGCGAGCTCCGAGAGCCCGTGCGCGATGGCGCGATCGATCTCGCTCTGCAAGCCCGGCATGGCGACGTCGGAAGGTCCTGCCGGCAAGCTATCACGCGACCTCGGCAGGCCAGCTCGGCGTCGGCCCTGCGATAGACTTCGCACGTTCCATGAGCCTGCCGCGTCACTCGGCCGCCGCACCTCGCGCGAGGGCCCCTGGCCCGCCGCGCCTCGAGGTGCGCGGGCTCGCCAAGCGCTACTGCCGCGACCTGCGACGATCGCTGCGCTATGGCTTGGCGGACATCGCGCGCGAGCTCCTCGGACGCCCGCGAGACGAGCTGCGCGCCGCCGAGTTCTGGGCCCTGCGCGACGTCTCCTTCGCCATCCCGGCGGGCGAGTGCGTCGCCGTCCTCGGTCCCAACGGGGCGGGCAAGAGCACACTGTTGCGGCTGATCCAGGGTCGGCTGGCGCCGGATCGCGGCGAGATCGTGGTGCGCGGCCGGGTCGCGGCGATCGGCGACGTCGGCGTGGGGCTCGACCCGCTGCTCTCCGGGCGCGACAACGTGCTGCGTGCAGCGACCCTGCGCGGGCTGGCGCGCGACGAGGCCGCGCAACGCTACGCCACCATCGTCGAGTTCGCCGGACTCGGCGACTGGATCGCCGCGCCCGTGCAGACCTACAGCTCGGGCATGCGGGCCCGCCTCGGCTATGCGGTGGCGGCGCATCTCGATCCCGACCTGCTGCTCATCGACGAAGCGCTGGCGGTGGGCGACGTCGCCTTCCGCCGCCGCTGCCTGCGCCACCTCGGCAACCTGGTGGAGCGCGGCTGCGCGGTGCTCCTGGTCACCCACGACCTCTACGCGGCGCAAATCCTCTGCTCCCGCGCCCTGCTCCTCGAGCGTGGCGAGGTCCGCTTCCTCGGCTCGACCGAAGAAGCGGTGGCACGCTACCTCGAGGACCATCCCCCGGACGGCGCGACGCGCGCCGCGGGCGAGGCGCCGCGCGAGCCGTCGATCGACGCGCCGGTCGAGATTCTGCGCATCGCGCTCGAGGACCTCGACGGCGGCGCGCCGCAGACCGGCCATCCGGCGCGGGTCCGCGTGCGCTATCGCTCGCGCCAGGCGATCGACGACCTGCCCTGGGGATTCCAGATCTGCAGCGCCGATCAGACGATCGAGATCGCCCACGGCCTCGGCGCCCTGGAGAGCGACGGCCAGCACCTCGTCGCCGGCGAAGGGGAGCTCGCCTGCCGCATCCCTCGCCTCCCGCTGTTGCCCGGCACCTACGGCCTGCGCGTCGGACTCGCCGATCCGCACCGCCGGACCCTGTTGGTGCGCTTCGGCTACCGGGAAGGTCCCACCTTCTTCACCGTGCGCGAGCCGCGCGACGGCATCACCTCGCTGGTCCGGCTCTCGGGAGCGATGATGACCATCGCGACCGAGCCCGGCGCCTAGGCGAGCGCTAGCGGGCGAGCAGCGCGCGAATGCGCGCGTGGAGCTCGGGCTCACAGACCGCGACGTCGAAGCGCGCCCGCGCCGCCGCGGCCGCGGCGCGCCCCATCCGCTCGCGCAACGCGGGGTCCGCGCCCAGACGTTCGATCGCCTCGGCCAGTGCCACCGGATCCCGCTGCGCGACGATCAACCCCGCGCCTCCGTCCTCGAGCGCCTCCGGGATCGAGCCGGCATCGGTCGCGACGCTCGGCAGACCCGACGCCATCGCCTCGAGCAGCGCGGTCGGAATGCCGTCCTTGTCGCCGCTCGCCGTCTCGACGAACGGAGCGACGAAGAGGTGGGCCGCCGCGAGACGGCTCGCCACCTCCGGAAAGGTCAGCCAACCGCGCAGCCGAACCGCCGACTGCAGCTCGAGTCGCGCGATGCGCTCGACGAGCGCCTGCTTCTCCGCGGCGTCGGCGGCCGAACCGTCCGCCGCGTCCCCTACCAGCTCCCAGCGCACCGCACGGCCGGCGGCACGCAGGCGGGCCAGCGCCTCCACCAGCACCGGCAGCCCCTTCTTGGGGTCGATCCGGCTCACCGTCACCAGGCGCAGCGGCTCACCCGGGACGGGTCCCGAGCGCGCGACGAACGGGAGGCGGGAGGTGTCGATGGCGTTCGGCTTGACCAGGATGCGCGGCGCGCACCCGGGCGAGAGCGTCGCGAGCTCGCCCGCGATCCGCCGTGACGTCGCGACGAGCAGATCGGCGCGCGCGAGCTGCAGCGGGACCAGCTTGAGCGGCGAGTCGGCGAGCTGGTGGTCGGCGTAGCAGCTCGCTCCGCGCGGCAGCCCGAGCAGCTGCTGCGTCACGAAGGCGGCGAGACTCCCCTCGTAGAAGAAGTAGCTGTGCAGGTAGTCGGCCTCCCAGCGCTCCGCGAGGCGCGCGACGGAGAAGGCGCGCAGCAGCTGAGGATGGCCGAGCAGCTCCCCCTCCCCCCAGCCGAGCGCCGCCCGCAACGTCGCGACGAGCTCCGCCAGAGCCGCGCCCCGGGTCGAGGCGAAGTGGGCGAGGTCGCGCCGCGATCGCGCTGGATCGTCGCCGAGATCGACGAGGCTCGCGCGCAGGTCCGCGAGATCGGGCGGCAGGGCTCGGGGATCACCGGCCCGGCCGCGCACCAGGCGCACCTCGAATCCGGCGCGCGCGAGCTCCGCCAGCTCCTGGTAGACGAACTTCTGGGTGAAGGTCGGCACCACCCAGGTCGCGAGGGCGAGGATGCGCGGCCGAGCGCCGGCGCTCCGGCCCGGCACGCGCGGCGCGAGTCGCCGCGCCGTCCGTGCCGCAGCCCACGCGCGGCGCCAGCCGCGCAACCTGGCGCGCATGCGTTCGGCGAGCGAACGGCCGTTCAAGCCGCCACCTGCCGGTAGATCGCCAGGGTCCGAAGGGCGACCGACTCGTCGTTGAACTCCGCCTCGACGCGCCGTCGGCCCGCCGCCGCCAACCGCTCGCCCAACGCCTGATCGTCGAGCAACCGCTCGATCGCCTCGACCAACGCCCCTGCGTCGCCCGGCGGCACGAGCAACGCCGAAACGCCGGCCTGCACCAGCTCCGGCACGCCGCCCACATCGCTCGCCACCAGCGGAGTCCGTGCGGCCATCGCCTCGAGCACCACGTAGGGACAGTTCTCCCACAGACTCGGCACCAGGATCAGGTCGGCCTGTCGCATCGCGGCGCGCACTTGCGGTAGAGGGAGCGCCTCGAGGTGGTGGAGCGATCCCCGGCGAAGCGCCTGCTCGAGCCGCGGCCGGATCGCTCCGGCGTAGGAACCGAAGAGGTCCCTGCCGACCGCGACCATTGCCACGTCGCGCCGGACGAGGAGTCGGGCCGCGACTTCGGCCCAGATCTCGATTCCCTTGCGGCGTTCGAGCCGGCCGGCAAAGAGGACGATCGGCCGCTCCGGCGGGAGCTGGAGCGTGCTCCGCAGATCGAAGTCCGAAGAGGCGTCGGCCGCGGTGAGGTCGACACCGTTCGGGATCACCGCCAGCGGCGAGCTCCTGCGCGGGAGCTCGCCCAGCTCGCGCAGCCGTTCCGCCAGGAAACGGGAGGCGCTGACGCCGACCGTCGCGGTGCGCGCCGCGCGGCGCTCGAGCTCGGCGCAGAGCCACCGGTCGCCGGGCGCGACGTCGTAGTGCGGCAGGATGAGCGCGGCCGGCGAATGGAAGCGGACGACGCTCCTCCCGCGCGCGAGGTCGCCGAGCAGGAGGCCTTCGGCACCGCACTCCGGGAACTCGACGACGTCGAACTCCTGGCGCACGAGCAATCGCGCCAGACCGTCGGCCATCTGGATCGCGTTGGCGAGACGGTTGCGTGACCACCAGAACCCGAGGCGGGCGCAGAGCTCGGTCGAAACCGATCCACCGGCCTCCAGGGCGTGCCGCCAGACCCGCACTCCGTCGTGATGCGCGGCGCGCAGCGCGCTCGGCCCGGTCGCGCCGCAGAGCACGTGCACCTCGTGCCCGAGCCGCGCCAGGGCGCGCGCCTGAGTCCAGGTGTAGGTTCCGATGCCGCCGAATCCGGTCTCGGGCGGGTACTCGTACGACAGCAGGGCGATCCGCAAGCGTCGCCTCAGGGGAGCCGGCCGGCGATCGAGGTGAGCCGCACCAGCAGCGGGAGCCCCTCCGGGGGCGTGCCCGACATGGCGATGCGGAGCGCTGCGAGCGCCGGCTCCCGACGCTCTTCGACGATCTCGAGCAGCGCGAGATCCCGCATCGCGGTCGGATCCCCCGGCCGCGCGGCGGCGAGCCCCTCGAGCAGGGCTCGTGCCCGCCGCGGCTCGAGCTCGCGGCCGGAGCGGAACGCTGCCAGTGCCCCGTCCAGGTCGCCGACGGCGAGCTTCGCCCGGCCGAGCAGCAGGTGCGACTCGAGCGAGCGGGGCGCCAGTCTGAGGCTGGTCGCGAGCTCCTCGACCGCCTCGGCGCCACGGCCCAGGGCGAGCAGCGTCGCCCCCAGGCCGCGATGCGCCATGGCGCTCTGCGGATCTCGCGCCAGCGCCCGCCGGTAGTAGCTCTCCGCCCGCGCGAAGCGCTCGCCGCGCGCCGCTTCGCTCGCGCTCTCTCCCCAGCGCGCCTGGAGGTGTCCGAGCTCGAGCGGATAGACCGCGGAGAGCGGGTGTCCCTCCGCCGCCCCGCCGAGCTCCTGCGCCGCCCGGGCGTACTCCGCCTCGCGTCGCGGGCCGGGCGGGGCGGCTTCGGCGGCGCGCATCCGGACACGGACCAGGGAGAGCAGCGCGTCATCGAGCCAGGGCGTCGCCCGCTGGGCCGCCTCGAGACGGCGCGCCGCCAGCTCGAGATCACCCACGACGAGCGCGCTCCGCCCTTCCTTGAGCGCGACGCTCGCCGCCAGACCCCGCGCCGGACCCAAGGCGGCGAACAGCAACAGCATCGCCACCCCTGCGCCGAGGAGCCCATCGCGCCAGCGAACGCCGTCCGGTCGCGCCGCCTGCCGGCCGGTGCCGAGGCCCCAGGCGAGCGCCAGCAGCGCGAGCAGGAGGCCGGCCCCCGCGAGCGCGACGAGGCCGAGCCCGGGAGAGGCGCGCGTCAGCAGCAGGAGATGGACGACGAGATAGGTCAGCGCCCAGAGCCCGGCGAGCCGCGCCGAGCTCCGCCAGGAAGCTCGCGTCCAGCGCTCCCCGCTCCCCCAAACAAGCGCCAGGCCCAACCCGCCGAAAAGCAGCAGCAGGATCGGTGGAGCCGGCGGCTCGCCGTCTCCGACCTGGGGGGGCACCCAGACCGCGAAGACGAGCAGCGCCAGCGCGGCACCGCCGAGCAGGCCGCGCACCCGAACGGCGGTGCTTTCGCGGTGCGCGTCCTCCTTCGCCGCTGCGCGCGCGGCCGGCGAGGGCGGCACGCTCACGCCGGCGCTTCGTCGAGCGCCGGCGAGGAGCGCGAACGTCACCCAGGTGACGAGCATCCCCGCCGCCGTGGCGACTCCCGTCGACAGCGCGACGCTCTGCCCCACCAGGCCGGCGGCGAGCGCGGCGATGCGGTATCGCTCCTTCGCCGCGAGCTCGCCCGACGCGATCCTCCGGAGCAGCCAGAAGGCGGTCGCGAGCGCGCTCGAGAGCAAGCCGAGGCCGGCCAGCGCGCCCAGCACGCCGCGGGCGAGCAGCGCGTCGAGCGCGGCGTTGTGGGCCCGGTCATGGAAGAGATCGGGCTGCCAGAGCCGTCCGGGCAGTTCGGGCGGGAGGTAGGGCGGCACGATCAGCGCCAGGCTCTCTTGACCGTAGCCGACCAGCCAGCGGGCCGGCGATCCCTCGCCGATCCGATCCGCCACGGCGCGCCAGAGGAGAAGACGCTGGGCCGCCGTGCCGCCCAGCCCCTCGGCACGCACCGCCAGACCGCCCAGGGCTGCGAGACCGAGCGCCGCCGCGAGCAACACCGCGATGGCGACGCCGCGACGCCGTCGCGCCGTGGTGGAGGCCGAGAACGCGAGGGCCGCGAACGCCGCTCCGGCGGCGAGGAGCCCGAGAGCGGCGCCGCGCGACCGGGTGAGTAGCACGACCGTGAGCATCGCGACCGCGAGCGCCGCGGCGGCAAGGGCCGCGGACCGGCGGTGTTCGCGCCAGGCGAGGACCGCGCGCCCCATGGCGAGCGGGACTCCCCAGATCAGGAGCTGACCGAGAAAGAGCGGATTGCCCTGGGTCGCGATCGGTCGTCCCTGCCACGCCTCCTGCCAGCGCAGCGGATCGAGCCCGAGAGCCTGCAGGCCGCCGTATCCGGCGAGCAGCGCCAGGCCGACGAGCAATGCTTCCTCGAGGCGATCGCGGCGCTCGCACCGAGCGAGCCGCGGCGCGAGCAGCAGGCCGAGCCCGACCAGCGCGAGCTCGCTCGCCAAGCCACCCAGACGGGGGGAGGCGCCGAGCAGGCTGCGCTCCCGGTCGACCGAAGCGAGCGCCGAGATCGCCGCCGAGAGCCCCCAGAGCCAGCCGCAGCGCTCGATCGTCGTCAGCCCCGCGAACCCTGCCACGCCATCGCCGGCGGGTCTCGCCGCCGGGTCGGCGACTCCGGCGTATCGCCAGAGGGCCCCGGCGAGCGCCAGCAGCGCCAGCACCTGCAGCGCGAAGTTGCGCTCCACCTCGAGCCCCAGCTCTCCGTAGGGGCTGAGCCAGAGCAGAGCGACCAACACGGCGACCAGACCGGCCGCCTCGACCACACGGTCTCCCGCCAGGTCCGATCTCGGGGACTTCACCGGCCCGACCCTTCTCCATCGCGCGGTCGGCCGACGAGGCCGCGCCAGAAACCGCACCCCCAGGCGAAGTGCATCGTCGCGAAGACGACGGGCAGCCGCCAGGGAAGTCCGCTCTCTTCGCCGCGTCGCGCGACCGCCGCCGCACCCACGGCCGCCATCAGGTAGGCCCCCGCCAACGCGGGGAAGCTCCAAGCCAGGCCGGACGGCAGGCCCTCCAGCAGCAGCGCCGCGAGGCTCGCCGCGAGCGTCAGCGCGAGCCCGGCGACCAGCGCCGGCGCGGCGAGCTGGCGGGCGCGCAGCGAGCGCGGATGACGGCGCAGCATCTGGAGTTTCCAGAAGCCGTAGTCGAAGAACTGCCGCCAGAGGGCCACGAGATCGGAGCGCACGAGATAGGTCGAGCGCACGGCGGGGTCGACCAGGATTCGCCCGCCGGCGCGCCGGATGCGGAAGTTCATCTCGTAGTCCTGGTTGCGCACCAGGTCGGGATTGAACTCGCCGACACGCTGGAAGAGGTCGATCGGAAAGGCACCGAGATAGACGGTATCAACCTCCTCGACCTGGCGCGCGAAGCGGAAGCGCGCCGTTCCGACGCCGAAGCGGCTGCGCATGGCGAGGGCGATCACGCGCCCGGCGGGCGTCGCGCCGGCGGGTTCCATCGGCCCGCCGACGTTGTCGGCCCCGCTCTCGACGAGCCGTTCGACGCAGCGGCGCACGTAGTCCGGCGCCACCAGAGTATGCGCGTCGATGCGCAGCAGATACTCCCCGCGCGCCGCGCGCAGGCCCAGGTTGAGCGCCGAAGACACCAGACCGCCCGGGTTCTCCAGCCGGTGGAAACGCGCGTCCAGGGCCCGGAAGCGCTCGACAATCTCCGGCGAGCGGTCGCGCGAGCCGCCGTCGACCACCAGGATCTCGAGCTGCCCGGCCGGATAGTCCTGGCAGCGTGCCGCCTCGAGGCAAGCCGCCAGCGAACGCTCCTCGTCGCGTACCGGGATCACCACGGTCACCCGCGGCCACTCCGTCCCGGTCGATCGCCCGCTCATCCCGCCGCCCGCCCGGCGAGGAGCTCGCGATAGAGCGCCAGGGTCGTCATGCCGGCCTGCCGCCAGCTCCAGCGCTGGCGCGCCGCGGCGCCGACGCGCGCACCGAGGGCATCGGCCGCGCTGCGCGATGCCAGCCAGCGCCGCAGGGCGGCGGCGAGAGCTTCGACGTCGCCCACCGCGACCAGCGCCTCCGCGCCCTCCTCGCCCAGCTGCTCGGGGAGGCCGCCGACCCGGCTCGCCACCACGGCACGATCGGCGGCGAGCGCAGCCGAGAGCACCGCGCTCTGCGACGCGCGACGATAGGGCAGGACGACGACGTCGGAGGCGACGAGATGCTGCTCGAATCGCCCGGCGGAGAGGAACTCGAGCTCGCAGCGCACCCGTCCGGCGACGCCGGCTCGCTCGATCGCCCCGGCGATCGGCGCCCAGGGCATGCACGGCAGACCGGCAACCACCAGGAGCGCCGACGGCAGCGCCCGCGCCACCTGGGCGAACGCCTCGACGAGCCAGTCGAGCCCCTTGTCCTCGCGGATCTGTCCAGCGAAGAGCGCGACCGGCGCCGAGGCATCGAGCCCGAGTCGCCGCCGCGCCTCCTCGCGCCGCAGGGCTCCGGCCTCCCCCACCCCTGGCGGGATCGTCCGGATCCGCCCGGACGAGCCCGCGCTCCGCGAGCGGAGGTCGTCGGCGACCGCGTTCGACAACGCCACCAGAGCATCAGCCGACGCCGCCAGCTTTCGCCTGGACCACTCCCCCGAGGATCGGCCGTCGCGCAGGCTTCCGTTGTGCTCGCTCAACACCAGCTTGGCGCCGGTGCGGTCGAGCGCCCGGGCGATGCCGAGGCGGTCGACCAGCGGCAGGGGCGTCCACTGGAGGTGCACGATCGCGGGGCGCTGGCGCTCGATCTGCCGCACCGTGCGCCGCCAGCCGACGGGATAGCTCAGGCCGCGCGACAGGCGGCGCAGGAAGCGGCGAGCCGGCTCGCCGGCGGGCGCCGGGCCGGCCGCGAAGGTCTCGTGGCGTCGATAGCCGTGCGCCGCCGGCCAGCCGCCGCCCGGCGCCGGCGAGGTGTAGAGAGCGAGCTCGCAACCGACTGCCGCGAGCGCCTGGCAGAGGGCGTCGTCGTACGCCACGCTCCAGGCGCCCGGATCGAGCATCGCGACGCGCGTTGCCGCGCTCACGCCAGCACCTCGCGGTAGAGCGCCGCGATCCGGCCCGCCATCGCGTCGGCGGAGAACTCGGCGCGCGCGCGAAGGCGGGCCCGCGCTCCGCAGGCCGCCGCCTCCTCTCCGCCGGCCGCGAGCCAGATCAGCCCGCCGACCAGCGCGTCGAGGTCCCCGGCCGGCAGCAGCCAGCCCTCGCGCCGGTGCGCGATCGCCTCCGGAACACCGCCCACGGCGGTCGCCACGATCGGCCGCCCGAGCGCCATCGCCTCGAGCAGCACGTACGGCAGCCCTTCGCGCCGCGACGGCAGGACCACGCCTTCCGCGGCGGCGAGGAGTCCGGCGACATCCGCCCGCTCGCCGAGCCAGCGCACCACCGGTGCGACGCCGAGGCGCAGAGCGAGCGCTTGCAACGCCGCCCGCTCGCGACCCTCCCCGGCCACCGCCAGGCGCAGCGCCAATCCTCCCTGGCGCGCCGCGGCGAGCGCGCGCAGCAATAGGTCGAAGCCCTTCTGGCGCTCGAGACGCCCGACTGCCAGGACGACGGGACCCTCCGACGCCGTGCCCAGCGCCTCACGCGCCAAAGGAAGCTCGCGTTGCGCGCGCTCTTCGAGCCCGGCCTCGTCGATGCCGTTCGGCACCGTCACCGCCCGGCAACGCCCGGTCGCCGGAAGCTCCTCGGCGACGGCGCGCGCGACGGCGATGACGCGCGCTGCGTCGCGCAGCTGCCAGCGGTCGAGCCGCGCATAGAGACGGGCCCGCCAGCTCGCACGGGTATGGAGATGCAGGGTCGCGAACCAGGGGAGCGAACGCGATCGGGCGACGTGGGACGCTACCCAGTCGGCCTTCGGATCGTGACCGTGCAGCGCCGCGACGCCGCCCTGGTCGATCCGGCGGGCGAGGGCGCGCCGAGCGGCGGAGCCGCGCCGATCCCTGTCGTCCACTTCCCAGGCCGGAACGCTGCGCGCCGCGAGCGCCGCGAGGAGCGGATGCGGCGCCTCCCGCCCGGGAGCCCGGCGGTGGAGCAGCACGACCTCGACCGGAACGCCGAGATCGATCAGCCGTGGCGCGAGCTCCAGGAGATGTCGCTCTGGACCGGCCAGCGTGCGGCTGCCGCGGACGTGCAGGATCCGCCGACTCAGGCCCTCGCGGCGCGCCGCGCCGCCTCCGCCAACCATGCTTCGTAGGCCTCCTCGAGCGCCCGCGTGCTCGTCCGCGCGTCGAACCGGCGCTCCACCGTCCGGCGCCCCTGCTCCCCCATCGCCTGACAGCGTGCCGGGTCGGCGAGCAGCCCGAGGATCGCCGCACCGAGCTCCTCGGGCCGGCGCGCCGGCACGAGCAGTCCCTCGACGCCGTCGGTGAGCGCCTCGGGGACGCCCCCGACCGCCGTCGCGACCACCGCCCGGCGCGCGGCGAACGCCTCGAGCAGGGCTGCCGGCAGCCCCTCGACGTGCGACGGCAGGACCACCAGATCCGCCGCCGCCAGCAGCCGCGGCATCTCCTCGCGCCAGCCGAGCCAGTGCACGGTTCCACTCAGCTCGAGCGCCTCCGCGCGCGTGGCGAGGGCCTCTCGCAACGGGCCCTCCCCCGCGCAGAACACCCGCAGTCGAGGGATCGCGGCACGCACGCACGGCAGCGCCGCGAGCAGGTCCCCGTGTCCCTTGACCGCATGCAGGCGCGCCGGCACGAGCACGATCTTGGCATCGTCGGGCCATCCCAGCTCGCGTCGGGCCGCGGACCGAGACGCCAGATCGAACGTCGCCCACTCGATGCCGGCGTGGATCACCCGGATCGCCGAGCCCGGGACGCCGCGACCGAGGAGCTCGCTGCGTTGCGCCTCCGAGGCCGCCACGAAGCGGGTGCCGCCGTCGAGCAGGGTGTCGGCCAGGCGGCGCAGCAGCGGCGGCGGGGCCGGCTGCGACCAGTCGTGCGCCACGATCAGCCGCACCCCGGCGAGCCGTCCGGCGAGCCGCAGGTAGGGGCTCGCCCGGCTGTAGAGCGGAACGTGGAGGATGTCGCAACCGAGCTCGCGCAGCTCGCGCGCCAGGACCGCGACCGCGGGCAGGTCGAACCGACGCTGCAAGCGGCCGAGGGTCCGTACGTCCAACCCCTCGGCCCGCGCCCGCGCCACCAGACTGCCCTCGCCGCGCGCGCAGAGCACCACCGGCCGGAAGTGCTCCCGGTCGAGGTGCCGGCAGGTGATCAAGGTGAGACGTTGGGCGCCGGCGTCGGCGAGATCCAGAAATCCGAACACCAGACCGCGCGGAGCTCCGGGCATCCCGCCCTGGAGCTCCGCGTGCGCGGTCGGAGGTTCGCTCAGGGGAACGTCAAGCTCCACTGCAACGTGTCGCCCGACTCGAAGCCGTCGGCGAACAGCACTCCGACTTCGCGGTGGAAGTAGACGCGATCGAAGCTCGCGTCGAAATCGGGCGCGGCGCCGGCGACCACGAGGTAGCTGACGTACGCCGATCGGGCGCCCGTCGGCGGAGTCGTGACGGCCTCTCCCAGGTCCAGCCAGACGCCACCGCTGTCACCCACCAGCGCCGGTCCCAGGACTTCGCTGCCCAACGGCGTGACCGTGCAGTTGGTCGAACCGTAGTACTGCGCCTGCGCGAAGCCCTCCGGATCGGTGGGCAGGGCGCTCGCGATGCGCGCCCGGCCGCCGAAGACGTAGTCCAAGGCCTCGTCGATCGCCACACACTGCGACACCGCGTAGACCTGCGTTCCGGCTTCGAGCTCCATGATCACCGAGCCCGAGACCGTCCAGCCGTCGGCGTCCTCGCCGTCGAAGCGCACCGACCCGGAGGCCGGAGGCTGCGCCAGCCAGCTCACCAGGCTGGCGTCGAAGTTGGGGTTCTTCAGCAGGTTGGTGGCGAGCACCGTGAAGGGCAACGTCAGGTCGTCACCGCCCGCGCCGTTGCCGTCGCCATCCAGCGGATTCGGCACCGGCGCGAGATCGACGATCGACGTCGTCCCGCAGATCAGCAGACGATAGTTGCCCTCGGGTAGCGCGTCGCCGCCGTTGACCTTGGCGACCGCGCTGCGGGTGGCCGCGAAGTAGAGCACCGAGTTGGTCGGCACCAAGACGTCGTCGCCCAGCAGGGCGACGCAGGTCGACGTCTGGAAGATGCCGTCCGGACCGGGCCGCAGGACCTTGAAGTTCGCCGGGTTGGTGACGTCGTCCGGGTCCGAATCGCCGGCCGGGTCGGCCACCGGCTCGCTGAAGGTGACCACGAGCTGGGTGATCGGCACGGTCGTCTGCTCCCCCGGGAGCAGCAGCCCGTCGTCCGTGTCTGCCACGGTCTCGACCGAGAGGACCGTGGGCGGCGCCGCCTCCACGATGTACGGCCCGACGTGCGCTGCCGCGCTCCAGTTGCCGGCGTTGTCGCGCGTGCAGAGGTGGAAGTACCAGCTCGCGTCGGCGAGCGACGCGCTCGTGGTCGAGAGCGTCGACTCCTCGACGTCCTTGACCTGATCGCACGACGACGACGCGAGATTGTCGAAGAAGAAGGAGTAGCCGTCGACTCCGCTCAGCGCGTCGGTCGCCGCCGACCAAGCCATGTCGATCGTCCGATCGGGGTTGGCGACGCCCACCGTGTGGCTGGTGCTCAGGATCGCCACCGGGTTGACCGGCGGGGTCGTGTCGATGAAGAACGGGCCGAGGTGCTGCGCCAGCGAGCAGTTGCCCGCCAGGTCGCAGGCCCGCAGGTGGAAGTAGTACGAGGTCCCGTCCGGCAAGGGCGGGCTGGTCGCCAGGTGGGGATCGGCGGTGTGCGGGATCTCGACCGAGGTGTCCGGGTTGGTCAGGGCGGTCGCATCCCAGACGATCGAGTAGCCGGCCATGCCGCTGCCGCCCGGATTGTCGCTCGCCCCCGACCAGGCGACGTCCACCGTGGGGTCGTTGGAGAAGACGCCGGGCGTGTGACTCGGCGAACCGAGGGCCGACGGCGGGTTGGGCGCCAGCGCGTCGCGCATGAAGACCGCGATCGCGTCGTCGTTCTGCCCGGCGCCGTAGACGTGCTGATCGTCCGCGCTCAGCGCGATCTCGGTGATTCTCGCCAGTCCGTCCTCGCCACCCACACCGTCGCGGTGCAGCTCGAGCGGCGTCAGGTTCCCGGTCACCAGGTTCCGGCTGAAGGCGAGCAGAGCGTCGTCGAGGAACCCGGCGACGTAGACGTAGCGGCCGTCGTAGCTCACCGCCACGCTCGAGGCGCCAGCCAACCCGTCCACCCCGTCGACGCCGTCGACGTGCATCGATTGGAAGGTGAGCGCCCCGGTCGCGTCGTTGCGGCCGAACACCGCGACCGCGTTCTCGGTCGCGCCGGTGGCATAGAGATGATTCCCGTCGACCGAGAGGGCCAGGCTGCTCGCTCCGTCGAGTCCGTTGACGTTCCCCTGGCCGTCGATCTTCGCCTCGACGAAGGTCAGGGCGCCGGTGACCGCGTGGCGCGCGAAGACCGCGATCGCCTTGTCGACCGCGCTGGCGACGTAGAGGTGCGCGCCGTTGGGCGAGAGCCGCACCCACTGGGCGCCGTCCAGGCCGTTGACGGTGAGCGGGCCTTGCACGTCGCCGTCGCGCACCGCGCCGGCGTAAGTCAGTCGCCCGTAGGTCGGACTGATCGGATTCGTGTCGCGCGAGAAGATCGCCACCGCGTCGTCGGTGAAGCTCGCCACGTAGAGATGGCTGCCGTCCGGCGAGAGCACCAGCGACGAGGCTCCGAGGAGATTGTCCGCCCCGCCGCCGAGGCTCACGTCCTTCTGGGTCTCGACGAAGGTGAGCAGGCCGGTCCCGGCGTCGCGCGCGAAGACCGCGACCGCCGCGTCGTTGAAGCCCACCGCGTAGACGTGCGCGCTGTCCGGGCTCACTACGACCGCTTCCGCGGCATCCAGCCCGTCGATGGTCAGCGGCACCTGGACGTCGCCGTCGTGCAGCGTTCCGACGTGGCTCAGGGCGCCGGAGACGCCGTCGCGCTCGAAAATCGCCAGGGCGTCGTCGAACTGCCCCGTGGCGTAGAGGTGCGACCCGTCCGGACTGACCGCCAGGCCCGAGACGCCGAACAGCGCCTCGATCAGCGTCAGGTCCTCGGCCTCGATGAAGGTCAGGAACCCGTCGTCGTCGTAGATCGTGCCGGCCGCCTGGCCGTCCGCGATGGTCGCGTTGACGCTCGCGCCGGAGAGGTTCACCAGGAAGGTCTCGTCGCTCTCGTCGTCGAGGTCTCCGACCACCTGGACGGTGACCGTAGTGGCCGTCGTGTCCGGAGCGAAGGTCGCGACGCCGCTACCCTGCTGATAGTCGTCGCCCAGTGTCGCCGTTCCGTCGGCGGTCGCCCAGTTGACCGTGATCACCTGGGGGATCGGCCGGGTCGTCGTCAGGTCGAAGACCGCGGCGACGGTCCCCGAGTCACCCTCGAACACCTGGACGTCGGAGATCGAGATCGCCGGCGGCCGGTCGTCGTCGAGGATCGTGCCCAGCGCCTGGCCGTCGAAGATCACCGCGTTGGGGCTCGGATCCGCGAGGTTGACGAAGAAGGTCTCGTTGTCTTCCTCGAACGTCTCGCCGTTGACGTTCACCGACAAGGTCGTCGTGGTGTTGCCGGCAGCGATCGTCCCGACCGTGGTCGGCGGCACCTCCACGAAGTCGATGCCGCCCGTCGCCGTGCCCGCCGCGGTGCCCCACTTGAAGGTCACGTCGTCTCCCGCCGCGGCCGAGAGGGTCACCGTGAACTGGAAGACCGTCGTCCCGGCATTCCCCTCGTAGAGCGCGAGATCGGCGATCGAGATCGTCGGCAGTCCGCCGTTCAGCGGATCGATGTCGAGCAGCTGCACGACGCCGCGCTCGCCGACGACGCCCGTTCCCGAAGGAACCCCGTCGATGAAGAACTCGACGGCATCGCCCGGTCGCGCGGTGCCTGCGGCGCGTGGATCGACCGCGTCGATGGGGATCCGCAGCACGTAGCGATCGCCAATGTGAAGATCCGTCCCGACCTGATAGGTGGCGAGCTCCTCGCCGGTCGACTCCAGGCGGACCGACACCAGGCCCGCCGTCGCGGGCTCGCCGTTGATGGTCACCGCGCCGTAGAAGACATGGCTCGGCTCCGGAAGCTTCGCCCCGACGGCTCCCGGCAGGATGGCGAGCAGGAGCCAGGCGAGCGCCAGGGTGAAGCGGGGGCGATCCGTCATGTGGGGGCCCTTTCGCAGGTTGCCGGGATGATTGGCGTTTCGCATGGCGTCCTCAGTTTCCCGTGTAGGCATAGGTGGAGAAGAAGATCTGAATGTCCTTGACGCCGTTGCCGTCCCGCTCTCCGCCGCCGCCGGGAATCAGCTGGCCGTGGATGAACGTGTCCAGACCCTCGTCGGGATCGGCGAGCAGCGTCGCGCCGGGGATGATCATCAGCCACTTGCGATTCCATACCGACCGCCCGACCAGCCGACTGTCGGTCGACAGTTCCTCCGGATCGACGGGCTCCACACCGTCGGTGTGGTAGGCGCGGAAGGTTCCGATCCGACGGATCTTGCTGAAGCTCTCGCTCAACGTGTCGTTGGAGGGGATCCAGAACGGGTCGTCCAAGTCCGCCGCGCCCAGCGTGAACGGCACCGGGATGACCTGGTCGATCACCTGCCACTCGCGGGTGGTGAACAGGTCGTCGCTCGGAGCTCGCAGCACGTCGGCGCCCACCGGCACCACGTAGACCCGCGGCGTGTTCGAGAGCGGTAGGCCGCTGTAGTTGGTGAACCAGGCACCGACTTCGCGGATCTTGGTCGCGAAGTGGGTCGCATCGTAGGCGCTGTCGCCGGGCCCCAGGGGGAAGCCGAAGAAGTTCAGCCCCGAGGTCACCGTCGTCTCGAAAGGAATGACCAGACCGGGCTGCGCGCCGGCGCTCTCCGGGGCGAAGGGCTTGCAGAACCGCCGGAACTCGGGAATCTGCCAGAGGTTGTCGACGCGGAACTCGTTCTCGAGCTTGTCGGCCCAGTCGGGGTCCGAGTCCTCGAGCAGCCGGAACGCCTCGCGGCGTAGCGAGAAGCGGTTGGTCTCGATCTGCGGATTGTTGAATCCCAATTGACCCTTCAGGACGTCGAAGTTCTGCGCCATCTGACCCATCGGCCCGGCGAGGCCGCGCGAGCCGGGGACCGGCTCGCCGTCGATGATCTGACCGAGATTCCGCTCGCGGACGATCTGGGTCAGGAATTCCCGTCCGGCGGCGTTGTCGCTTCCCAGCAGGTTGGTCTCGTAGTCGTAGGCCGTGGCCGCGAGATACGCGTAGCGCGCCGCGAGATCGAACTGCGCGCGGTACTTCTGCAGGGCGTCGTTGCGGAAGATGCGGAACGCCATGTCGCGGTAGCGGTACGTCTGGATGTCGGCCGCGGAGTTCTTGCGGAACTGGATGAGCTCCGAGATGGTGCGCTGCCCGTTGGCGAGCTCGATCTGGTAGTTGCCGCGGGCTGCCTCGACCTGCTCGCGCACCGAGTAGGCCTCGAGCCGCTTGAGCGGCTCCTCGCGGACCAGCTTCTCCAGCTCCTTGGACGCCTGGAGGATCTCGAAGTTGGCGCCCGCGATCTCGATCTCGATCTCGGCCTGCTTCTCGACGTCCTCCTTGGCCGCGTCCATCGCGTTCTGCGCGATCTCCAGGGCGTCGGCCGCGATGTTCAATCCCATCTCGACCAGGTCACCGGTGCCCGAGATGGCGCAGTCGACACCCGAGAAGACGTCACCGCCGGCGGCTAACCCGGCGACGAAGCTGTCCGGGATGCACTTCGAGCCCGTGCGGAAGAACTTGCCGACCACGTCTCCCGCCCGGCGCAGCGCGATGTTGGTCGACTTGAAGATCTCGACCATCGCGGTCAGCGCCTGGAGCTCGCCGCGCGCCCCGTTCATGATGTTGATCTGCTCGGCCTTGACGTCGTACTGCGTCTCGAGCAGGTCGATCGCCGCTTCGATGTCCGAGATCAGATTGTTGTACTCGGTGAGCACCGACTCGTAGGCGTTCATCGCGATCATGAGGTCCGACAACTTGCCCTGCAGGTTGCCCGGCGCCCGACGGGTGGAGCTCCCCCACTCGGCCGGCTTGACCAGGAAGAACGAGTCGGCGACGTCGGGAGCTCCCGGCGTCGCGGTCCGCGTCGTGACCACCTTGTTGTACTGCACGTCCATCGTCGTGTCGGGCTCGTCGGCGAGCGAGCAGTCGTCCGGATCAACCGCGTTGGTGCAGAAGGGATCGTCGTCGTGCGGATCGAAATCGAAGTGCCCGATCCCCGCCGGCAGCGCATTGAAGGTCACGGTGAACACCTGCGACTCCGCGCCGGGTGCACCGGTGAGGTCGGTCTGATCGACGTACATGTAGTGATAGACGTCTGGTCCGTCGTATCCGGAGGGATACGTCCCCGTCGGCCCGATGTCGGCGTCGTACGGGTAGCCGTAGATCTCGATCAGGCGGTTCTTGTAGTCGACCTCCTGGTCGTAGTTGTTGGCGTAGATCTCTTCCGTCGAGTCCTGCGTCCGTCGGATCAGCTCGGTCAGCAGGTTCGCGTGATTGAAGGTGGCGACCGCGTTGTCGAAGGCCTTCTGCGCGCGGATGAAGACCTGCTCGAAGTGGGTCTGCCCCTGGATCGTCGAGCCGACGTCGAGGAACGACGGGTCGATGTCGAACGGCACGACGCCCTTGGCGAGGCCGAGCGGGTTCAGTCCGCGATCGGCTTCGTCGACCCTCGACTGGATGACCTGCGCCTGCGAGTAGATCTCCGCGAGCTCCTCGACCGATTCCCGATCGACCTTCTGGATGCCGTGATGATCCGGGTTCGGATCGACCGAGGGGAGAATCGCGTTGCCCACCACCCAGTCGAAGTAGGCGCCCTGTCCGGCACGCTTGCCCCACTCGGCGAGACCCCAGGCGCGGTCGGGATCGGTGTCCTTGTAGCCCTGCCATTGGCCGGCCGGGTCCTCCACGTAGTTCGCGCGATAGGTCAGGTTGACCACTTCGGCGCCGACGCGGGCTTTCATCGCCGCGGTCTTGGCGAACTTCCGCTCGTCGAGGAAGTCCACCTGAATCGGGACTCCGGCCACGGTCACCGCCTCCGGCCGGGGCAGCCACGTGTAGAACGGATGCCGGAGCAGCCCGTAGTAGGTGGTCGTCGAGGTCAGGAAGTGCCCCCAGGCGTCGCCATGCCCTTGCGGGAAGAGGATCCGCGCGTCGAACTCGTCGACGTTGCCGTCGAGATCCTGATCGGTGATGTTGTAGGCGAGCGCATAGGCGAACTCGCCGTCGCCGGAGGTGAAGTTCCAATAGAGCCGGTTGTAGACCGGCCGAGCCGAGGTGTTGGCGTTGCTCTCGTCCCGCCCGCGCAACAACGAGAGCTCCTCGGAGAGGAGGTTGTCCAGCTGATTCTGGAAGGCGAAGATGGTCGGCGCCAGCGTCCCGTAGACCTCGCTGCCGGTGCCGAAGCCGATCATCGGATCCTGCGCGTCGGCGTAGGCCTCGTTGCCCAGGAGGGTGTAGAAGTCGGCGATCCGCGACGCCACCAGGAGCAACGACTGGTTCACCGGCGCGTAGTCGATCGGTGGCGTGCCGTCGATCGACAATCGCTTGCCGCGGTTGAGCACCGTCGTGTAGGCCTCGATCAGGCCGATGCTGTTGAGGTTGTCGGCGTCCGGATTGAAGGCGATATCGCCCTCGTAGCGCTCGCCGAGCTGGTAGATCATGCTGGCGTAGGTGTTGGTTTCCGACGCATGGAAGTCCTGCACGCGGGCCTCGAACGGATTGAGCCCGCGGACCACTCGCTTGATCCAGCCCTCGG
Source organism: uncultured Thermoanaerobaculia bacterium (assembly GCA_964591165.1). Lineage (GTDB taxonomy): Bacteria > Acidobacteriota > Thermoanaerobaculia > Multivoradales > JAGPDF01 > JAGPDF01. The sequence goes on along the minus strand of CAZPZW010000008.1, from coordinate 12,506 downwards.
CAAGCTGCGCCCGCGGATCGAGCGGCGTGGCGCCCGGCTGACCGGCAAAGACGCTCCAGTCTCCGCCGCACAACGGCGCGTCGTCGGCGGTGCCGTCGATGCCGTCGGCGCCGGCGTCCATCGGCGGATCGACGTAGCGGTAGCGCACCACGAACCAGTTGTCGGACAGCGTCTGGATGTTGGCGCCCTCGATCGTGATGTCGATCGCGCCGACCGGGTCCGGCAAGTCGGTGAACTGCAACCAGCCGTTGAGCTGGCCGTTCTCGGGATCCGGCAGCGGCTCGGGCGGCAAGCCGCCCTCGTCGGGGTGGAGGAACCACTCGAACTCGATCCCGTCGACGCTGCCCGCGAAGTCGCCGCTGTGGCGAAGCGTCAGCGCCTCGGCGAACACGTTGGCCGGTTCGAGCACGTTGATCTGCCCCTGGTAGGTGCTTTCCTGGTCGGGCGGGATCTGCAGGCAGTCCACCCGGATCACGTTCAGGCTGACCGGCAGGGGCGAGAGGCTCGGATCGTTGTTGAAGGCTAGCGTCACGAACCCGGTGCCTTGCGCGAAGCCCGCGGTGAGAGCGGGCGTGAACCCGACCACCTGCAACGCCTCGGGGACGCCGTTCGCGTCCGCGTCCTGCATGCCGAGCAGCAGCTCGCGGTCGACCTCGCCATCGGGCGCCGAGTCACAGACCACGACGGCCTCGGTGAGGCCGGTCGTCGGGTCGGTCTGGTTCTCCAGGTGGCAGCGGTCGGCCTCGAGGTCGAGGTCTAGCCGGTTCGGGTTCCGCGACAGGCGGAAGAGGGTCTCGATCGCCTGATCCCACGTGCAGACGTCGGCGAGGGCATCGCAGTCGCCCGCGAAGTCCTCCTCTTCGGTGCCGTCGCCGCCGTCCAACGTCTTCAGCCGCTCCCGCTCGATGTTGGTCATCACGTTGAGCATCAGGAACGGATCGCCGGCGCCGGACTCGTCGAGCACGCCTTCGAACAGGAGCTTCTTGTTCAGCGGATCGTAGGAGATCCGATCCACGATGGTGGAGGGCAGTTGGTTGACGCCGCTCGAATCCGCGTAGGGAATGAGCTTGCCGGTCACCGGATCGAGATCGGTCGCCACTTCGTCCGGGATGGCGTTCAGGTAGACGAACCGCGGGGTCAGCGGGTCGATCAAGCGGACCAGCGACTTGGTCGGATCGTAGATCAGGTTGTCGAGCTGGCGCTGCTGCTTCTCGTCGAAGACGATCTCGACCGCCGCCTGAGCGGCGATCTCCGGCAGTCCTCGCTTGGAGCCGAGCAGCGTCTCTCCGACGAGCAGCGACGGCGCGTCGTTCGGCCAGACGATGCTGTAGGCCACGTCCACCGGATCGTCCGTGACTCCGCCCAGCCAGGCGACGCAGTCCGGCGTCGAGGCGTCGGGGACACCGTTCGCGTCGCGGTCGTAGTGGAAGGTGGGCTGCAGCGGATACCAGTACTCGGCGACCAGGGTCCCGGCCGACTTGGCCCAGACCTGGTTCTTGTAGTCCTTGAACGCCGGCGTGCCGTTCGCTTCGCTCTGCGGGCAGTTGCCGAGGAGTCGAACCGGGTAGGGCGCGAAGACCGCGTTGCCGGCAGTGCCCGAGTACTGGAAGGAGCTGTACCCCGCGCCCACGTCCAGCACCTGGTAGATGCGATAGCCCCACGTGCCATCGTCGACCCGGATGTACTTCAGGATCGCGTACGGCTTCGACGTCTTGTTCTCCTCGCTCGAGGTGAAATCGCTGCGCAGCGCGAAGACGGCGTTGAATCCGCTCGACGAGTTGGCCGGAGCGAAGATCGCGTGCTCATCGTTGGGATTGAAGCCCGACTTGGTGGCGTCGGCCTGGTTGTAGATCCGCATGCCGGTGTAGACCAGCGGATCGAGCGGCGGCTGGCCGAGGACCTCCGAACCGAGCTCGCTCGCGATGATGATCTTGTCCGGATTGGTGGGCCAGCGGCAGTCGTAGCGCTTCGAGCGCACCGGCCAAGCGACGGTCCGCGCATCTTTCTTGTACCAGGCGACCGCCATCAGGTCCTCGCCGTCGGAATCGATCGGCACCTGGTTGACCGGGACGATCTGCCCCAGACGTGTCGTACGGTCGTAGGCGCGATCCGCTCCCTCGCCGTCGAAGTACGCCCGCTCGAAGATGACGAAGCCGTTCTTGTCGCCGTGCTCTTCGTGGGTCGGCTCGACGATTTCCTCGCCGATCTCGCAGGCGGCGGCGTCGGTGAAGACCGGGGTGCCGCCGATCTGAACGCCGGTGTCGTACGGCAGGGTGTTGACGATCTGGATGATCGGCGGGTGCGTCTGGAGATCCCGCGAGGGCGGGAACCCGGTGTAGAGCAGGACGCTGAAGCCCGAATCGGTCGCGTCGAACCGCGACTGGAACTCGCCGCCGATGGTGACCGCAGCGTCCGTGCTGCGGTCGGCGACCGAGAGCTCGATCTTGGTCGCGTAGGCGATGCCGCTGCCCGCCGGCTCGATGTCGACCGGCGCGCCGGCGATGTGCGCCTGGACGCAGGCGGGCGGAGCCGTCTCGCCGGGGGGCAGGGTCTCGCCGCAGTAGTAGAGATCGCCGGTCGCCCGTCGCGGCCAGTCGCTGGCTCCCGTCTGGACGATGCGGTTGGGGTCGAGGAGATCGCAGCTCACCTTCCACTTGATCTCCGCCAGCGCCGGCTGCACGGCATAGAGATGACCCAGATTGTCGGTCGGCTGGTTGGCGCCCGGCGGGCTCCAGTAGAAGTGTGTTCCCAGCCCCGCGGCGCCGCCGGAGACCGAGATCTCCGGAATGCCCACGGTCGGGTTGTCGAGGCAGCCGGCGCCGGGAGGCGGAATCACCTCGGTGCCGACCGTCCAGGTCTCGAAGTCGACCTCGAACCATTCGCCGGAGGAGGCGGCGAGGTTCGCCACGAAGGCGTCCTTTCCGCCCTGGGTCAGGGCGACGATCTCCCCGAAGGTCGTCGTGTCGTCGAAGTCGCCGGCGACGTAGAGATTGTCGTTCGTCCCGACGGCGACGGAAGCCCCGGTCTCGGAGCCGGCCGCAGCGGTCGCCCACTGGACCCACCGCCACTTGCTGCCGGCCGAGGCCAGCCGGGCGACGAAGAGATCGCGCGCACCGCCGACGGTCGGCAGCGCGACCGTGCTGGTCGGTGATGCGTCGTCCAACGGATCATTCTGCACCACCTCGAACGTCGTGGGGTTCGAACTGTAGTCACCGGCGAGGAAGACATCGCCGTCGGCCGCCAAGGCAACCCCGCGCCCGACGCCGCCCGTCGCGCCGCGTGCCCACTCCCAGGCGAACGAACCGCCGTTGTCCTGCAGGCGAGCCAGGAAGGCGCCTGCAGTCGACAATGTCACCGCGCCGAACGTCGACGAGACGTTGGCCGAGGTTCCTGCGACGAACAGCTTGCCGGAGGCGTTGATCTTGAGGCCGCCGACGCTGACCCCCGTTCCCATGGCGGTCGCCCATTGCCAGAACGGCGTGTTGACGTCGCTGTTGCCGATCTTGGCGATGAAGGTCGACGGCTTGCCCTCCGGCAAAGGCACCGAGTTGACCGTCGCCAGGCGGTGGTCGGCGACCTCCGCCGGATCGGTGACGAACCAAGAGTTGGCGCCTGCGTGCGGCGCTCCAGTGGAGATGCTCCACGGGCTCCCGCCCTCCGGCGACGAGACGGACCAGTTGCCCGGTCCGGACTCGATGCCGTCACTGAACAGCACCTGCGCGGAGCCGTCCTGGACCAGCACGTCGTCCACCCGCCAGCCGGTGGCACCGACGTAGGCGTCGGCGCCGAACCGCCAGCGCAGGCGAAGGCTCTGGCCGGCGAAGTCCGCCAGATCGACCACCGCCTTGACGTAGCCTCCGCTGGTGTAGCACCAGGCATTGCGCCCGGAGCCGAGCGGATTGACCGCATTGACCGTGGTGCCGTTGTAGCCACCCTGCGTGAAACGCGCGGCGTTCCCGGCGGACGTCGTCGGATCGTTGTCGCCGCACCCCGAGAGGATGTCGAACCAATTGCCCGTGTCCGTCGGGCACGTGGGGGTGGAAGTGGCCGGACCGATGCCCGTGTTGTACTCGAGAACGCCGGCATCCCAACAGGTCGACAGATCCTCGAAGTCGAAGCGGTGCCAGAACTCCAGCGTGCCGCCGGCGGGCGTCCCGGTGAAGGGCAAGCTAGTCGTCGTCGGCGTATCGATGCTCGAGTCCTCGAGATAGACGCCCGAGACGTAGGCCTGACCGGAGGCGTCGACATCGACGCCCGTCAGCCACTCGCTGGCGTCCGCCTCACCGGCCTCGAGCGCCCAGACCCAGTTTCCTGCGGTGTCGAGACGCACCGCCAGGCCCGACGGCTTGCCACAGCTGACTCCGGATCCGATCGTCGAGATGCCGCCGTCGTCCTCGTACAGGTGAGGACAGCTCGTGCGCCCGACGGCGATCACGCCGTCGGCGATCGGATAGTTCGGATCCTCGACGCCCGGGGCGATGGCGATGCCATGCCCCTCGTCGTGCCCCGGGCCGCCGATCTGGCGCGCCCAGGCCCAGTCGCCGTTGGCCTGCAGGCGGGCCACGAACCACTCGTGGCGGTCGGGGGTGTCCGAATTGCCGGCGTCCGGGAGGTTGACCGTTCCCACGCCGCTCGAAGGGAGGTTACGGAACGTGATCGAGGTCGTGAAGTAGCCGGTGAGATAGACGTTCTGACCGGCGTCCACGGCGAGGGCCGTGGCGCGGTCGACCGACGGTCCGCCGGCGTTGCGCGCGTAGATCAGGGTTCCGTCGGGGGAGTACTTCGCCACGAAGATGTCCGACAGGCCTTCCGAGGAGAGCTCCACGCCGCTGAGGTTCGCGACGCCACGGAACTCGCCGACGACGTAGACGTTGCCGCTCTGGTCGACGACGGTGGCGAGCGCGGCGTCGTTCAGCGGTCCGCCTCCCGTGACGGGCCACAGGGCCGGCGCGGGCGATGAGCCCACCACCAGTCCGAACCCGATGAGAAGTGCGAGAGCGTGCCTGCGATTGGCAGCGATCATGAGCCCAGCCTCCCGGTCTCGTCCCAAGATGTAGCCCCCTGCGCTTCCCGAACCCGGCTCACTGGTTCAGCTCCGGAGCCGCCGAGGTGCGGGTCAGGAAGAACCTGCCCTCCACCACGATGTCGTTGCGATGCAAGCCACTGATCTGCTCGTGATAGGTCCCGCTCATGGCACTCGACCCGAATCCCGCCTCGCCGGCTCCCGTCGAGTCGGCGCTGTCGAAAACGAACGACATCTCCCGCGTCACGGGAAACGCCTCCTCGACGAACTGGGTGTAGAGCTCGTTCAAGTTGTTGTGGTCGGGATGGAACTTGTGGCGAAACGGATTGCTCGGCGACTCCGCGTCCAGGGTGATCGCGACCGAGAGGCCACCTCCCACGGCGAAGGAGCCCGACATGACCAGCGTCTGCGGATCGTAGTCGTAGGCCACCGTGCTGATGCGATAGCCGACCGGTTGCCCGTCGCGCAGGACCGCACCCTCGAAGTTGGAGATCAGGCTCTCGTCGGTGATCAACACGAACCGACCCGGCTCGTCCACCAGGAAGAGCCCCGGATTCTCGGGATCCGGAATGCGGGTTCCCTCCTTCCACAGCTGGACGACCTCCTTGAGCAGCCGTACCGTCCCGGAGGAATCCACGTGCAGAAGGATGCGGAAGGTGAACGGCGCTCCGACCGGCGTCGGCGTCAGCGAACCAGTCTGCGCCTGGCTGACTCCCGCGAGCGAGACCTTGCCGACCCACAGTCCCGCCAAGGGATTCACCGTCGTGGTATCGAAGGCCTGGAGTCTCCTCCCCCCGGCGCCGGTGCCGCGCAGCGCGAAAGGAGGAGGTGCATAGGCCGTCCGCGCGCTCACCGCCATCAGCCGGCGAAAGCCGAATCCGTCCTTGATCTCGAACACGGTGCCCACCTCGGGCGCCGAGAACGCCGAGCGCTTCGGCGAGAGGTCGATCAACAGCTCGCCCTGTTGCGGAAGAGGCTGACTGTAGTTCGTGGGCAGGCTCGGCCAGCTGGTCTCGACCTCTTCGGGATCGAACTGGAGGATGGTGAGCGGGATCGGCGCCGGGCTGGCGAGCTGGTGCAAGGAGAGAAGCGCCGGCGCGTTGCTCAAGTTGCGCAGGCGAAGTCGCGACGTCTCTCGCCCACCGCCGAAATCGAGCGACTTCCCCGCCTCGAGCTCGATGGCGAGCGGTCCGGAATAATCCGAAGGTCCCGCGCAGTAGACCCAGTAGGCCTCGCCCGAGCGGATCGTCGCAGCGTAGGGATTCGCGATCTGCTCCCACTGGCCGTTGACCAGGCGGTAAATCGGCTGCCCGACATGCGCCGGCGACGGCGCCAGGAAGTTCCCGAACGTCGGCGCCTGCTGCGGATCCACGGAGAATCCCACCAGATTGAAGGCGTCCGGAATCCAACGCGTGGTCTGCACCTCCGGTACTCCGGTGACCGACCAGATCACCGGCTCCGTGCCCTCGATCTTGAGGAGATAGGCACGGTTCGCCTGCACCGCGAAGAGGTTCGTGAGGATCGACTCCGGCCGCGGACGCGGAAAGTACCCCAGCCACTGTGGGCTGGGCGCCAGCTGCTCCTCCGGGTCGTCGATGAACTCCACCTTGGGACCGGACGGATTCCAGGTCCAGGCGCTCGCCAGCGGCAGACCGCCGAAGACCGACTCGGAGTCGTTGGGCTCCGGCCGGACCTCCAGGAACACCGCGTTCCAGCCGGGCTGCAGCTGGAAGTTCTGGGTGAACTCGGCGACCGCCGCGCTCGCGACGCGCGGAGCGACGGAGCTCGCCAGGAGCGCCGCGAGAAGTACGACCCGATTCGTGCGCATGGTCATGATTCCCTCTTTCGACCTCGCCTGCCACCGCTCCCGTTCATGGCTGTGTCGAGCTCCAGCGAGACGTGTCGTTGGTTTCGAATCCGTCGGCGAAGAGCGGCTCGACCAGCGTGAGGTTGTCGAGACGCACTTCGAAGCTGCTTCCCGGCGTGCCTTCGACGCGCCACCTGGCGCGTAGCCCGGTGGTTCCGACCGGCGGTTCGGGTATGGCCAAGGCGAGCCGGTGCCAGGTCCCGCCCGTGCCGCCACTCAGCACGCTGGTCGGCCAGGACGTCAGAGTGGTCGCCGGGGTGATGCAGGTGCCACCCTGCACGTAGTCCACACGGCCGTGCACCTGCACGTTGCCGGCACTGAGGTCCGTCCTGACCTCGGCGGAGTGAACCCAGGCGTTGGCGCCCGGCAACGGCAAGCACTGCAAGATCTCGAGCTGCGTCGAAGCGGCGAGGTTGGCGAGTATCCCGGAGCCGGAGAGCGGGAAGCCGTCAGCGTCCGCCGGATCGTGATCGAACTCGATCGGCGCGCCACCGATGAAGGTCCACGCGTCGACGTCGGTCGCGAAGTCGAAGTGCGGACGCGCCAGCACGTTGCTGATCTTCACCCGGAAGTAGCGCCCGAAGTCGTCGCCTGGGGTGCCGTCGCCGTCGCCATCGAGCGGATTGCCGTCCAGGTCGCGGACCCCGACCACGCCGCAGACCAGCAGCCGATAGAGTCCGTCGGGTAGCGGAACGCCGCCCTGAACGTCGAGCGTTGCCGTCGAGGTCGCGCTCGCGTAGGTCACCGCGCTCACTTCCACCGCCGCGTCGTCGCCGCCGAGCCCACCGCACGTCGTGGTGGTGAAGTTCCCGTCGGATCCCGCGGCGAGCAGGAGATAGGACGCCGGATTCGTGACGTCCTGCGGGTCGGTGTCGCCCGGCGGATCGAACAGCTCTTCGCTGAACTCCACGATCAGCTGGGAGATCGGCACCTCGGCCGTCTCCATCTGCGACAGCTCACCATCGCCGGTCGAATCGACGCTGTCGACGTTCAAGACGGTCGGCGGCTCGAGCACCACGACCGCGAAGGCGACCGTTCCGGTGTTGTTGGCGGCCGCCGGATCGGCGCTCGCCGCGCTCACGGTGGCGCCGTTGACGTAGTTGCCGGCCGTCGTCGGCGCCGTCGCAGCGATCACGATCGGCGGCGCCGCGCCCGGCGCCAAGGTCGGGCGCGTGCAGGTCACCGAGCCCGAGGCCGGAGTGCAGACCCAGCCGGCTCCCCCGGCGCTCACCACTCCGGTATCCGCCGGCAGGAGGTCGATGACCGTGACATCCGTCGCCACGCTCGGTCCGAGGTTGGTCACCGCCAGCGTGAACTCGATGGGATCACCCGTCTCGACCGTGGCGTCGTCCACCGTCTTGATCAGCTCCAGATCCGCGGTCGGAACCAGCGTGTCGGTGTCGGTCGACGAGTTGTTCCCCAGATTCGGGTCGGTGACCCCGGCCGCCGGCGCCACTGCCGCGGTGTTCACCAGCAGACCCACGGCCGCCGGGTCGATCGCGGCCGCGAGCGCGAAGACGACATCGCCTCCGGCCGGAAGATCCACCGACTCCGCCAGACCGCCGACACCCGACGGAGTGCACGCGCCACCGAGATGACCGCTGCAACTCCAGGTCGCGCCGGTCACCTCGGAGGGAAGCGAATCGGTCACCTGGGAGGCCGGCGCGTCGCTCGGGCCGGTATTCGCGACCGTGATCAGGTAGATGGTCGAGGTGCCCGGGATCGCGGTCGTGACGCCATCGGTCTTGAGCACCGAGAGCTCGGAAACCGGGGTGAGCAGATCGATGTCGGTCGCGCTCGTGTCGCCGACGTTGGTCGTGCCCGGCGGCATGATCGCCGTCACCGTGTTGATCAGTTGCCCGGTGGCGCTCGGGTCGACCGTGCCCAGAACCTGATAAGTGGCCTGGGCGCCGACCGCGAGATCGACGAGGTCGAGCAGGTCGCTCTCGCCCGCGGGGGCGCAGCTCCCCTGTCCCACCCGCGCGAAGACCGCCACCGCGTCCGCGTGCTCGCTGCCGACGTAGAGATGGAGGCCATCGGGGCTCGCGGTCACCACACGCGCACCGTCGAGGCCGAGGACTCCGCCCACTCCCTGGCGCTCCACCTGCAGCTGGATCAGGGCCCCGGTGACCCCGTCGCGGCGGAAGATCGCCATGGCGTCGTCGTTGAAACCTGCCGCGAAGAGGAACAGTCCGTCGGGGCTGAGCGTCAGGCCGCGCACGCCGTCGAGGCCGGTGACTCCCGCCACACCCTGCCGCACCTCGCCGAGGTAGCTGAGCTCGCCCGAATCGAGGTCGCGCGCCAAGATCGCGATCGCGTCGTCGGCCAACCCGGCGACGTAGACGAACTGCCCACCCGGCGAGACGACCAGGGCCTGCGGGAAGTCGATTCCGTCGACTCCACCTTCTCCGTCGTGCAGCACTTGGGCGAGGGCGAGCGTTCCGGTCCCCGGCGCGCGGTCGAAGACCGCCAAGCTGTCGGACTCGGCGCTTGCGACCAGGAGCTGCCGGCCGTCGGGCGTGACGGTGAGGGCCGCGGGACCGTCGAGGACGCCGAGCTCGAGACCCCCGAAACCATTCTTGACGCGCTGCAGGTAGGCGAGCGCCCCGGAAGCCGGATCGCGACTGAACACCGCCACAGCGTCGTCCTCCGCGCTTCCCACATAGACGTTCCCGCCGTCTCCGGACACCGCCACCGTTGCGGCGCCGTCGAGGCCCGTGACCACCGGATCGGATTCGCGCAGCACTTCGACCAAGCCGAGCGCGCCGGTGACCTCGTCGCGCGAGAAGACGGCGATCGCATCGTCCGTTGCGCCGGTCGCGTAGAGGTGCGCGCCGTCCGGCGAGATGGCGAGGCCGCCGGCGCCACCGAACCCGTCCAGACCCGCCTCACCATCGAGGTAGCTCTCGATGAACGAGAGCTCGCCGGTGACGAGATCGCGGGAGAACAGCTCGATCGAGTTGGCACCTCGCGCCGCGGCGTAGACGTGCCCGCCGCCCAGGAGCGGTCCGAACGCTCCGTCCGGGTCGGGACTCACCAGGACGCCGTAAGGCGCATCGAGCCCGACGACTCCGGCCTGTCCGTCGACCTCCGCCTCGACGAACGCGAGCGCTCCTGTCGCGATGCAGCTCCACGCCGGATCGAGGAAGATCGCCGGGAAGAGGTCTTCGAGCGTGGCGCCAACGAGGTCGCTGGGTCCAGCGTTCGACACCGTGATCGTGTAGGTCAGCGGGAGCCCGGGGATCGCCTCGGTCTGGAAGTCGTCCTTGGTGAGGGTGAGGTCGACCACCGGCGTGAGCTGCGCCGTGTGGGTGATCACGTTGTTGTCCTGCACCGGATCGGTGACATCGTCCGGCTCGAGCACCGCTGCCGTGTTCTCCAACGTGCCCGTCGCCGCCGCGCTGAGGTCGGCGGAGAGCGAGTAGACGACGACCCCGCCGGCCACCAGCTCGACCGTGTCGTCGATGTTGCCGAAACCCTGCGCGCTGCATCGCGAGCCGTCGTTGCGTCGCAGGAGCGCGAGAGCGTCCTCGCCAGCGCCGGTCGCGTAGACCTGGTCGCCGTCCGCGCTGACCACGAGAGCCGTGGCTCCCGACAGACCATCGATCCCGGCGATTCCGTCGACCGCCGGCGCGAGCGGCGTGAGGGCGCCGGTCGTCGCGTCGCGCGCCAGGACCGCCACCGCGGCGTCGCCGGAGGAGGCGACGTAGACGTGTTCGTCGTCCGGGCTCACCGCGACCCCGGCCGCCCCCGCCAGCCCTTCGGCGCCGTCGACGCCATCGAAGATCGCCCCGACGAACTCGAGCGCACCGGTCGCGACGTCGCGCGAGAAGGCCGCGATCGCATGGTCGAGCGCGCCGGCCACGTAGAGATGGCGCCCGTCGTCCGAGAGCGCCAGGGCGCGTGCGCCATTCAGACCGTCCACTCCGGCGACGCCGTCCTTCTCTGCCTCGACGAAGGTCAGGAGCCCGCTCGCCGCGTTACGGCTGAACACGGCGACCGCGTCGTCCGTCTCGCCTGCGACGTAGACGTGGGCGCCGTCGGGACTGACCGCCACCGCCGCGGCTCCTGCCAGGCCGTCGATCGTCAGGGGGGGCTGTGAGGTGCCGTCGACCCGGATGCCGAGGTACGAGAGCAGTCCGCTGCCCGCGTTGCGCGCGAAGATCCCCACCCCGTTGTCGCTGCGCGCCGCCGTGTAGAGGTGCTTGCCGTCCGGCGAGAGGGCCGCGCCGCGAACGTTGCCCAGCCCGTTGACCCCGCCGACGCCATCGCGCAGGAAGTGCAGGAAACGCAGGTCCCCGGTTCCCGAGAGGCGCTCGAAGGCGGCCACCGCGTCGTCCAGCTCTCCAATCACGTAGACATGCAGCCCGTCGGGGCTCGCCAGGACGCCGGATGCGCCGTTCAGACCGTCCACCG
>CAZPZW010000008.1:0-1100 GCA_964591165.1 uncultured Thermoanaerobaculia bacterium | reverse complement strand
TGCAGCCCGTCGGGGCTCGCCAGGACGCCGGATGCGCCGTTCAGACCGTCCACCGCGCCGGTTGGCGTGCAGGAGGAGTTGTAGACCGTCTGGCCGTCGAGGATGAGGTTGACGTACGACAACGTGCCGTTGCGCAGGTCACGCCGGAATATGGCGAGCGCCTTGTCGGTCGCCCCCGCGACGTAGAGATTCAGGCCGTCCGGAGCGAGCGCCACCGCGCTGGCGCCGTCGAGGCCGTTGAGCAGCGTGAGCGTGGACTGCCCGCACGTGCGCACGACATCCGGCACGTCGTCGCCGTCGTGCAGCGCCGCGACCGGCGGCAACGGCGAGAGGAGGCCCGGCACCGGCGAGGCTTCGCAAGTCCAGGCCGAGTTCGCCAGCACTTCGGGCAGCACGTCCACCACCCGGGCCCCCGACACGTCGCTCGGGCCAATGTTGTCGACCTCCACCTGATAGTTGATGCGCGTGCCCGGAACGAGGTCCGTGACCTCGGTGGTGGCGCAGTCGAGTGGATCCGCGCAAGCGATCTTGTCGATCCTGAGGTCGGCGACCCGCGCCAGCACCGTGTCGCCGTCGGTCGCCGTGTTGTCGCTCGGATCGAGCTCGATGAAACCGTTCGGTTCGGTGACCGTCGCCGTGTTGACGATCGTCCCGATGACTCCCGGCTTGATCGTGCCGGTGGCCGTGATCATGACGCTGCCGCCGGGCGGCAGGCGGACCGGCTTGCTGAGGTCGCCGACGCCCGCTATGCCGAAGAGACAGGTGGCTCCCGGCGTCAGCCCGGTGCAGGTCCACGACACGTCCTCGAGCTCGCCCGGGAAGATGTCGCCGACCACCGCCTCGTTCACCGCGCTCGGGCCATGGTTGGTGACCACGATCTCGTAGGCGATCGCCTGTCCCGGCGCGACGGTTCCGTCACCCTCCCGGTCCACCTCGACGAACGACAGCTCGCCGGTTCCGCTCTGGGTTCCGTTGTCCCAGTCGCGCGCCAGGGTCACCACCGAGCCCTCCTCGGCCGCTGCGACGTAGATGCGCAGGGCGGTGGGGCTCGCCGCGAGGGCGGCCGGCTGGCCGAGACCCTCGACGCCGAGCTGGCCCTG
>CAZPZW010000007.1:0-53220 GCA_964591165.1 uncultured Thermoanaerobaculia bacterium | reverse complement strand
GACCCCAACCTTGGCAAGGTTGTGCTCTACCACTGAGCTATTCCCGCCCGGGCCGGCGAACGATATCCAAGCGGTAGCCGGGCTGTCAAGGCAGAACGTCTTCGCTCCAGCGCTCGAGACCTCCGGACTCGAAGCCGTCCGCGAAGATCGCCGTCGACCCGACCATGCGCGCCAGCCCGGCCGCGCCCATGCGCAGGATCTGCAGTCCCATGTCCGGCGTGATCTGGCCGGGGAGATCAGTGGTCCGGTGGTAGTGGGGGTAGCTGTCGTAGTCGTTCTCGATCGCCAGCAAGCCGACCCGGCCCGCATCCAGGAACGGCACGTGATCGGAGCCCCAGGCGCCGAGCGTCTGCACGATCTCGAGCGTCGTGAAGTCGGCCGCGGCGTCCGCGAAGGCGGTCATCCACCCCTGACCGATCGCGTCGGTCTCGAGCAGGCAATCGAGGTCTGCGTCACCGGTGTAGCCGATCATGTCGAAGATCAGCGCGCCTTGAACCTTGGTCAGGTTCCCCGCCGCGGCGAGGTCGGCGACATAGTCGTAGCTGCCGTAGAGCCCCTGCTCTTCGCCCGAGAAGCAGACGAAGACCATCGTGGCGTCCGGCGGATGCGCCGCGAAGAGGCGCGCCAGCTCGAGCACCCCCGCGCACCCCGAGGCGTTGTCCTCGGCCCCGGGCGCCGCCGACGCCGGATTTTCCGAGGTCGAGTCGTAGTGCCCCCCGACCACGTACCAGGCGTCGGGCTGGAGCGTCCCGGGGAGGGTGGCGATCACGTTCCAGCCGGTGTTCCCCCCCACCGGGAAACTCGCGGTCGTCGCCGAGATGCCGTCGAGCGCCTCGAAAGCCGCCGCGAGCCAGTCGCGCGCGGAGAGGATCTGGCTCCCCCGGGTCCAACGGTTCCAGCCGGCGAGCGTCGAGAGGTCGCCGAACCAGCGATCGACATTCAGCTCGCTCAGCCACGCCTCGATCTGCGGGTCGCTGAGCGCCTCCGCGCCCGCGGCCTCGACGCGCCCCTGCCGCCGCGCCAGGACCGTATCGGGGACGAACGCCCGGAAGCGCTGCGCCACCCTCTCGGGTCCCGGACCCACAGGCTCGGCGGCCGTGGACTCCGCCACGGTCGACCAGGCCGCGAGTTCGATCACCGCCCAGCGCCCGCCCTCGACCAACACGCGTCCGATGGCCTCCGAACCGAGCCGCCGTCCGCCCCGCCAGAAGCGCAGGCCGTCGGGCCGGATCTCCGGGTAGATCGCCACGACGACTGCGCCGGCGCGTCGCGCCGCGGAGGCGAGGTCGAGCCCACTCGCCCGCCCGCCGCGCGCGCAGAGCAGCAAGTCGCGGTCGGCCTCGATCCAGTAGTCGACGGCGGCGAGATCGCGCAGGCGCTCGCCCAGCGGGCTGGCGCCGGAATCGATGCGCGCCACGACGCAGGCATCTTCGCCGGCGGCGAGCGTCGTGGCGCCGGCCGCCGGGGTGAAGCCGAGCACGAGCAGGCAGGCCAGGCCGAGGGGAAGGCCCCTGAGGACCCACGGGCCTCGCGGGCCCTCGCGGCAGGTGTATGTCGGGGAGCCGGACATCGATCGCAGGATAGCGCTTGTACGGGCTCGTTTTGTGACTTTCTTCACTTGACCCCGCAGCGCTCCGAGCGGCCGGTTCCCGCGGCACCCTCAGCCGAGGCGGAAAGCGTCGCGGATCAGCGTGAACCGCCAGCCGCCGCCGCTGTCGCGGTCGATTCCGAGGACGTCGAAGCGACAGGCGCGAGGCGACCGGTTCTTGGCCAGGAACAAGGCAGCCGCACCCGCCAGACGGCGCTGCTTGGCGGGGCCGACGGCGGCGATCGCCGGACCGAAATCGCCGCTCGAGCGGGTCTTGATCTCGACGAAACAGAGCGTTTCGCCGTCCAACGCCACGAGGTCGAGCTCGCCCAGGTGGGTCCGCACGTTGCGCGCCACGATGCGGTACCCCTGTTCGCCGAGATAGAGCTCGGCCGCCTCTTCCCCCGCCGCCCCACGCGCGTGCGTGCTGGTTCCCGGTCCGAAGGGGCCGAGCCGCTTCACCGCCGCTTCCAGCGGGTGCCTTGCGGCGTGTCCTCGAGCACGACGCCGAGCGCCGCGAGCTCGTCGCGCAGCCGGTCCGACTCGGCGAAGTTCCGCGCCTTGCGCGCGGCGTCCCGGGCGGCCACCAGGGCCTCGATCTGCCGCTCCGCCTCGGCCACCGCATCGCCGCTCGCACCCGCCTCGCGCCACTCGTCGCCGAGCACGCCCAGCACGGTGTCGATCGACCGGAGTCCCCCCAGGACGCGCTCGACATCGCCCGCGATCAGCTCCCCGCGGTCGATGGTGGTGTTGACGTCGCGCACGAACTCGAAGAGCTCGCCGAGCGCGAACGAGATGTTGAGGTCGTCGGCCAGGCCCCGCGCGAAGCCGTCGAGCAGCGCAGTCACCCGCGCTCCGAGTCCCTCGCCTGCCCCGGGCTTCTCGTTCGCGTGAGCCACCCGGAACCGGAACTCGTCGAGGCGGCGCAGCGCGTTGCCCGCCGCCTCGAGGCCGGCAAAGGTGAAGTTGAGCTTCTGGCGGTAGTGCACCGAGATCAGCAGGTAACGCAGCGCCCGCGGGGACGCGCCGCGGGCCAGCAGGTCCTTCAGGGTGAAGAAGTTGCCCAGCGACTTCGACATCTTCTGGCCGTCCACCACCAGGTGCTCCGAGTGCAGCCAGGTGCGCACGAACGGGCGGCCGGTCGCCGACTCGCTCTGCGCGATCTCGTTCTCGTGGTGGGGGAAGATGTTGTCCACCCCGCCGCAGTGGATGTCGAAGGTCTCCCCGAGGTACTTCGCGCTCATCGCGGAGCACTCGATGTGCCAGCCCGGGCGTCCGCTCCCCCAGGGCGAGTCCCAGGCGGGCTCGCCCGGCTTGGCGGCCTTCCACAGGACGAAATCGCGCACGTCCTCCTTCTCGTACTCGTCGTTGGCCACCCGATCGCTCTGCCGCGCTTCGTCCAGGCGCACTCCCGAGAGCCGGCCGTAGTCGGGGTCGGAATCGATCCGGAACCAGACCGAGCCGTCGGCGAGGTAGGCGTGCCCGCGCTCGATCAACTGCCGGATGATCGCCTGCATCTCGGGGATGTGGTCGGTGGCGCGCGGATAGACGTCCGCCGGAGCGACGTTCAGACGGCGCAGATCCTCGAAGAAGGACTGCGCATAACGCTCGGTGAACTCGCGCAGCGACACGCCTTCCGCCTGGGCATCGCGGATGGTCTTGTCGTCGACGTCGGTGAGGTTCATCACGTGGCGCACCGAGTAGCCGAGGTAGACCAGCGACCGCTTGAGCAGGTCCTCGAAGAGGAAGGTGCGCAGATTGCCGATGTGCGCGTGGTTGTAGACCGTGGGCCCGCAGGTGTAGAGCCCCACCTGGTCCGCGACCAGCGGCTCGAACGGCTCGGAGCGCCGGCCCAGGGTGTTGAAGAATCGAACGTCTCGTCGACTCACGCCGGATTCCCTCGCCTCCACTCGCTGACCATCAGAACTCGGTGACCGCAGCCTGACCCGGCGCCGCCTCCAGGCCCAGGCGCCTCAGACGGCGCATCGCCAGCTGACGGCGCAAGCCGTGCAACCGATCGATGATCAGGATGCCCTCGAGATGATCGATTTCGTGACAGATCGCCCGCGCCAGGAATCCCTCCGCCTCGAGCGTGAACGGCTCGCCGGTCGGCCGCCGCGCGGCGACGCGGACGCGCAGCGGGCGCTCGACCTTGTCGGTGAACCCCGGGATGGACAGGCAGCCTTCGCTGTCGGTCTCGACGCCGGACTTCTCCAGCAACCGGGGATTCACCAGCACGTGCAGGCGCGAGTCCGCCCCCCGCGGATCGGCATCGACCACGGCGACTCTCCGGCGATCGCCGATCTGCGGCGCGGCGAGCCCGACTCCCGGCGCGGCGTACATCGTCGCCCGCAGGTCCTCGACGAGCTCCGCCAAACCGGCGTCGAAGGACGCGACCTCGACGGTGGGCTGTCGCAGGATCGGATCGGGGTAGAGGACGATCGGGCGGACGCTCATTCGGACTTCGGCCGGAGCAGCTTGGCCGCGGCGTCGGAAACGTCGCGGTCGGCGTGCTGGGCGCGCAAGGCGTCCAGCAGACAGCGCGGGTCGGGATTGCCGCGCAGCGCCGTTTCGAGCCCTGCGGCCGAGACGCGGACGAACTTGCTGCGCTCGAGCGTGCGGTAGGTCGCCGCCCAGGGGCGATGCTCGAGCAGGGCGCCCTCCCCGAAGACGTCCCCGGGGACGAGCACGCGGAGCTGGAACCGACGCTCGCCGGGGACGTCGAGCACCGCCTCGACCGAACCGCTCACCACGATGAGCAGGAACTCGCTGCGCTCCCCGCGCTCGGCGAGCACGTTGTCCCGCTCCACGAGCTCGAGCTCGCACCCGGTGAAGAGCCGCTTCAACTGGTCCCCCGGCAGCCGCTCGACGAGCGAGGTCGAGGCCAGGGTCTGCCAGATGCGCTCGACCTCGATCGGCGAAGTGCGCGCCAGCGGGTCCCACTCCTTCTGGGCGTGCACCAAGCCCTCGATGGCCATCGAGCGGCTGTGCTCGAGGCTCTTCAGACGCTGGTTCCGCACCATCTTGGCGCGCACCGACTCGTCGCCCGGCACGAGCTTGGCGACCTTGGCGAGAAGGGCCAGCGCCTTGTCGTAGAACCCGTCGTCGGTGTAACTGTCGGCCACGAAGAGGAACTGGTCGAGTGCGAGCGTGCCCTTCCCGACCTGGGCATAGACTTCGGCCAGGCGCAGGTGGGAGTGCAGGTCGTTCGGCAGGTCCTTGAGCCGGCCCTCGAGCCGGACGATCGCCTCCTCCCAGCGCTCGAGGACGATCAGGTCCTCGATCGAGAGCTCCGACTCGGTGGGCTGGGTGCCCGATTTGCCGAACAGTTTCTTCAACATCGCGCGGTTTCCTGGAGTTCAGGCTAGCAGCGAGCCGCCGCTCTTGTCGAGCCTCGACGCTCCCGCCGACCGCGCACGCCGGCTGCCGGCAGCGGGCTGGGGACCCATGGCCCGGGCTTTGCTTGATCCACCGGTGGAGAGTTCCTCCGGGAGGTACGACGATGACGACTCAGAGCATCCGACGGTTTCTCCAGCTCGCGCCGCTGGCGCTCGCCTGCGTCGCCCCGGCCGCCGCTCAGAACGCCGACGAGCGCGTCTCTTACGCCTTCGTCCGCACGCTCGAGGGCGAGGCCACGGTGGTGGCTGACGGCCGGGGGATCGGCGAGCTCGCGGAGGTCAACCAGCCGCTGCTCACCGGCGATCGCATCCGGGTCGAGGGCGGCTCGCGGGTCGAGGTGCTCCTGCCCGATCGCAACCGGCTGCAGCTCGACTCGGGCGCCGTCGTGACGCTCGCGCGACTGGCGTTCTCCGGCGACCGCGAGGACCGCGTGACCGTGCTGCGCGTCGAGGAGGGGGAGATCCTCCTCGAGGTGAGCGACGAGGCGCTCGGCGACGAGCTCCCCCGCCTGGAGACCCCGAACTCCGAGGTCTTCATCCACGAGCCAGGGCTCTACCGCGTGACCGTGGAGCCGGCGGGATGGACCGAGGTGCTGACTCGCCGCGGCTTCGCCGAGGTGGTCACCGACCGTGGATCCACCATCGTCCGCGCCGAGGAAGCGGCGCTGGTGCAGGGGGACCGCTGGACCCGCGTCGAGCTCACGGCGGCCGGCGCGCTCGATCGCCTCGAGAGCTGGGACCGCGAGCTCACCGAGCGCGCCGAGCGCGCCGCGCTGCGCGGACGCAACTACGTCGAGCCCCATCTCGCCTACGCCGCCGCGCCGCTCGACGACTACGGCGACTGGATCGTGGTCGACTCGGCCAACTACTGGCGGCCGCGGGTCGGCGTGGGCTGGCGTCCCTACTGGGACGGCCGCTGGGGTTGGACGCCGAGCGGCTACACCTGGGTCTCGTACGAGCCCTGGGGCTGGGTGCCCTATCACTACGGCACCTGGTCGATCCTCGCGGGCTACGGTTGGGCCTGGCGCCCGGGGCCGATCTACTCTCCGGCCTGGGTCTATTGGAACTGGTCCAACGGCTGGGCCGGCTGGTGCCCGACCGGCTACTACACCGGGTACTACGACCCCTGGTTCCATCACGGCTTTCGCCGCTACGGACACTACGGCTGGGCCGGCGGCGGCTGGGGGATCTACTCGGATTGGAACTTCGCGCCGCTGCACTGCTTCCGCGATCGCCGATTCCGTGGTCACGTGCGGAGCGGCCACGACCTGCACCGCGAGAACCGGGTGCCGGCCCCGCCCCGCGGCTTGATTACGACCGACACCCGGGAGTTTCGACCCGATCGCCTCGACCGGCCCGAGGATCTGCTGCATCAGATCGGCCTGCGCAAACCCGAGGCGAACGGGCAGCCCATGGCCGACGTCACCGACTTCGTGGCGCGCAAGAAGGAGCTTCCGCCGGACGTCGCGCGCGCCATCGCATCTCCACCGGGCGACGGCCGCCGGACCGGCGACAGCAAGCCCGCGCAGACCGAGCCCGGTTGGCGGACCCGCCGGGAGGCACCGGGCAAGTCTGAGATCGCCTTGCGCACCCCCGAGGGGCGGAGCACCGCGTCCGGCGGCAAGGAGACGAGCGTCGGCTCGGGCCGCCGAGCGCTGCCAGGATCCCCGCAAGCGACGCCGAGCGCGCGAACCCGTGCCGAAGGCGATCTCAAGGCGCGCATGCTCCCGCCGACTCCTGGCCCGGCGACGCCGGCGAAGCCCGAAGCTCGCGCAACGCCGGGCGCCGGAGCGCGCTCGATCTCGATCGAGGAACGCCAGGGCTGGAAGCGCAACCTGCCCGAGTCGGGCAGCAGCCGATCCGACGTCGCCCTGCCCGGCGGCAGCGTGAAGGAGCCTCCGGTCGAGCGCGTGGTGGGAAGCGTGCGTCGTGGCACGCCCCGCGAGGATCCGGCGAGGGTCATCGGTTCGCCAGCCTCGCCCAAGACCTACGGCACGCCCCGGAGCGTCGAACGGACGCCCGGCGTCTCTGCGACCCCGTCGCCCCGGGCGTTGGCTCCCGCCCCCACCACGCGCAACCAACCGACGCCCCGCACGTCGATCGGGCAACCGACGCCCTCTCCGAGCTTCGGCTCGCCGCGGAGCGTGCAACGGGCGCCGGGGGTCCAAGCCACGCCCGCGCCACGCGGGACCTCGCCCACCCCGAGCGTGCGCAGCCAGCCCGCACCCCGGTCCTCGGGGGCCGCGCCCAAGGCCAGCTCGGGCTCGGCGGGGAGTCGCCCGAGCGGCTCCGCCAAGAGCACTGGGGGCTCCGGGCGTAGCTCGGGCAGCGGCTCCTCGGGGAGCAAGTCTTCGCCTTCCGGAGGCTCCAAGAGCAACGGAGGTGGCGGCGGTAGCTGAGCCTCGGGGCCGGAGCGCGCGGCCGGGTGGTCTACAATCCTCCCGCCGATGCGCTCCGACCTCCTCTTTCGCGCCGCTTTCGTGCTGTATTGCGCGGAGGCCGGCATCTTCCTCCTCGTCGCGCCGTGGAGCCCCGCCTGGGACCGCGTCGGTCTCCTGCTCGGCCTCGGGATCTTGCGTCCCGTCTTCCTCAGCACCTGGCTGCGCGCGCTCTGCTCGGCGTTCGGGAGCGCCCATCTCGTCTGGTGCCTGCACGACCTCGACCTCCTGGTCCGCCCCCGTGCCTCCGGCTCCTCTGCTCCCGCCCCGGTTGCTGGCCATCAGTGATCGCGCGGCGCTCGGCGCGGTGTCCTGGGAGAGCTGGTGCAGCTCCCTCGCCGAGTCCGGCATCGACGGGCTCCAGGTGCGCGAGAAGGCGCTCTCCGACCGCGAGGTCTGGCGACTGGTCACCTCGGCCCGCCGCGCCTTTCCTCCGCCCGGAAGGCTCCTGGTGAGCTCACGTCCCGATCTCGCGGCAGCCGGCGACGCCGACGGGATTCAGCTGCCGGTGGACGGGCTGCCGCTCGCCGCGGCGCGTGCGCTGATCGGCCCGCGCCGCCTGATCGGCCGCTCCACCCACTCGCTCGCCGAGGTCCGGGCCGCACAGGTCGAGGGCGCCGACTTCGTTCTCTTCGGACCCATCTTCCCCACTCCCTCCAAGGCTGGTTGGCTCGCGCCGCGCGGGGTATCGTCCCTCGTCGAGGCGACGAAGCTCGGCGTGCCGGTGATCGCCCTCGGTGGCATCGGGCGCGGCGAAGCGGCTGCGATCCGCGACGCGGGCGCCTGGGGCCTCGCCGGCATCCGGCTCTTCCAGCCCGCGGCGCTCGCCGGCGGGGAGCTCCTCGAGCTGCGTCACCTGTGGATCGACTGATGGCGGAGATTCTCGGTCTGGGACTCGACCTGGTGGAGCTCGCCCGGATGGAGCGTCTGCTCCGCCGGCACGGCGAGGCCGTCGTGCGGCGCATCTGTCGCCCCGGCGAGGCGCGCAGCTGGTCGGGCGCCGCCGGCGCCGCCCACGTCGCCGGGCTCTTCGCAGCGAAGGAGGCGACCATGAAAGCGCTCGGAACCGGCTGGGCCGCCGGCGTCGGATTCCGCCAGATCGAGGTCCGGCGCGACGATCGCGGCGCGCCGCGACTGATCCTGCACGGCGCCGCCGCAGCCCGTGCCGCCGAGCTCGGCGTCGTCCGCCTGCACCTGTCGATCACCCATGACGGCGTGAGCGCGGCAGCGGTCGTCGTCCTGGAGCAGGAGCCACCGGCGTGAGCGAGGCCCTCCGCCAGGAGGCGGGCGCTTCGCCTGCCCGTGTCAAGCCCCGGATCCTGCTGATCGCGCTGCTCGTCCTCGCCCTCGACCAGTGGACGAAATGGCTCGTCGAGGCGCATCTGCCCGAGCCGAGCTCGCAGGAGATCATTCCCGGTTGGCTCCACCTGTCGCACGTGCGCAACACCGGAGTCGCGTTCGGGATCTTCTCGCACCACGGTGCGAACGGCTCGGCGTGGATTCTCTCCATGCTGGGGCTCGCCGCGCTGGCCCTGGTGGGTTACTTCTTCTGGCGCGCTCCCTCCGGATCGACGCTGCTGCTGGTCGCGCTGGCGCTCGTGCTGGGCGGCGCGCTGGGCAATCTGCTCGACCGCCTGGCCACGGGCGCGGTCACCGACTTCATCGGGGTCTACCTCGGCAGTTATCGCTGGCCGGACTTCAACGTCGCCGACAGCGCGATCTCGGTAGGCATCGGTCTCATGCTGCTCGATTCGTTCCGCACCCGACCCACGTGAGCGCTGGCTCCTGGCGAGCGACCGAAGCGGCTGCCGGAGAGCGGCTCGATCGGGCGCTCGCCGCGCAGTTGGTACTGCCCCGTAACCAGGTCCAGAGCTGGATCCGGCAAGGCACGGTGACGGTGGACGGGACCCCGGCGCGGAAAGCCGGACAGCTCCTGCTCGCCGGCCAGCTCGTCGCCTGGGAGGTCCCCGACCCGCCCGAACAGCGCCTTCTCCCCGAGGCCGGCGAGCTTCGCCTACTGCATGTCGACGACGAGCTCCTGGTCCTCGACAAGCCCGCCGACCTGACGGTCCATCCGGGTGCCGGACGCCGCGAGGGGACCCTGGTCCATCGCCTCCTGGCGCGTTTTCCCGAGCTCGCCGGAGTCGGCGGCCCGGGCCGCCCCGGAATCGTCCATCGCCTGGACAAGGGGACCAGCGGGATCCTGGTCGTCGCGCGGACCCCGGCGGCCTATCGCGATCTGGTTCGCCAGTTCGCCGAACGTCGGGTCGACAAGCGCTATCTCGCGATCGTCCGCGGTGCCCCGAGGGTCCCGGCCGGCCGGGTGGAAGCGCCGATCGGACGTCATCCGGTGCAGCGCCAACGGATGGCGGTGCGCGCCGACGGACGGACGGCGGTCTCTGGCTACCGCACGCTCGTCGCGGCGCGCGGCCTGGCCCTGCTCGAGGTTCATCTGTTCACCGGCAGGACGCACCAGATTCGCGTGCATCTGCGCCATCTCGGGCATCCCATCGTCGGCGACCCGACCTACGGCGATTCGCGGGCGCCGCGCCTGCGCCGCGCGGTCGTTCCGCGCGGCTCGCTCGGCCGACCGGCACTGCATGCGTGGCGCATCGCTTTGACCCACCCGGGAACCGGGGCGCCGTGCAGCTTCGCGGCGGAGCTGCCGGACGATCTCGCCGACTTCTGGCGGGAGGCGACCGGGACGCCGCTGCCCGACCTCAGTCGTTGACCTGCCCGGAGCCCGACGCTTCGGCCGCGACGAGCACGTCGACCCGTCCATTGAGCACCGATCCCTCGGCGAGGACGACTCGGGCCGAGACGACATCCCCCTCGACGTGGCCGCCCCGTGCGATCTCGACCCGCTCCTCACCCCGCACGTCGCCGTGGATCCGCCCCGCTACGATGACCGAACGCGCGCTCACCGGACCTTCCACCTCGCCGGAGGGCATGACCGTCAGCTCGCCGTCGATCGCGATCTCCCCGGCGAGGCGCCCCTCGAGGATCACGTCGAGCGCGCCGCTGAGGCGGCCGGCGAGCCGCCCATCCGCGCCGACGACGGCCGGGTGCCGCCGCCCGTCGCCCGGCCGGGGAGGAGCGCCCGCGGGGGGAGTGGCATCGGGACGGCGGCGGCGCAGGAACATGGCGACCTCGTCAGACGAAAACGGCGGCCCGCAGGCCGCCGTCGGAGATTCGATTGGAGCGGGCAACGGGATTCGAACCCGCGACATCAAGCTTGGGAAGCTTGCACTCTACCAGCTGAGTTATGCCCGCACCCGTACCGAAGCGGCGACAATTTACCCGAGCCGCCCGACTCGGTCAAGCATTGCGCTCCGAGCGCGAGCCGCTATACTGATTTCGCGATGCAGGCTTCGGGCACCGACCTTCCGGATCTCGAACGCGGCGAAAGCCTCTACTTCTTCCCCGATCAACCGATGACTGCGGCGCAACTGCGCCGCCTGCTCAGCGAAGCACCCGACGAGCGCCGGGCGTGGGCCGTCTCCCACCTGCTGCGCTACGCCGAGTGGGACGACATCTGGACCTACGTCGATCGCGACCAGGTACGCGACCTCTTCGCCCTGCTCGACCTCCCGGCGAGTCTGCGCGCCGCCTGGGCGCGCATCCTCAAGATCGAGACTGCCCCGGTCGGCGGCCGTTAGTTCTCCGTTACCGGAGGCTCCGGCGCCGCGCTCGCCGCGCGCTCGGCGAGGATCTCGCCGGCACGCTGCTTGGCGAGCACCACCAGGGGCGCCACGCGCTCGGCGGGCAAGAGGAAGACGCCGAGCGGGCCGTTCTCCATCCGTCCCTTGCCGAGCGCGAAGAAGCTCATGATGTCCCCGCCGTGCGAGGCCGGCTCGGCCGTGCGTGACAGGACCGTCGCGACCACTCCCACCGCCTCGCCGCGGAGATCGAACACCGGCAGTCCGAGCAGCGCCGGTGAGGCGTCGAGCACCCAGGCCCGGCGTGGCTTCCTGATCTCGCCCGCGATGCGCGCCGACTCGAAGAACGCGGCGCGATCGAAGCCGGGCGAGAGCCGCGAAACACCCACCACCGTGTCGCCCACCGCCAGAGCATGGGCGCCACCGAAGGCGATGGCCGGCAACGGGCGATCGGGTGGCGGATCGATCTGTAGGAAAGCCAGGTCGAGATCCGAATCGGAGGCCGCGAGGAAGGCACGCCGCTCCGTTGCCTCACCCTCGATGGTGACGCGAAAATCGGTCGGCGTGATCTTCAGCTTGAAGTCCTCGCCACTGCCCATCTGCTCCACGGTCTCCATCAAGCGGTTGGCCGAGAGCTGAGAATTCCAGATCAGCACCAGCCCCGAAGCATCCACCAGCGCGCCGCGCGCCTCGAGCACCGACTCCTGGTCCTGAACCGTGTCGCCCATGTTGAACTCGGTCTTGAGGATCACCTTGAGGCTCACCACGCTCGGGGCGATGCGCTCGAGCAGACGCGCGTAGTCCGCGCCGTCGCCGGCCCCGGCGGCGGCGGCCAACGCGACCGACACTGCCCCGACGAATCCGATCCTGCGCCGCTGGCTCATCCCTGGGGCTCCTTCCCTTCCTTCCACTCCGGCTCGAGAAAGACGAAGTGCGTCCGCGCTCCGCGCCGCACGAAGACCTCGACCACCGCCGGACGCTTGCCGAGGAGGCTCTGCATCTCGCGCTCGAAGCCGGGGAGATCGAGAACCTCCACTCCGGCGAGCGACACGATGAGGTCGTCGACCCTCAGACCCGCCATGTGCGCCCAGCCGCCGCTCGTCACCTCGGTGATCAGTAGACCGCGCTGCTCGCGCTCCCAGTGGCGTTCGATGCGGTCGAGGAAGGTCACCTCGCGGACCGAGAACTCGAACTCCTCCTGCCGCGCCTGGGGAGTCTCCGCCGAGGCGGTCGGCCGCGCTTCGAGTCGCACCGGAATCCGCAGTTCCTGGCCGCCCCGCAACACCAGCAGCTCCACGGTCGCCCCGATCGGCGCCTCCTCCACCGAGCGTCTCAGATCTTCTGCGTCCTGCTGCCGATGCGCCTCGAAGCGCTCGTCGTCGAGGCCGAGCAGGAGATCTCCGACCGCCAGGCCGGCGCGCGCCGCCTCGGTCCAGGGATACACCTGCGTGATCCGGAATCCCCGCCGTCCCGAGGCCCCGAGGGCGGCCGCCAGGTCGGTCGAGAGCACCTGGGTCTGGACGCCCAGCCAGGCCTTCGGCAGCTCCCCGCCCCAGCGTCGTCCCGCCTTGCCGGGGAGCCTGGCGAGCGCGAAGAGCTCCTCGTCGCGCCGGCGCAGGCGCAGCAGGAGATCCGCGCCGCCGGCGCTCTCCAGGGCAGCGGCGAGCTCGTCGAGCGTGGTCACCGATCGCTCGCCGACGCCGACCAGGACGTCCCCCTCCTGCACCTGCGGCTTGGCGGTCGCCGCCGCCTGACCGGGACGCAGGCCGGTGACCAGCAGGCCGGAGCGAACCCGCAAGTTGCGCGCCAAGGCGCCCGTCGCCGTGAGCTGCTCGACGGTCAGGCCCAGCGGGCGGAACTCTTCCTCGGGCCCGCGCAGGCGTTCCATCTCGACCGTGGTCGCGACGAGCTCGCGCCGCTCCCCGGCGCGCTCCACGAGCAGTCGGACGCTCGAGCCCACCGCGAGCTCGGAGATCCGCTGGTAGAGCTCCGGGACCTGCTCGAAGAATCGGACCGCGACCGGCCGGCCTTCGATGGCGATCAGCAGGTCGCCCGGAGCGAGACCGACCGCCGCCGCGGGCGAGTCGGGGAGCACGGCGGAGATCAAGGCGCCCTCGTCGCGCCCGAGCTTGCTCACCGGCAGGGCGAAGAAGCCGAGGAAGCTCCGGCGGACCGCTCCGTCGCGGAGCGCTCGCGCCAGGACTTCGGCGGCGACGCGCGCCGGGATCGCGAAGCCCATGCCGCCGCCGCCCAGCTCGTTGATCCCCACCACCCGCCCTGCGAGGTCGACCAGCGGCCCACCGGAGTTGCCCGGCAGGATGAGCGCGTCGTGCTGGATCCACTGGGTGAACCAGCCGGTCGCTTGCCCGTCCTCGAGCTCCATCTCGGAGAGCTCGCTGCCGGAGAAATCGGTGAACACCCGGCGCGGGTTGGACACGATGCCCAGCGTCACCGACGACGAGAGCGCGAAGGGGTTGCCCAGCGCCAGTACCGGATCGCCGACCTCGAGATGCGCTTCGACCGCCAGGACCGCCGGCTTCAACGGACGGCGCGGCCCACCGGGCGGCAGGCGAAGGCGCAGCACCGAGATGTCGGTGAGCGGATCGTGCGCCACCACGTCGGTCTCGAAGACCTCACCGTCGGTCAGCGTGCAGCGGATCCGCGTGCTGTCGCCAGCGACGTGGAAGTTGGTCAGCACGTGTCCCTGGTCGCTCACGATGACGCCGCTCCCGGCGCTCGGGTAGCGCATCGCCCGCCCCTCGCCGAAGCGGCGCGACACTGCACTGATGTTGACCAGCGCCGGGTAGACCTCGGCGGCCGCACGCTCCACCTCGCGCGACGACGGGGTCTCCGACTGCGCTGCCATCGGCGCGGCGAGCAGTACCGCGACCAGCGCGGCGAGGGTTCTCGGCACGGCGCGCCACACCGCTCAGCGGTCTCCGTCGAGCAGGTTGCCGAGCGGCCCGAGCAGCGAGCCCTCCTCGCGCCGCCCGCGGGCGATTCCCGACGCCTGAACGACGCGCGACGCGAGCCGGGCAAAGGGCAGCGTCTGGAGCCAGACCTTGCCAGGACCGGTCACGGTGGCGAAGAAGAGCCCCTCGCCGCCGAAGAGGAAGGTCTTGACTCCGGAGACCATCTGGATGTCGTAGCCCACCCGGGACTCGAAGGCGACCAGGCAGCCGGTGTCGACGCGCAGCGTCTCGCCGGCCGCCAGGTTGCGCTCGACGATCGAGCCGCAGGCGTGCACGAAAGCGAGCCCGTCCCCTTCGAGCTTCTGGAGGATGAAGCCCTCGCCGCCGAAGAGGCCGGCGCCGAGGCGCTTCTGAAACGCGATTCCGACGGCTATTCCCTTGGCCGCGCAGAGGAAGGAGTCCTTCTGGCAGAGCATCTGACCGCCGTGCTGCGCAAGGTCCAGCGCCACGATCTTTCCCGGATAGGGCGCCGCGAAGGCGACCTTCTGCCGGCCGCCGCCGGCATTGCTGAACACCGTCATGAACAGCGATTCGCCGGTGAGCACGCGCTTGCCCGCCGACAGGAGCTTGCCAAGGAAATCGCTCGCCTGCGACTTCGCCGATCCGTCCCCGAAGATGGTCTCCATCTGGATGCCGGGATCCATGTAGAAGAACGCACCCGCCTCCGCCACGCAGGCCTCCTGCGGATCGAGGGTGACTTCCACGAACTGCATCTCGGCGCCGAAGATCTCGTAGTCGATCTCGTGCGCTCCCCCGGCGATCGGCGGAGGCGGTGGCACGGTACGCGCCTCCGAAAACGCCGCCGCGAGCTCCGGCACGCTGGCGATGGGAACCCAGTTCGCCATCCCGCCGGTGAACACGTACGCCTGTCGATCCAGTTGCCCGGAACGGATCCGAGCGACCAGCTCGGCTCGCGTCAGCGGACCTTGTTGCCGCCCTTGCACCGCGATGTACCACGTCGATTCGTCGTTCATGCCCTCTCCTCGCATCACGCGACGCGGAGTTTATCGCGGCGATAAAGTCGCCTCCATGGACAGCTCGCTCCTGCCGGCGGAGTTCTTCGAACGGAGTCTCGACCTGCTCACGCGACTGGTGAGCGAGGGCTCGGCGAGCGGCGACGCCGCCGGCCTCGAACGGATGGCGGCGCTCCTCTCGGCGGAGCTCTCGGCCCGCGGCCTGGAGACCGCCGTCCAGCGCGCTCTGGGCGAGGGAGGAGTGCCCCTCCCGTTCGTCGAGGCTTGGAGCGCGCAGCGGGATCGACCGCCGCTCCTGCTCCTCGGGCACTTCGACACCGTGCTCGGCGCCGCCACACCGCGCCGCGAGGCCGATCGCCTGATCGCCACGGGCGCAATCGACATGAAAGGAGGCCTCGCGGCGTTCTGCGGCGCGCTCGATCTGCTGCGCTCGCGCGGCCTGAGTCCACCCGATCTCCGGCTCGTCGTGGTGCCCGACGAAGAGGTGAGCGGCATCGTGTCGACGTGGGCCGTCGAGACGTTCGGCCGCGAGGCCCGGGCGCTCTGGGTCCTCGAGCCGGGCGAGCCGATCGGAAACGGCGCCGAGACGCTCGTCGCGGGTCGGCGGGGCATGTTCCATTGGCGGCTGCGCGCCGAGGGTCGAGCGGCGCATGCCGGGCTCGCCTTCTGGGACGGCCGGTCGGCGGTCGCCGCGGCGGCGGAGTGGTGCGCGCGAGCCGCGGGGCTCGCGCAGCGCAAGGGCGGGCCGATCGTCAACCTCTCCCGCATCCTGGGCGGCGGGCGCGCCTTCGTCGAGCAGCTCGCCGAACAGGCCGGGATCTTCGGATCGCTGCGCGAGCTCAACGTCGTTCCCGACCGGGCCGACGTGGAGGGCGAAGCCCGCTTCCTCAGCCGCGCCGAAGGGGAGGAGATCGCCGCCGGGCTCGCCCGCGCGGCGGCCGAGATCGCCGCGGCGCGCGAGGTGCGGATCGAGTGGCAACGCGACCGCGGGATTTCGCCGGTCGCGCCGGGCCCGGCGGGTCGGCCCTGGCTCGAGCGCGCGGTCGAGCTCGCCCGGCACCGCGGATGGCGGCTCGAAGTGGAGACCGATCGCGGTGGAATCTCGTTTCCGAACTTCCTCCCCGATCCCGATCGTCTGCCGGTGCTCGACGGCCTCGGACCGGTCGGCGGTGGGATGCACACCCGGGAGGAGTTCGTCGACCTGCGGTCGTTCGCTCGGCGGATCGTGCTGCTCGCCGACCTGCTGGCTGCCGAGGCCGCTGCCGGCTCCTCCGCCTAGGGAGAGGGCTCGCGGAGCTCGACCTCGAAGAGCTTCGGCCAGTACTTGCCGGTGAGATAGAAGACCTTGCGGCTCGAATCGTAGGCGATGCCGTTGAGCACGTCGGCGGCTCGCCGCTCCTCCGGGGCGAGCAGACTCGACGCATCCACCCAAGCGGTGATCCGGCCGGTCGCCGGATCGATGCGCACGATCTCGTCCGCCAGCCAGATGTTGGCCCACAAAGCGCCCTCGGCCCACTCGAGCTCGTTGAGGTAGAACTGAGCCCGGTCGCCGCGCAGCACCTGCACTCGCCGCTCGACCGAGAAGTCGGCGGGCGAGCGGAAGGTCAACTGCGAGCTGCCGTCGCTCTGCACCAGACTGCTGCCGTCGAAAGCGAGTCCCCACCCTTCGCCGCGGTAGGGGTGTTCGCCGACCGGCGCAAAATCGGCCAGACGCCAGATCCGCGCCCTCTCGTTCTGCCAGGTCAGCTGCACCAGGCGCTCCCCGACCAAGGCGAGCCCCTCGCCGAACTCCTCGC
The DNA here is from genome assembly GCA_964591165.1 of uncultured Thermoanaerobaculia bacterium. GTDB lineage: Bacteria > Acidobacteriota > Thermoanaerobaculia > Multivoradales > JAGPDF01 > JAGPDF01. The sequence continues at coordinate 36,395 of CAZPZW010000007.1, read as the reverse complement.
GGGGCAGCATGACCGAGCGCACGACCCGACCGGTCGGGATCTCGACCTCGCGCAGCGACGAAGCGCCGAACTGGCCGGTGCTCTCGAAGAGCCGTCCGGCGTGCCAGACCAGGCCCTGGGTGAACGCCGAAGGATCGTGCGGATGGACTGCGCGAACGATCAGGTCGAGCCGGGGCGCTGCCGCGGCCGGCGGGGCGTTCGCCGCCGGGGCGGCGCATCCCGGGGCTCCGATCAGGAGGCCGATCAGTGCGGCGCCAGGAAATCGCACTCGTCGAACCAGGACGTTTCGAGCAGAGCGGCCCCGATCGGCTCGCCCGGCGGTTCCACGCCCACCGTTCGCGCGCTCGCGCTCGGCGCCGCGGGGCGCGCCAGGTGACGCCCGATCTCGGAGCTCAACGCCGCGAGGTGAGCCCGCTCGGAACCGTCGAGCGGCACCAGGCGGTCGAGACGCTGCAGCAGATCCGCCAGTGCGACGTCGGCGCGGGAGCGGACCCAGGGCGCCGCCGCGGCGTTTCCCGACAGCTCGACGAGTCGATCGGCGAAGACCCGCTGGACGACCCGCGCGAGCTCGGCCTGCCGGGGGTCGAGCAGCGCGGTGTCGACGAAGACCGTGTCGGCAACCGCCTCCAGCACCTCGTCGAAGTCGGGCATCGTCGTGTTGCGACGATGATGATCCACCAGGCGCGCGGCGCGCTCCGGCTGCAGCAGCGCGCGAATCGACAGATCGGCGGCTGTCGCCGCCGCACTGAGGGCGTCGAAGGTCGGCCCCGTCCGGCGCGCCAGTTGCTCCGCGTTGGAGCTCAGTCCGGCAGGGCGCGGGAGGAGCTTGCGCAACAGCTCTTCCGGCAGATCGAGGAAGGCCGGCGTGAGCGTCTCGAGCAGGGCGCTGAGCGCGCGCCGCTGGCGCTCTGCGCCGACCGGCCGCGCGGTCGAGGGTTGACCGTCACCCCGCAGCGCGTAGCGGTAGTCCACTCCGCCGAGCAGCTTCGCCACCGCCAGGAGCTGGAAACGATGCCAGAGGTAGACGGGCGTCAAGGCTTCGTCGAGCAACGCCAGCGGCTGGCCGGCAGCGACGTTGCGCTCGCCGAACCGCGCGAGCGCGATGCGGCGCACCCGCAGCGTGGTCTCGAACGCGTTGACCGGGTCCTCGCCGTTGTCCCACAGGCTCGCCCGCGGGTTCGCCGCGCCGGCGGGCCGCGCGTCTTCGTCGGTGAGGAACACGTAGTTCTGTCGCAGCGCGTCGGCGACGATCGTCGCCAGCTCGCTGGGCTCGTCGAGGCCGGGAGCGACTTCGGCGTAGGCCCAGCGGATCGCTTCCACATCCCAAACCCCGACCCCGACGCCGTAGGCCTGCGAGAGATCGAGCTCGCCGTTGCTCCCGACTTTCACCAGAGGCGCCGGATAGTCCATCACCGAGGCGCGGTCGCCGTAGGTGCTCGCCGCGAAGTTGTGCGCCAGACCGAGGGCGTGGCCCACCTCGTGCGCGGCGAGCTGGCGGATTCGCGCCAACGCCAGCTCGACCGGATCCGCCGGACCTCCGCGACCGCTGCCGTCGCTTCCCAGCAGTCCCTCGAAGAGCAGACGGTCGTGGCGCACGCGCAGCGAGCCCAGCGTGACGTGCCCCTTGAGCCGTTCGCCGGTGCGGGGATCCACGATGCCGCCGCCGTAGGACCAGCCGCGGGTCGAGCGGTGCACCCACTGGATCACGTTGTAGCGCACGTCGAGCGGATCCACGCCTTCCGGCAGGAGCTCCACCCGGAAGGCATCGACGAAGCCGGCTTCGTCGAAGGCGCGCGCCCACCAGGAGGCACCCTCGACGAGCGCCGAGCGGACCGGCTCGGGCGCGCCGCGGTCGACGTAGTAGACGATCGGACGACGCACCGTCGAACGCGCGGCCGACGGGTCGGTCTTCTCCAGCCGATGGCGGACGATCCATCCCCGCTCGAGCCGCTCCGCGAGCGGCACCGCGTAGTCTCGGAAAGCCACCGCGTAGGAGCCCATTCGGGGATCGAACGCCCGCGGCCGGAAGCCCGCGTCGGGGAGACGCACGAACGACTGGTGCTGGACGAAGCTGATCGCCCGTGGATCCTCCCCCACCTCGCGGATCCGCTCGCCCGGTCGCGAGGTCGTGAAGGTCAGCCGGGACTCGAGCTCGACGTTGTCCGGGAAGGCACGGCAAGCGTCGGCGTCGATCGCGCTGCGCTCGCGGTCGAGGACGAAGACCCCCTGGCCCGCATCGGCCAGTCGCTCCGCGATCCCGTGTGCGTCGCGCTGCAGGAGGGACGACAGGTCGATCAGCCGACGCCCCTCGCCGTCTCGCGCCAGGATTTCCCCCGACCAGAGGACCGACGGCGCGAACGACTGCTCGACGCTCCGCCGTTCGTCGGTGGCGCCGGTGAGCGCGCGATAGCCGAGATTGCGCGCTTCGAGCAACAGCCGGCCGCCGAGCTCGCGCCAGGCGACGATCCGGCTCTCGCCCAGCTCTCCCCGGTCGAGCCCCACCGGATTCGAGCCGAGCCCGGTGGCGATCCCTTCGTAGTAGAGGAACTCGACCGGAACGCCGTCCGCGGAGGACGCCGGAGGAATCACGGCAAGAACCTTGCCGCTCGCCACGTCGACGTAGAGATCGAGCAGGCCGGGCCGGTGCTCCAGACCGGCGACCCGGGTGGTGATCGGCGACGGACCGCTCGTCGCCTTGCCCTCGGCGAGCGTCGCCGGCTCGGGTCGCGTGCTGGCGCATCCGAGCGCCACGCCGGCGAGCAGGCCGACCAGGGCGTGTCGACGCGTCATGCGCAGATCCTAGCGTGCCCTTGGACTCGACGCCGGGCGGCGCGGCGGGACAGCGAGCGGCGCCTCACCGAGACGTCCGGCGAGCCAACTCGCCGCGCCGTACCAGACGACCGACCAGGCGATGCCGAGCAGGACCGCCAGCGCGAAACCGGGGAGCAGCGTCGGTTCGCCCGCCGGAAGCTCGGAGAACTTGAGCGCCACGTCGTCGCCGATCAGCTCGCGTTGTGCCACCCAGGGCGGAAGCTGGACGACCAGCAGCGAGCCGATCTCGTAGGCGTCGCCGGTCAGCGAGACGAAGGGGGCGAAGGCGCACGGGAGCAGCGCGCCGTAGCCGAACGCGAGGCCGCGACGCGCCAGCCGCCGGAGTGCCCAGACCCCGGGCAGCAGGGTCAGGAGATAGGGGGCAAGATCGGTGGCCAGGTAGACCAGGTCGCTGCCTCCGGTGTCGAAGCCGGACAGGCGTCCGGCATACTCGCTGCCGGCGTGCACGAAGGGGAAGATCCGCGCCAGACCGGCGGCGCCGTAGAGCGGATCGATGTCCAGCCGAGTGACGCTCCCCCCGGCGAGCATGCACCCGAAAGCATGCGCCAACTCGTGGAGCGGCACGTAGATCCACCAGCCGACCAGGAGCCCGAGAGCGAGCGGCAGCAGCGCTCGGCCGCCCGGCGCCAGGCAGCGATCGAGTCCCCCCATGAGATCGCCCAGCGGGCTGCGCAGATGGCCGAGCACTCCGGCGCGCGATGTCGTCGTCGTCGCGCTCACGGCGCGATCTCCCAGCTCTGCGGGGGGAGCTCGAGGCGCCGGCCGTCCGGCAGGAGAAACACAGCGCGGGTCGTCAGCGCCGGGGCCGTCCGCCCGGCCAACCGCAGCTCGATCGGCCCGCTGGCCGCCTCCTGCCCCCCTTCGAGGAGGGGCAGGTAGAGCCGCACGCGGTCCGCCTGCCGCATCGCCCGCATGGTGTTCCTCTCCTCTCCGAACAGCACCTCGACGCGCTGGAACTGGCCGGGTTCGACCTCTCCGAGAATCGCTCCCGTGGTGCGCAGCTCCACGAAGTTGCTTTCGAGGAAGGCGACCTCCGTGTTCTCCGAGCTCGGGTTCCGCAACGTGAGGCGAACCGTCCACCGGCGTTCGCTGCGCTCCAGGACATCGAGCGCGAGCTCGAGCGCCGGCTGTGCCGCCGAAGGCGAGAGCACGTCGATCAGGTTCTCGGCCGAGAGCGAGAGCCGCTCGTCCGCGCTCGGCAACCGGTAGTAGATCTCGCCCAGCCGGTGGGCGCTCTCCCAAGCTCCCAGCCGGCGGCGGAACTCTTCGACGTAGGCCGTCGCGGTGCGTACCACCCGGATGCGTTCTCCTGCCGCCAGTCGCCACCCGCCGACCTGGGCGGGGGCCTTGGCCGCGAACTCCCAGACCTGCCGGTCGATGCCCTGCAGGCTGAATCCGGGTTGCAGCTCGAGCCCGCGTGCGGCGAGCAGTCGACCGAGCGAGAGCTCGGTGCTCGTACCCTTCGCCGTACCGTCGCGCGACCGCCAGGTCGCCGTTCCCAGCACCACGGCACCGATCAGATAGGGGCGCTCGAGCTCCGCCAACCGACGATGGTTCGCTTCCACCTCGGCGAGATCCCACGCCCTCGGATCCTCAGCTTCCTCCGGGCGCTGCCCGTAGAGGAAGCAGACGACGAAGTCGACCTCGGCCGCGACGCTCGCCGCGAGGGGGGTACCCAACCAGGCGCGATCGATCTCCGCCGAGACGTACAGCTGACTGCCGAGAGCGCGCCGCAGCTCCCCGAGGGCGCGCGCGAAATGCTTGCCCTGGTCTCGCGGCGCGACCCGGAAGTGGACGCCGACCGGCAGCATCCCGGCCTGCTCGGCATCGATCCGCAGGCTCTTGATCGCCACGGCCAGCCTCTCCGCGACCTGGTCGGCACGACTCTCACCAGGCCGCCAGTCCCCCTCCACCACCAGGGTGGTCGGCGTCCGGCGCGGCACCCGCGGCCAGGATCGCCGGGTCAGGCGTGGCTCGGGGTTCCAGCCGAGCTCGGCCGCCTGGAGGAAGATCTCGCGCATTCCGAGCTCGCCCAGCCGGATCTGAGTCCCGGGCGCGAGCTCACCCGACGCCTCGGCGAGCCAGAGGGCCGAACCGGGCGGCTTGATCGGACGCTCGGCGCCGAGACAGCCCGCCAGCAGGGCGAGCGCGACCCAGCCGGCACCCTTCGCAGACCTCGAGGCATTCATCGCAGCGGGATTGTAATCGCGACCTCGAGGCCGCCGGTAGGCAGGTTGCGCGCCGTCAGCGTCCCTTCGTGCTCCTCGACGATCCGCCGCGCGATCGGCAGGCCGAGGCCGGTCCCTCCGGCGTGGGTCGAGAAGTAGGGCTCGAAGATCCGCTCGAGGAGCTCCTCCGGAACGCCGGGACCGTCGTCGGCCACCCGGATCCGCGCCTGCCCGTCCAGCGCCTCCAGGGCGACCTCCACCTGCCCCTTGCCCGACGAAGCGCGCATGGCGTTCTCGATCAGATTGCGCAGCGCGCGGGCCAGGAGCCGGCCGTCGAAGCGCGTCGCGAGCTCCGGCGGTCCCGGCGCGAGCTCGACCCGGACACCGCCGGGCGACGCGTCGCGGTACATCTCGACCACCTCGCGGAGCGTCGCCACGAGGTCGCCGGGCTGGCGATCGATCGCCGGGATGTGGCTGTAGGTCGAGAACTCCGACGCGATGCCGCGCAGCTCCTCGACCTGCTTGAGGATGTTCGTCGTGCAACGCTCGAACACGCTCGCGAAGTGGTCGCGATCGCGGGCCCAGGCCTCGCGCAGGTGTTCGGCGGAGAGTCGGATCGGGGTCAGAGGGTTCTTGATCTCGTGCGCGATGATGCGCGCCATCTCGGCCCACGCAGCGAGCCGCTGGGCGCGCAGGACCTCGGAGATGTCCTCGACGATGAACAGGAATCCCGGCTCGCCGCCCCCCGCGAGCGGCACCCAGACCAGCGACCAGTCGCGCGCCTCGCCGCGCGTCGGCGCCAAGCGCACGGTCTCCTGCATCAGCTCCTCGCCGGCCGCGCCGACGAAGCGCGCCGCCGGCGCGAGCTCGGAGCGCAGCTCGAGCCGGGTCTCCAGCCGATCCCCCGGCGCCACCCGCAGCAATTCGCGAGCCAGCCGATTGACCAGCAGCACGTTCCCGGCGCGGTCGACGTAGACCACCGCCGAGGTGACCGCCTCGACGATTCCATCGACCAACCGCTTCTCGCGCAGCAGCTGCGCCCGCCCTTCCGCGATCCGTCGCGCCATCTGATCGATCGCCTCGGCGAGGGCCGCCAGCTCCAGTCCGCTCGGCCGCACTCCCAGACCGGTCGCCCCAGCGGCGATCCGCTGGGTTCCGGCGACCAGCTCGGTGATCGGACGGGTGAAGGCCCGCGCCAGCCGGGTGCCGAGCGCGGCGAGGAGCAGAAACGTGGCGAGGGTCGCGAGCAGCGTGCGCCGCTGGATGCGTTCGGTCTCGGCGATCGCCTCCTCCTGCTGGGCCAGCAGGGGCATCGCCAGGAACAGTCGGCTCTGCCGCGGATCGGCTCCCGGGACCGCGAGCGCGGCGTAGAGCTCCAGGAACTCGGCGCGTCCGGCGCGCGCCGCGCGCGCCACCAGCCGGTCGCCTTCGAGGGCGAGCCGTTCCCAGACCGCACCGGGGAGTCGCCGGGGAAGGAGTCCGGCAGCGAACAGCTCCCGCTTGCTCGAGGCGTACACTTCGCCGCCCCAGTAGAGATGGATCTCGTGACCAACGACCCGCGAGAGCCACTCGAGCAAGGCGTCGTCCAGCGCCGTGCCGACTCCGAAGCCGGGCTCGAGCGACAGTACGTACTCGCCGAGCACGCGCTGCGCGGAATTGAGCGCCGCCTCGGCGGCGAGGCGCTGCTCCCGTTCGACCCGCTGCCCCAGGGCCTGCGAGAGCAGGCCGTAGAGCAGCCCCAGCGGGAGCAGGATCAGCAGCGAGTAGAGCAGGATCAGGCGCTTCGAGTAGGAGCGCAGAGTCCGCCCGACCATGTCGCGCACCATCGAGCGCGGCAGCGCCAGGGCGAGCAGCGCCAGCCCGAGAATGGCGATCGCCGCCAGCCCTCCGGCGACGTGGACGGCGACCCGCTCGAGCCGCGCGGCCGGACGGAGCCCGCGCAGGAAGAGCGCGGCGGTGAGCCCTTCGGCATGCCGCGAGACGACCGGCAGGAGTCCGTCCGGCGTCGCCACCCGTCCGCCATCCCGAGGTGCGATCACCAGGGCGCGCGCGGGCGTCGCCTCCTTCCAAGGCGACAGCTCCACCTCGCCGCGCTCCGAGTAGAGCACCCACGGGGAGCGCGAGGGCAGCGCGTCGCCGCGGCGCCGCGCGCCGCTCCAGCGCAGCAGGTCGGCCGCGAGGTCCTCGATGATCCGCGGGCGGGGACCGAATCCGGGCCGCGGCACCAGCCAGTAACGCACCCTCACCACCGCCTCGCCGGCGGCCGAGAGCGTCGCCTCGCCGGCGATGCTGCGCGCGCGGAACGCAGGCGGCACCAGCCCCGCCCATCGCGCCGGCGAACGATCGAGCTCTCCCAGGTCGTCCAGCGGAAGCCCGTAGGAGAAGCTGCTCGGCGGCTCGCCGGGCCAGTCGAGCGCCAGCGCGGAGAGGGCGTCCGACCGCGCCAGCGGAGAGGCCCGCCAAAGCGCGTAGGCGAGGTCTCCCCGGTCGTCGAGCACCCCCCAGCTCGCGACCGCGCGCGCCAGGTCCACCCGCGCGAAGTGTCCCCCCAGATCGCTCTCGAGCTCGGCGAGGCGAGCGGGACCCGGGGGCAGGAGCAGCTCGAGCTCATCGGTCGCCGCGCTCTCGAGCCGCAACCGCGCCCCCACCTCCCAGGCCACCGCCGAGAGGATGACCGCCGCGAGCAACGCCAGGAGCCAGGTTCCGGCCGCGAACCTCCGTCTGGGCAGGCAGCGCAAAGCGCCGAAGACCGCCGCCGCGATGCCGACCCGCACGGCGGCGAGGTTCACCCCGAATCCCAGGCCGGAGATCAGGTCGAGCTCGTCGACCGGCCAGGGCACCGCGAGCTCGGCGATGCCGATCAGGACTCCGAGGCCGAGCGCGGCGCCGAGCCACGGTCGGCCAGGAAAGGTCGCCCGCCCCAGCCGCCAGCCGAGCGCCCCCAACGCCAGGCCGACGGCGAGAATCAGCGTCTCCCGCCGCCCCGCGCCCATCCCCCAGGCGATGGCGAGCAGCCCGACCCAGCCATGGAGCGCCGCGGTCCAGACGCGAGCGGGCTCGAGCAGCACGGTTCGGGCGAGGAGCCAGAGAGCCATGGCGCGGAGCGCGGCGAGACCGAGGAGTCCGAGCCCGAGCAGGGCAAGGGCCCAGCGACGGCAGCTCGCGGCGACCGTCATGGCCGGCTCGACCGGTCCTTCCAGGGCGAGGGTCGGGGCACCCGGCGAAGCGACCAGTGTCCAGCCAGTGCTCGCGGGTGGGCGGTCGGCCAGGCACCAGCGCGCCCAGCGTGGCGGCGAGCTGCCGGCGAAGATCAACGGCGGCGCCTCCTCGAACAGCCGGCTCTCCGCCGCGACCAGGCGAAAAGTCCGGCCGTCCCGCCCGGCGACCCGGCGCAGCGCGACGAGCGTCGCCGAGGTCGCGCCCTGACGCGCGGCGTAACCGGTCACCGGAAGCTCCTCGACCGCCAGGCGATGCAACAGGCCGGCGCCGCCCCAGACCACTGGCTCGCCCGAAGGATCCAGTACCAGGAAGGTCCGGCTGGGCTGGCTCGCCGCGGCGAGCCGCTCGAGCGCGCGGAACGCTGCGCCATCTCCTTCCGCAGGTGGAATCCGACCGAGCGCGGACGACAGCTTCTCCAGGTCGTCCGCCAGACTCTCCCAGGTTCTCGCATACGCTCGCGCCAGCTCCTCGACCGAGGGGGCCGCCGCGCGGCGGGCTCGCGCCTCGAGCAGGTCCGCTGCGATCAGCAGCGCCAGCGAGGCCGCCAGGAACCCGCTGAACAGCCAGCGCTCGCGCGCCGGCGGTGCCGCGCGCCGCCAGAGCAGCCAGAGCGCCACCACGGCCAGCCCCATCCACCAGGTGGGACGCAACAGAATCAGGGCCGGAGCGAGCAGCAGCCCCAGCTCGGAACGGGTGGCAGCGGAGGAGACTCTCATCGACCTTCCGGCGAGCTTTGCAAGCCGGTTGCCGGCCGGTCGAAGATCAGCGCGCCACCATCGGCAGGTCGATGCCCCGCTCGCGAGCAAAAGCCAGCGCCTCCGGGTATCCGGCGTCGGCGTGGCGCACCACCCCCATGCCGGGGTCCGCCGTGAGGACTCTCTCCAGGCGGCGCGACGCCTCGTCGGTCCCATCGGCGACGATCACCATACCGGCATGCAGGGAGTTGCCGATGCCGACGCCGCCGCCATGATGGAAGGAGACCCAGGTGGCGCCGTTCACCGCGTTGATCAGCGCGTTGAGGATCGGCCAGTCGGCGATCGCGTCCGAACCATCGCGCATGCCTTCGGTCTCGCGGTGGGGCGAGGCGACCGATCCGCAATCGAGGTGATCGCGCCCGATGACGATGGGCGCGGAGACCCGTCCGCTGCGCACCAACTCGTTGAACGCCGCGCCGGCCCGGGCCCGCTCGCCGTAACCCAGCCAACAGATGCGCGCCGGAAGTCCCTGGAAGGCGACTCGCTGCTGCGCCATGCGGATCCAGCGGCGGAGCCCCAGGTCGCCCGGGAAGACCTCGAGAATCGCCTCGTCGGTCGCCGCGAGATCCGCCGGATCGCCGCTCAGCACCGCCCAGCGGAACGGACCCTTCCCCGCGCAGAACAGCGGACGGATGAAACGCGGCACGAAGCCCGGGATCTCGAACGCCGCGGCGACGCCGGCGTCCCGCGCCTGGCCGCGCAGGTTGTTGCCGTAATCGAACGTCACCGCGCCCCGCCGCTGCAGCTCGAGCATGGCCTCGACGTGCACCCCCATCGAGCGCATCGCGCGGCGAACATACTCGGCGGGATCGTCCCGCCGCAGATCGAGCGCAGCGCGATAGGGGATGCCGTGCGGCACGTAGCCGTTCAGGTTGTCGTGCGCCGAGGTCTGGTCGGTGAGCACGTCGGGCACCAGCCCGCGCTCGAGCAGGGCCTCGAGAAGTTCGACCGCGTTGGCCTCGACGCCGATCGACACCGCCGCGCGACGATCGCGGGCGGCGAGCGCTTCGTCGATGCCCGCCGCGAGCGAGGACGCGATGCGATCGAGATAGCGCGTGGCGAGGCGTTTCTCGAGCCGGGCCCGCTCGACCTCGGCGACGAGACAGACCCCTTCGTTCATGGTCACGGCCAGCGGCTGGGCTCCCCCCATGCCACCCAGGCCGGCGGTCACGGTGAGGCGGCCTGCCAGGCTGCCGCCGAAGCTCTGGCGCGCCAGCTCGGCCAGCGTCTCGTAAGTCCCTTGGAGGATCCCCTGGGTGCCGATGTAGATCCAGGATCCGGCGGTCATCTGGCCGTACATCGTGAGCCCGAGGCCTTCGAGCCGGCGAAACTCGTCGATCGTCGCCCACTTCGGCACCAGGTTGGAGTTGGCGATCAGCACGCGCGGCGCGTCGGGGTGGGTGCGAAAGACGGCGACCGGCTTGCCCGACTGGACCAGCAGCGTCTCGTCGCCAGCGAGACGGCGCAACGCGCTCACCATCGCCTCGAAGCAGCTCCAGTCACGAGCCGCCTTGCCGGAGCCGCCGTAGACCACCAGATCCTCCGGCCGTTCGGCCACCTCGGGGTCGAGGTTGTTCATCAGCATGCGGAGGGCCGCTTCCTGCAGCCATCCGCGGCAGGTGAGGTCACCTCCGCGCGGTGCGCGCACCGTGCGGGCGGTTGCGGTTACGAGGGTCATGGCGCGATTGTAGCGGGGTCCCCACCCGTTCGCATCCGCGCACCCACCCGTTCGGTGGTTGGCTCCCGGGGCGCGCCAGAAGAAAGCTTCCAGGGCCGCCTGGGCGAGAGCGGCCGAGACAGCGTGCTGGGGGGGGGGATCGCCATGTCCGTCGAACACCTCGACGAGCGTCACGCTCCGAGGCAACGTCGGCCGAGCGACGGTCCGGAGCGACCGCATCGCTACGCCTTCGTCATTCATCCGCTCCACCTCGGCCAAGTGCTCAGCCATCCGGCGCTGCGCTGGGCCCGCGTCCTGCCGAGCGAGCTCGTCGAGCGCCTCGCCGCGCTCCTCCCCCCGTTCCAGCTCAGCCACATCAGGGGCGGCCGCTCCCCGGCGACCGGCCAGCGCATCGAGGGAATCCTCCTCAGTCTCGGCTCGACGCCCCGGCAGATGCTCACCCGTCCACCCCGCTTCACCTACGATCGCCTCGTTCGCGCGGCGCGGCGCGCCGAGCGTGGCGGCGCCCGGATCCTCGGTCTCGGGGCCTACACCAAGGTGGTCGGCGACGCCGGTCTCACCGTGGCCCGCGAGGCGGCGCTGCCGGTCACCAGTGGCAACAGCCTGACCGTCGCGGCGACTCTGGAGACCGCGAAGGTGGCCGCGCGGAGGATGGGACTCGAAGACCTGACGAGCGGCCGGGCCATGATCGTCGGGGCGACCGGGTCGATCGGCTCGGTCTGCTCGCGCCTCATCGCGCGCGCCATTCGGAGGGTCGTCCTGGTCTCCATCGAGCCCGAGCGCCTCGCGGCGCTCAAGGCGAGGATCGAGAGCGAGACCCCCGGGGCCGAGGTCGTGACGGCCCTCGAATCGCGCACCCACCTGCCCGACTGCGATCTGGTGGTGACCGCCACTTCGGCGTTCGGCCAGCGCGTCCTCGAGCTCGCCCACTGCAAGCCCGGAGCGGTCGTGCTCGACGTCGCGTTGCCGACCGACATCAGCGCCGAGGAGGCGGCCGTGCGGCCGGACGTCCTGGTGGTCGAAAGCGGCGAGGTGGTGATTCCAGGCCCGATCGACCTCGGCTACGACGTCGGACTGCCGCGCGGCGTGGCCTACGCCTGCCTGGCCGAGGCCGCGCTGCTCGCCATGGACGGCACCTTCGAGTGCTACACGCTCGGACGCGACATCGAGGTCGAACGGGTGAAGAACATCTTCCGCCTGTTCCGCAAGCACGGCCTGCGCATCGCCGAGCTGCGCTCCTTCGGCCGCGAGCTCTCGGCAGAGGACTTCACCGAACGGCGCGCACGCGCCGCTCAGCTGCGGCGCGATCCGGCGCTCTTCGCCCAGACCTGCGCCGAGGCCGCATGCCGCCTGGAAGCCATCCCACCCCGCTCCAAGGGTCTCTCCGCGCAGGTCGCCAAGAAGTCGGGTCTCCGCGAAAAGAAGCACGCGCGAGCGCTGCGCCGAGCGGGTCCGGCCTGAGCGCAGCGTCCGGCGCGCCGTCTACCGGGCGGCTTATCCCTCGTCCGCGGTTCCGGCCGAACGCTCCCGCTTGCGCTCCGCCCGACGGTGCTTGGCGCGCAGCCGCTCGCGCGCCGCGCGCTGGGGTGGTCGGGTGGCGCGACGCCGCTTCGGCGGCCGTTCCGCCCGTTCCACCAGGGCCGCGAGCCGCTCGATGGCATCGCGGCGGTTGCGCTCCTGGGTGCGGTAGCGCTGGGCCAGAATGAGGATCTCCCCCTCCGAGGTCGCCCGCCGGCCGGCGATCCGCAGCAGGCGATCGCGCACTTCCGGGGCGAGGCTCCGCGAGGCTCGGGCGTCGAATCGCAGGCGCACTGCCGTAGCCACCTTGTTGACGTTCTGGCCGCCCGGTCCGGAGGCGCGCAACACCTCGAACACGAGCTCTTCGCTGGGAATCGCCATGCCGACATCTTCCCACGAGGTGCGCCGGGTCGTGCATGGTGACGGCGACCGCGGCATGCTAGTTTTTTTCCATGCGCTTCTCGCCTCTCCTCGGCCTCGCCGCGGCGGCGCTGCTCACGGTTTGTCCAGGGCCGGCCACCGCTCAGACTGCCAAGGTCCCCAGCGACGAGATCTTGCGCACGATCCTCGACGACGATCCGGCGCCGCTCCCCCGCTCGCTCGCGGTCGAGGAGATCGGCCTCCCCCTGCCCCTTCCCCTGGGCGGTGAAGCGCCACCCACCGGCCAGGTCTTCACCCCGCCGGAGTACGCCCGCAACCTGGGGATCCTGATCCGCTGGGGCAGCTTCAACGCGATCCTCACCGCGATGACCGTGGCCATCACCTCGGGCGACCCGACGGCCGTCGTCTGGGTGATCGTCGCGGACGCCGGCCAGCAGACGAGTGCCAGCGCCACGCTGAGCGGCGCCGGCGCCGACATGTCGCGCGTCGAGTTCCTCGTCGCGCCGACCAACACGGTCTGGATCCGTGACTACGGCCCACGCTTCATCGAAGAGGACAAGGCGCTGGCGATCGTCGACCACGTCTACAACCGCCCCCGCCCGCTCGACGACCAGATCCCCGACGTGGTCGCCACGGCGTGGGGCCTCGCCGGCTACGACCTGCCGCTCACCCACGGCGGCGGCAATTTCCATCTCTTCGCCGACGGCCAGGCCTTCATGAGCGATCTCGTGCTCGCCGAGAACCCCACCCTCGACGCCACCGACGTCGCGAACCTCTTCGCGCAGTACGAGAACCTCGAGCTCACCATCTTCCCCGGCTTTCCCAGCAGCTTCGACTCCACGCGGCACATCGACATGTGGATGCTGCCGGCCCGCGACCGGGTGGCGATCGTCGGCGAGTACGATCCAGCGGACGGTGCGCCCTACACGATCACCGAGGACGCCGTCGCCGAGCTCGCGTTGCGCGGCTACACGGTGCTGCGCACGCCTGGCTGGTGCGCCGGCTGCCCCAGCTTCGGAACTCACTACACCTACACCAACGCCGTGGTGCTCAACCGGGTCGTCCTGGTGCCGCAGTACTCCGCTTACCCGGTGGAGAACGCCGCGGCGATGCTGACCTTCGGCGTGGCGTTCCCCGGCAGGCAGATCGTCGGCCTCGACGCCGACGCGATCGTCGGCTCGGCCGGGGTCTTCCACTGCATCGTGATGCACGTGCCCGACCCGGACTGGATCTTCGAGGATGGCTTCGAAACCTCGGATCTATCGCTCTGGTCGGAGAGCAATCCCTAGCTCTCCCGCGGCGCTCACCTGGCCGGTGGCGGCGGCTCCTCGGCGCGCAGCGGCACCACGAGGCGGAAGAGCGCACCCCCGGCCGGCGGCGACTCGAGCTCGAGCGTGCCGCCCATGCGCCGCGCCAGCGCGCGCGACAGCGCCAGCCCGATCCCGAGGCCACCGTGGCGACGTGTGTTCGATGAATCCAGCTGGTTGAAGCGCTCGAAAATGGCCTCTCCCTGTCCCGGCGGGACCCCGACGCCGGTGTCCTCGACGACGAGGTCCAGAAGGATGCCCTCCGGCACCTCGGGGACGAGCCTGGCGCGCACCTTCACCTCGCCATGCTCGGTGCACTTGAGAGCGTTGGAGATCAGGTGGCGCAGAATCTGGCGCAGCCGGCGGCAGTCTCCGAGCACCCAGGCGGGCTCGGCGAAGTCGCGCTCGAGGACGAGGCCGAGCCCGTGCTGCGCCGCGGTTTCGCGATGGCTGTCGAGAGCGTCGCGGAGCGCAGCCGCGAGGTCGAAGGCGCCTTCGTCGAGGGTCAGCTTGCCGGCCTCGAGCTGGGCGAAATCGAGCAGGTCGCCGACCATGGTCAGGAGCCCTTCGGCGGCGCGCTGCGCGGTCGCCGCGTGGCGGCGCTGCCGATCGTCGAGGTCCGAGGCGAGCAACAGCTCGTTCATGCCGAGGAAGACGTGCAGCGGCGTGCGCAGCTCGTGGCTCACCGCCGCGAGGAAGCCCGACTTGGCCCGGCTCGCCTCGAGCGCCTCGTCGCGCGCCCGCTGCAGCTCGCGGTTCCGCCGTTCGAGCTCTCCGGCATCACGGCGTGCCCGGGCAACCGCCGCCACCGCGGTCAGCGCCACGCCGAGCAGCGCAGCGGCCACGGCGACCGCCGCCCAACGCGCCCGGGCTATCGCCCGTAGCCAGTAGCCGGCGTCGTAGTCGACCCCGACGACCGCCTCGACGGCGCCCGTGCGGTCGCGCAGCGGAACGAAGGCCGACACCCAGGTGCCCCAACGATCGCTGACCGGCACGCTCTCGAACACCGCCTCGCCCGCGAAGGCCCGGCCCAGACCCGGGATCTCCGCGTCATAGGCCTCGCCCACCGGGGTACGCGCCTCGCGCTCGCCGGCGAAGCGCCCGTCGTGGTCGTAGTCGGTCTCCGAATCGACCAGCAGCACGATCCGGCCGTCGGGCAGCTTCCGAAACGTGTAGATGTCGGCGACGCGCGGATTGACCTCCAACCACCGCATCTGCGCCGCGATGATCGCCAGGTAGCGCGGATCGTCGGCGGCCACGTCGAGCGGCAGAGCGGCATGGTCCATCAGCTCGAGCTCGCGCGCATAGGTCGGCGCCATCGCTCCCACCAGGCGCTCGATCTCCCGGGCCGCACGACGACCGGCCTGCTCGATAGCGAACCAGGCCAGCGCCAGCCCCACCGCGAGGGTCGCGAAGGCCAGCCAACGGCTCCGCCGCTGCCGGGTGACCGCCGCCAGCCCGCACGTCCCCGCCAGCGCGGCCGCCGCGAGCAGGACGAAGTCCCAGGGAGGCGGGAGGAGCATGGCGGCGGGTCACTCGAGCTCGGCGAGCAGGTCGTCGAGCCCGGCGCCGACCAGGGTGTCGACCCGGGCGAGGTCCGGTGCCATCTCCCGATCCTCGTCCCAGCGCGCGACGTGCTCCCGCACTCGTCCGTGCAGGCGCTCGAGCGCCGGGCTCGTCCGCAGCGGGCGCAGCAGGTCGATGCCCTGCGCGGCCGCGGCGAGCTCGACCGCCAGGATCCGCTGCACGTTCGCCGCCACCCCATGGAGCTTGAGCGCCGCCGTCATGCCCATGGAGACGTGGTCCTCCTTGTCCGCCGAAGTCGGGATCGAGTCCACGCTGGCCGGATGCGCCAGCACCTTGTTCTCCGCGACCAGCGACGCGGCCGTCACCTGCGCCATCATGAATCCCGAATTGAGCCCCGCGTGCTCGACGAGGAACGGCGGAAGGCCCGAAAAGGCATCGTTGGTCAGTTTCTCGGTGCGCCGCTCCGAGATCGAGCCGAGCTCGGCGAGGGCGATGGCGAGGAAGTCGGCTGCGAAGGCCATCGGCTCGCCGTGGAAGTTCCCGCCCGAGAGCGCGGCATCGTCTTCGCCGAAGATCAGCGGGTTGTCCGTCGCCGCGTTCATCTCGACAGCGAGCTTGGACTCCACGTCGGCGAGCACGTCGCGCACCGCCCCGTGCACCTGCGGCATGCAGCGCAGCGAATAGGGGTCCTGGATCCGCACGTCGCCGACGCGATGCGATTCGCGGATCGCCGATCCCTGGAGCAGCCGCCAGAGATTGGCCGCCGAGGCGCGCTGCCCGGCATAGGGCCGGGTGGCGTGGATGCGTGCGTCGAACGCCGCGTCGGTGCCGCGCAACGCATCGGCGGTCAGGGCTCCGACCAGATCGGCCAGCCGCACCAGGCGGCGCGCCGCGAGCGCCGCCAGGGCCACCAGCGAGGTCATCGCCTGGGTCCCGTTGATCAGACCCAGCCCCTCCCGCGGCGCCAGGACGAGGGGCGCGAGGCCTGCCGCCCGGAGTGCCTCGGCGGCCGGAAGCCTCCGGCCGCGGTACCACGCCTCGCCGCGGCCGATCAGCGGCAGCGCGAGATGCGCCAACGGAGCGAGATCGCCCGAAGCGCCCACCGAGCCGCGCGAGGGAACCACCGGATGGAGTCTCCGCTCGAGAAACTCGAGCAGCCGGTCGACGATCTGCTCACGCACGCCGGAGTGGCCGCGCGCCAGCGTGTTGGCGCGCAGCAGGAGCATCCCGCGCACGGTGATCTCGGAGAGCGGCTCGCCCATGCCGGCGGCGTGGGAGAGGACCAGGCGCTCCTGCAGCGTGGCGAGATCGGACGGGTCGATCCGCACGTTGGCGAGATTGCCGAATCCGGTGTTGACGCCGTAGACCGCCTGGCCACTCGCCGTCGCCCGCTCGATCGTCGCGCGTGCGGCGCGCACGCGCCGCCGGGCATCGTCGGCCAGGATCACTCGCGCTCCGTCGTGCACCACCGCCGAAAACCCGTCGAGCCCGAGCGAGCGGCCGTCGATCTGGATCTCGCCTGCCATCGCGTTCACTCCCATTCGATCGTCGCCGGCGGTTTCGAGGTCACGTCGTAGACCACCCGGTTGATCCCTCGGATTTCGTTGACGATCCGGTTCGCCACCCGGCCCAGGAGTTCGTGCGGCAGATGGCTCCAGTCGGCGGTCATGAAATCGTGCGTCTCCACGGCGCGCAGCGCGACCACGTTCTCGTAGGTGCGGAAGTCCCCCATGACGCCGACCGACTTGACCGGGAGCAGCACCGCAAAGGCCTGGGAGGTGCGTTCGTACCATCCTGCCTCGCGCAGCTCGTCGAGGAAGACGGCATCGGCCTCCTGCAGCAGCCGCACGCGCTCGGCATCGACTGGGCCGAGGATGCGCACTGCGAGACCGGGGCCGGGGAAGGGGTGGCGCGCGATGAACTCCTCGGCCAGGCCGAGCTCGCGGCCGAGCTGGCGGACCTCGTCCTTGAACAGCCAGCGCAGCGGCTCGACGAGGTCGAAGCCGAGGCGATCGGGCAGCCCGCCGACGTTGTGATGGCTCTTGATCACCGCCGAGGGGCCGCGCACCGACGTCGACTCGATGACATCGGGATAGAGCGTCCCCTGGGCGAGATAGCGCACGCCCTTCAGCCGTTTCGCCTCGCGCTCGAAGACGTCGATGAAGACCTGCCCGATCGCCTTGCGCTTCGCCTCCGGCTCCTCGATCCCGGCGAGCGCAGCGAGGAAGTCCGGCCCCGCGTCGGCGGTGATCACCGGAATTCCCAGACCCTCCGCGAGGCTCATCTCGACCTGACGGCGTTCGCCCTTGCGCAGCAGTCCGGTGTCGACGAAGACCGAGACGAGTCGCTCCCCCACCGCCCGCCGCAGGAGCGCCGCGGTCACCGCGGAGTCGACACCGCCCGAGATTCCGCACAGCACTCGATCGGCGCCGATCCGCAGGCGCAGGGCCTCGGTGGCCTCCGCGAGGAACGACGCCATGGTCCAATCCCCGCGCGCGGCGCAGGCCCGGTAGAGGAAGTTGTGCAGCATCGCCGAGCCCTGGCGGGTGTGCGACACCTCGGGGTGGAACTGGATGGCGTAGAGCCCGCGCTGCGCATCCTCGAAACCGACGATGTCGACGTTCTCCGAGCGCGCGGTCACCCGGGCCCCCGGGGGGGTTCGCGTGACGTGGTCGCCGTGGCTCATCCAGACCGTCTCGCGAGACTCCAGGCCCGAGAACAGCGTTCCCGGATCGTCGACCTCGATCTCCGCCCGCCCGTACTCCCGGCGTGCCCCCGGTTCGACGACGCCGCCGAGCAGATGGGCCGCCGCCTGCATCCCGTAGCAGATGCCGAGCACCGGGATCCCCAGCGCGAAGAGGTCGGGATCGGGCAGCGGCGAGCCCGCATCGTAGACGCTCTGCGGTCCGCCCGACAGAATCAGGCCGATGGGCGACCGGCGACGTACCTCCGCGGCCGGCAGGTCGAAGGGGTGGACTTCGCAGTAGACCCGATGCTCGCGCACCCGGCGGGCGATCAGCTGGGTGAACTGACTGCCGAAATCGAGGATGAGCACCGTCTGATGCGCGACCGTCGTCATAGCTTCGCCTCGTGCTTGAGATCGCGCGTCATCAGCTCGTGCACCGCCTGGCGTGCCGGTTTGCCCTCGTACATGACTGCGACCATCTGTTCCGTGATCGGCATTTCGATTCCCGCGTCCGCCGCCAGACGGCGCACCACCAGCGAGTTGCGCACGCCCTCCGAGACCTCGCTCGTCCCGCCCAGGATCTCCTCGAGGGTCCGGCCCTTGGCCAGCTCCACGCCGGTCCGTCGATTGCGCGACAGGCCGCCGGTGCAGGTGAGCACCAGGTCGCCCAGTCCGGCGAGGCCGGAGAAGGTCTGCGCGTCGCCGCCGTACGCCAGGCCGAGCCGCGAGATCTCGTGCAACCCGCGGGTGATCAGCGCCGCCAAGGTGTTGTGACCCAGGCCGAGACCGGAGACGATCCCCGCGCCGATCGCGATCACGTTCTTGGCCGTTCCTCCAAGCTCCACACCCACCACGTCGGTGGACGAGTAGAGACGCAGCGTCGGGCTCGACAGGCGATGGCGCAGCAGTGCTGCGAGCTCGACGTCTTCGCTCGCGATGACCGCCGCCGAGGGCACGCCACGCGCGAGCTCGGCGGCGAACGTCGGCCCCGAGAAGGCGGCGAAGCGGCAGGGCGCGCCGACCCGCCGCGCCTCCTCGGCCGACACGGTGCTCATCCGGGCCAGCGTCTCGGCTTCGATCCCCTTGGCGGCGGACACCACCAGCAAGGGTCGGCGCGAGGCGCGCGCGGCGAGGAATTCGGCGAGCACGTCGCGATAGCCGTGCGACGGCGCGGCGACGATCAGTGGTTCGGCCTCGGCAAGCGCCTCAAGGTCGTGGGTGACCTCGATCTCCGCCGGCAGAGTGACCCCGGGAAGGTAGCGCCGGTTCTCGCGCCCGGCGGCGATCTCCACCGCCGCCGCCTCCCGGCGCACCCAGAGCAGCACGCGCTCCCCCGATCGTGCGGCGCTCACTGCCAGAGCGGTGCCGAACGAGCCCCCGCCGAGAATCCCGATCGCGCTCATCGCCCCCTCCTCCCCCCGCCCAGCCGCCGCTCGCCGCCGGCCAGCAGCCGGCGGAGATTCGAGCGGTGCTTCGACACCACCAGCAACGAGCAGGCGCAGGCGATCGCGAGCTCGACGCGGGTCACCGGCGCGGCCCATCCCAGTCGGGCGAACAGCCAGGCCGCCGGAGGCACGGCCAGCGCCGCCACGAGGCTGCCGAGCGAGACGTAGCGGCTGGTCGCAACGACGCCCAGGAAGGCCACCAGCGCCAGGCCGCCGGCCAGCGGAAAGAGCGACACCAGCGCGCCGAAACCGGTCGCCACGCCCTTGCCGCCGCGGAAGCCGAAATAGACCGGGAAGACATGCCCGAGCATCGCCGCGAACGCGGCGCCGGCCACGATCTCGGGCGGCGCCTCGAGGGCGCGAGCCACCCGTACCGGAACGATCCCCTTGCCGATGTCGAGCAGCAGCACGAGCAGCGCCGGCCAGCGTCCCGCCGTTCGCAGAACGTTGGTCGCTCCTGCGTTACCGCTGCCCAGAGTCCGCACGTCGGCGCGCTGCAGCAGCCAGACGACCACCAGGCTGAAGGCGATCGAGCCCAGTAGATAGGAACCGAGGAACAGCGGTGCCCAGCGCATTACCGGGCTCCCGCGAGCGGCAGGGCTGCGACCGTCCGATAGCGGGCGCCGCCCGGTCCGAGCGTGCTCTCGACCAGCGTGGCCGCATGCCAGGTGAGCGTCTCGCCGGCCAACTGCATGGCGAGCTCCTGCCAACGGCCGCGCGCCGGCGCCGGCCAGGGGGGCTCGCAGCGCGCCAGTGTGACGTGCGGGCGAAAGGGCTTGTCGTCGAAGGCCACCGCGGCCGCGACCAGGGCCTCCCGGGTGGCGGCGGCGAGCGCCTCGAGCTCCCTCGCCGGCTCCAGCCCGAGCCAGGCGACCCGCGCCGGTCCGCGGTCCGGAAAGCAACCCGCCCGCTCGAGGCGCGCGGCGATCGGTGCCGAAGTCAGCAACCCCCCGGCGAGCGCCGCCTCGATCCCGGGCAGGGCGCTCGCCGGGGTCTCGCCCAGGAAGGCGAGCGTGAGATGGAGGTTCTCGGCCGCCACCCAGCGCGCCGCGGGGAGCCTGCTCCGCCAGTGTCGCTGGGCGTCGCCGAGCCGGTGCTTGGTCGCCGGCGGCAGGTCGAGGGCGACGAAGAGCCTCACCCTCCCCGACCTCCGCTCGCGCCGGGGGGTGGCGGGTCGAGCAGGCGCCGCCGCAGCAACTCCAGCGCCGCTTGCGCCGCGAAGGCGCGAACCCGCCGGCGGTCGCCGGGAAAGCGCGTCGCGCGATGCACCACCTCTCCAGTTCCCGGGCCGGCGACGGCGAGGTGGACCGTACCGACCGGCTTCTCGGCGCTGCCGCCGTCCGGACCCGCGATGCCGGTCACACCGATCCCGAAATCGGCCCCGGCCCGCCGTCGCGCCCCGAGCGCCAGCGCCTCGGCGACCCGTTGCGAGACGGCCCCCTGCTCCGCGATCGCCTCTTGCGGCACCTCGGCGAGCAGGGTCTTCGCCGGGTTGGAATAAACCACGAAGCCGGCGACGAAGTACTTGCTGCTGCCCGGGATGCGCGTGAAGCGCTCGGCGATCAACCCGCCGGTGCAGGACTCGGCGGTCGCCACCGTCTGGCCCGCCGCGGCGAGCAGCCGTCCGACCACCTCTTCGAGCGAGGCGTCGTCGCCCTCTGCGTAGACCCCCTCGCCCAGCAGCTCGCGGACCCGCGCCGCCATCCGGTCGAGCTGGCTCCGGCGCTCCGCCTCCGTTCCCTCCGCGTTGAGCACCACCGAGATCTCGCCAGAGCCGGCGAGCAGCGTGATCCACTGCCGCCCGAACTCGGAGTACGCCGGGGCCAGGGCGAGGTCGACCTCCGACTCGGGACGCAGCGCCACCTTGAGCGTCCGGCGCTCCCGTCCGCGGCCCGTGGACCGGGCAGCCAGCCAGGGCTCGAGCTCGCGCCGCACCAGCTCGTCGAGCTCGAAGGGCACGCCGGGGAGGAGGAACAGCGTCTTGCCCTCCCGCTCGAAGCGCTGCCCGGGCGCGGTGCCCTTGGAGTTGGCGAGCGCAAGCCCGCCCTCCAGCACCTCGGCCTGACGATGGTTGTTCGGCGCCAGGCGGCGGCCGAAAGCGGCGAACCGGCGCTCCATCTCGGCGACGATCTCCGGCTGCTCACGCAGTCCGACACCCAGCGCCGCGGCGGCGGCTTCGCGCGTCACGTCGTCGGCCGTCGGGCCGAGCCCGCCACAGACCAGCACGAGGTCGAATGCGGTCCACAGGCTGCGCAGCTCGGCGGCGAGCGCCGTTTCGTCGTCCCCCACCACGCTCTTCTTGGCGAGCGCGACGCCATGCCGCTCGAGCACCGCCGTGAGGCGAAGCGAGTTGGTGTCCAGTCGGTCGGTCGAGAGCAACTCGCTGCCGACGGCGAGGATGGCCGCGCGCACGTCTTGATGATAGCAACGGGCTCTCGGCCGTCCCGTTCCGGTTTGACAGGCCGGGCCGTGGAACTTACGATCCGACGCGCATGCATGGTCAGCTTCGCCCTCTCGCTTGTTCCGCCCTCTTCATCCAATCGCTCGGACTCCTTCCCGGCTGGGCGCAAGTCTGGGGTGGGGATCGTGCCCTGTTGCTGCGCCGCGGCGCCGAGGTCGAGCTCCAGCTGGCGGGGCGGGAGACCCCGCTCGACCTGCCGGCCGATGTACGGATCGACGGGGTGGCCGACGACGCGACCGGGACCTGGGTCACCGGCACCCGCCGCGACGCCATCGGGCGGGAGCTCTACCTTGCCCGGATCGAAGCTGGGGTGCTGCGCGAGATTGCTCCGCCCCTGCCGCGCCTCGGCCGCCTGCGTGCCGAACCCCAGGCGGTGCGCGCGGGGGACGCGATCTCCGGTCTGATCTGGCTGGAGGGTGACTCGCCGCAGCAGTTCGCGGTGCGCTCCGCCAGCCTGGCCGGCGACGGCTGGAAGGCGTCGCAGGAGATCGCGCATCCGGGTCCCGGAAGCCAACTCGCACTGGCCACCGCGGGCCTCGCGGACGGCAGCGCCCTGGTGGTCTGGAGCCGCTTCGACGGCCGTGACGACGAGATCTTCTTCAGCCACCGCGTCGCCGGGGAGTGGACTGCCCCGCAGGCGGTCGCGACGGACAACGCGGTCCCCGACGTCACGCCGGCGCTGGCCGCCCAGGCGACGGGCGCGCTCGCGGCTTGGAGCCGCTACGATGGCCACGAGTACCGGGTTGTGACGGCCGCCTTCGACGGCACGCGTTGGAGCGCTCCCCGCGAGGTGGGTGGGCCGGGCTCGCTCGAGCCCGCTCTCGCCGTTCTCGGCGACACCACCTACTTGCTGTACCAGCGGGCGTCGCCGCGCAGCTGGGAGCTGGCCGAGCTCGCCGCCACCGGCGAGGTGAAGCGGCGGGCACGCTTCGCCCGTGACGCCGGGCCGCGCCCGGTGGTGGTGACGGCCGTTCCCGGCGGTCGCCCCGGCCTGCGTTGGCCTGACGCGACGCAGCCTGCGGTCTGGGAACCCTGAGTCAGAGCGTCAGCAGGTCGACGGCGATGCGCTCGACGACGAGCGGCGGCGCCACCGCTTCGTCCGCCACCTCGAAGCAGGCGGCGAATCGCTCGACCAGGCCGGGATCGTCGCGGCGCAGATAGACCCGCGCCAGCTCCTCGCCGGCGTGGACCTCCCGGCCCAAGCGGGCGATGTAACGCAAGCTCACCCCGAGGTCGATTGCGTCGTCGGGGTGGGTCCGGCCGGCGCCTGCCTCGAGCAGCAGGAACCCCAGGCGGCGCGTCGCCACGCGCGCCAGCCGTCCCGAGCGGGTCGCGGTCAGGATCCGCTCCACCGGCGCCAGCGGCAGCGCCGGCTGATCGAACCAGCGTCGGTCGGCGCCTTGCGCCGCCGCCCAGCTGACGAAGCGCTCACGGGCCTCTCCGGAAGCCAGCAACTGGCGAAGTCGCTCTTCCGTCCAGTCGGCGCCGCTCGCCCGCGCGAGCTCGAGCGCCAAAGCCACGGTGAGGTCGACGGTCTCTCCGGGGCCGCGTCCCTCCAGACAGTCGAGGGTCTCGCGAATCTCGCAGGCGTGCCCCGCCCAGTCGCCGAGCGGCTGGCTCATGTCGGTGAGCAGTGCGGCCGCCTGGCGGCCCAGCTCGTGCGAGATCTCGACCAGCAGCCGGGCGAGACGAGCGGCGTCCTCCCGTGCCTGGAGGAAGGCGCCGTCGCCGCACTTCACGTCGAACACGATGGACTTGGCGCCGGTCGCCAGCTTCTTCGACAGGATGCTCGCCACGATGAGCGGCAGCGCCTCCACGGTCGCGGTGTGGTTGCGCAGGGCGTAGAGGCGGCGATCGGCCGGGGCGATGCCGCGCGTCGCCACGCCGAGCGCGATCCCCGACGACGCCAGCAGCGCGCGCGCCCGCTCCGCGGAGAGCTCCTGACAGATCCCCGGAATCGCTTCGAGCTTGTCGGCGGTTCCCCCGGTGTGCCCCAAACCGCGTCCGGTGAGCATCACCACTGGCGCGCCTGCCGCGGCGAGCAGGGGCGCGAGCACCAGGGAGACCTTGTCTCCGATCCCACCGGTCGAGTGCTTGTCGCAGAGTCGCGGAAACTCCGCGCCGAGATTCCACCGCTCCCCCGAGTCGAGCATCGCCTGGGTGAGCGCCCGCGTCTGCTCGACGTCCAAACCGCGGATCGCCGCCCCCATGAGGAAAGCGGCGAGTTGCGCGTCGCTCCAGCTGCCGTCCGCCGCCGCCGCGGCGACCTGTCGGAGGTCGTCGTCGCCGAGGGGGATCCCGCCGCGCAGCCGGGAGAGGATCTCGTAGGCGGTGCCCAGCTTCAGCTCCCCTTGGGCGCCGACCCGGCCTCCTGCTGCGCGGTCGCGAAGTAGGGCGACTGCGGATGCTCCTCGACGATCCGGCGATAGGTCGCGGCGGCATCCTCGCGCTTCCCCAGCGACTCGTAGGTGAGCGCGAGCTGGTAGAGGATCACGTCGTTGGGCAGCGGCCGGTCGGCTTGCTCGAGCATCTTCGCCAGCTCGTCCGCCACCGCCTGCGACTTGCCCTGCTCGCGATCGAGCCGATAGAGGTTCACCCGCGCGGTCGCGGCGAGCGGTCCGGTCGGCTCTTCGTCCAGGAACTCGGTCCACAATCGGCGGGCGCGTTCGGCGTCGTTCTCGGCCAGGGCGATCTGCGCCAGGTAGAGCTTGGCGACCTGCCCGACGCGGCCGCCGCCGAAACGCGAGTCGAGCGCCGTGAAGAGCTCGCGCGCCTTGTCCCGCCGCGCGCTCTCGTTGGCGAAGGAGGGACTGATCGGATCGTCGGGCCGGGCCCCCGTGGTGACGATCGGCGCGTCGTAGGCCCGCAAGCCCTGCACCAGCAGGTCGTTGGCGGAGGCCTTGCGACTGTTCCACCAGAGGAAGAGCGCGACGCCCACCAGCGCGACGCCCAGCGCGGCGGCGACGGCCCACACGATGGTGCGGGCGTGGTCCTCCGCGTAGTGGATGCCGCGGTCGAGTGCCTCTTTGAGCTCGTTACGCTTCAGATCTTCGCGATGTGCCGAATCCATGCGACCAGGTCCTCGTTTCTCGTTTCGTACCGCGCCCCGAGGCGCCGTGCGATGGCTAGCTGGTGCGGCTGGGAGGAGTCGAACCCCCGACCAAGAGCTTAGGACGCTCCTGCTCTATCCAGCTGAGCTACAGCCGCCCGACCGGGAAGTATATGTCAGTAGCGGATGAGCGACTCGACCTCGTAGTCGACCAACTTCTGTCGCCCGGGAAGGAAGGAGAGCTCGATGATGAAGCCGAAGCCGGCGACCGCGGCACCCTGCGCCTCGACCAGGCGCGCGGCGGCCACGGCGGTGCCGCCGGTCGCGATCACGTCGTCGACGATCAGCACGCGCTCGCCCGGATCGATCGCATCGGCATGCATCTCGAGGCGGTCCGAACCGTACTCCAGTTCGTACGACTGGCTGACCGTCCGGGCCGGCAGCTTGCCCGGCTTGCGCACCGGGACGAACCCCGCGTTGAGGCTGTAGGCGAGCGACGGACCGAACATGAAGCCGCGCGATTCGATACCCACGACTTTGTCCACCCGGTGGCCACGCGAGAAGAGCCAGGCGAAGCGGTCGACCGTCATGCGCAAGGCGAGCGGGTCCTTGAGCAGTGTCGTGATGTCGTAGAAGTTGATTCCCGGCTTGGGAAAGTCCGCCACTTCGCGGATGTAGCTCTTCAGGTCGTCCACGCCTCTCCTCCCGATCAGATGATCTCGAATCGTTCCCGCGCCGGCGCCTCGGACAGCGGAATCTCGTCCACCCGCTCGACGCGTGCCGCGGGCGGTCCCATGCGCAGCCCCGCCGAGAAGGCGACCAGCGCCTCCGGCGACCCGCTCGCCTCGGCGAGGACCGCGCCGTCGGGCTCGTTGCGCACCCAGCCGACCACGCCGCAGTCCCTGGCCAGGCGGCGCGCGTAGTACCGGAACCCGACTCCCTGCACCTGACCCGTGACCCTGAAGCGGGCGCTCTTCACCGCCGCTTCTCCTCGACCTCGCTCCAACCGTGGCGGCCCACCAGCGGCACGAAGGCCACCGCCTCGAGCTCGCGGCGCCGCAGGCCGCGCGCCAGCCGCTCGTACAGCACCAGACGCTGCTCGCTGCGATCCCCTTCCGGAATCAGCAGCTTGCCCTTCGGAGCCAGCTGTTCGAGCAGCGGCTTGGGCACCTCCGGCGCGCCTGCGGTCACCAGGATGCGCTCGAACGGCGCGACCTCGCTCCAACCCACCGTCCCGTCGAAGGTCTGGATCTTCACGTTGAGAATCTCGAGCTGACGCATCCGGCGGATCGCCTGGTGCGCCAGCTCGGGGAGCCGCTCGAGACTGTAGACCCAGCGCGCCAGCCGGGCGAGGATCGCGGTCTGGTAACCGGAACCGGTGCCGATCTCGAGCACCTTGTGGGTCGACTCGACGTCCAGCAGCTCGGTCATGCGCGCCACCACAAAAGGCTGTGAAATCGTCTGCGCCTCGCCGATCGGCAGCGCGTGCTCGCTGTACGCTTGTCGCTTCAGGTGGTCGCGCACGAACAGGTGCCGCGGCACCTCGCGCATCGCGGCGAGCACGCGGGAATCCCGGATGCCGCGCGCCTGGAGCTCGCGCACCATCCCCTCGCGCAGATAGGTGTCACCCTCCATGACCCGAATTCGCCGGCAGCAGCGAGCGCAGCCGCTCGCCCAGGCCGCCGTAGTTCTCGAGGCTGCGATAGTCGGTCAGGTCGAGGTGCAGTGGCGTCACCGAAGCATAGCCTTGCTGCACCGCCGCGTGGTCGGTCCCGGGATCCTCCTGCCAGACCGGTGTGCCGGCGATCCAGTAGTACTTGCGGCCGCGCGGGTCGAGGTTCTCGATCACCGACTGCTGGTAGACGCGCTTGCCCAGTCGGGTGAAGATCACGCCCTTCGCTTCTCCGGCCGGGAAGTTGACGTTGAGCAGCAGGTCGGGCGGCACCTCCTCGGCCAGGACGGTCGCGACGAAGGCCGCCGCGAGCTCGGTCGAGCGGGCGAAGGAGAAGCCCTCGGCCACCTCCTGGCTGAAAGCGATCGACGGAATGCCGAGCAGCGAGGCTTCGAAAGTCGCCGAGACCGTGCCGGAGTACGTCACGTCGTCACCGACATTGAGCCCGAAGTTGATTCCGGAGACGACCAGGTCGGGCGGCGAGTCCCTGAGCAGCGAGAGCACCGCGAGGTTGACGCAGTCGGTCGGCGTTCCGTCGACCGCGTACCAGCCCTCCTCGAGGCGCTGCATGCGCAGCGGCCGGGTCAGGGTGAGGCTGTGTCCAGTCGCGCTCTGCTCCCGGTCGGGCGCCACGACCACGACTTCGCCATGGCGGGAGAGCGCGCGGGCGAGGAGCCGCAGGCCCTCGGAGTAGACGCCGTCGTCGTTGGTGACCAGGATCCGGGTCATCGCGCGCGGCTCGGCGGTTCTCCGCCTCTACCGCTTCCAGACCAACCGGTCGCCCGACCGGTCGAGGTACTTGCCGATCAGCGGTTCGAGCTTGTCGAGGGTCGCGGGCGGTACCAGGCCGGGATCGGTGATCAGGGACATCGCCAGCGCGTTGGCGCAGTCGTTCGCCACGCTCTCGTCGAGACGTCCGATGGCCCGCCGCACCACGCGCTGGGCGAGCTCCACGTTCCTGCGCAACACCTCCATCACGCCCTCGCCGGTGACCGCCGCCTCTTCCTCGTGCCAGCAGTCGTAGTCGGTGATCATCGACAGCGACGCGTAGGCGATCTCGGCTTCGCGCGCGAGCTTCGCCTCCTGCAGGTTGGTCATGCCGATGATGTCCATCCCGAGGTGGCGGTAGACGAAGGACTCGGCGCGGGTCGAGAACTGCGGCCCCTCCATGTTGACGTAGGTGCCGCCCATGTGCACCGTCGCGCCCTCGCGCTTCGACGCCTCGAGCAGCACGCCGGCGAGGGTCGCCGAGACGGGGCGCGCCAGCGAGGTGTGCGCGACCAGACCGTCGCCGAAGAACGTGTCCGCCCGGTGGCGCGTGCGGTCGTAGAACTGGTCCGGGATCACGATGTGTCCGGGGACGTACTCGATCTTGAGCGATCCCACCGCCGAAACCGAGATGAGGAACTCCACGCCGAGTTTCTTGAAGCCGTAGATGTTGGCCCGGAAGTTGAGCTCGGTCGGCAGCAGCCGGTGGCCCCGGCCGTGCCGGGCGAGAAAGGCGACCGACCGTCCGTCGAGGTCTCCCAGGACGAAGGCGTCCGAAGGATCTCCCCAGGGCGTCGTCACGCGGCGCTCCTCGCGGATGGCGAGTCCCGCCATCTCGTAGAGCCCGCTGCCGCCAACCACACCGATCCTCGCCTCGCTCATCGCCTCCTCCAAACCCGATCTGTCGCTCGCTGAGATCAACGATCGCCGGCAGCCGGTCGATCGACCGGCCGGCGGTTCGACACTAGCACAAGGGGCCCCCGTCGACCGGCCCGCGCGAGGCCGCCGCGACGACCTCGAGCGCCGTGGCGAGCGCGGCGCGCCCCGCGGCGCCGTCGACATGGCGCACGGTCTCGCCGCGACAGGCCGCCAGAAAAGCCTCGAGCTCGCGGCGCAGGGGCTCCGCCTTCTCCACCGGCAGGTCGGCCGGCCGGATCGACCGGCCCTCGGAGCCGCGCTCCAGCCGGTAACCCTTGATCTCCTGGGCCTGATAGTCGAGCGAAACGTAGCGGTCGCCGAAGAAGGCGCGCAGCTTGCGGACGCGCTCCCCGGAGACCCGCGAAGCGGTGACGTTGGCCACCATCCCCGAGGCGAAGGCGATCCGCGCGTTCGCGATGTCGATCCGCTCCGACAGCACGGGGACTCCGGTGGCGCGCACCTCCGCCACCGCCGTGCCGTCTAGCGCCTGGAGAATTTGCAGATCGTGGATCATCAGGTCGAGGATCACGTCGATGTCGAGGCTGCGCGGCGAGAAGACGCCGAGCCGCTGGATCTCGACGAAGCGCGGCCTGAGCTCCGCCTCGAGCAGCGCCTGCACCGCCGGATTGTGGAACTCGACGTGTCCGACGGAGAGGATCCTGCCCTGTCGCTCGGCCAGCTCGATCATGCGATCCGCCTCGGCGAGCGAGGCCGCGACCGGCTTCTCCACCAACAGATGGATGCCACGCGCCAGCAGGCGCTCACCGAGCTCGGCGTGCAGCACGGTCGGTGCCGCGAGCACCGCGACCTCGATCCGATCGGCGAGCTCGTCGAAGCTCGGCCAGACTCGCGTCCCGAACTCCGCGGCCACCTGTTGCGCGGCCTCGGCGCGCGGATCGTGGATCCCCACCAGGTCGGCGCCATCCAGGGCCGCCAGGAGCCGCGTGTGATGCCGGCCGAGAGCGCCCACGCCGAAGACCCCGGCCGCCAATCTAGTCGACACCGCCCGACTCCTCCTGGCGTTCGGTCGGCAGGGAGCGCACCACGCCACGGCGCGCCGAGCGGATGAAACTCACCAGGTAGCGCACGTCTTCCTCCCCTCCCATCTCCTCTTCGAGCCGCTCGAGCGCCTGCGTCATGTTGAGCTTCGAGCGCAGGAGCATGCGAAAGGCTCGCTGCAGGATCTTGATCCGCTCGTCGCTCAGGCCCTTGCGCCGCAAGCCGATGCGATTGACCCCGTAGACGGCGGGTCGCAGTCCGACCGTCTTGACGAACGGCAGGGCGTCGACCAGCAGTCGGGTGTACCCGCCGATGTAGGCGTGGCGTCCGATCCGGCCGAACTGTTGTACCGCAGAGAACGCTCCGACGATGGCATCGTCTCCGACCTCCACGTGCCCCGCCAGAGTCGCGCAATTGGCGAAGATCGTCCGGCTACCTACCTGACAATCGTGGGCCACATGGCTATAGACCATGAAGAGGTTGTCGTCCCCCACCCGGGTCAGGCCGCCGCCCTTGCCGGTGCCGCGATGGAAGGTGACGAACTCGCGGATGACGTTGCGGTCGCCGACCTCCAGGCGCACCACCTCGCCGGAGAACTTGAGGTCCTGCGGATCGAAGCCGAGACAGGCGTGAGCGTAGATGCGGTTCTGGCGGCCGATCTTCGTCGGGCCGTGGATCGCGGCGTGCGCTCCGATCTCGCAACCGTCGCCGATCTCGACGCCGGCTCCGATCGAGGCGAAGGGTCCGACCACGACGTCCTCGCCGAGACGGGCGTCCGGGTCGACCAGCGCCAGCGGATGGATCCTCGCGCTCATCGGATCGAATCCCGGTCCACGGTCGTGGAGAGCAGCTGGGCTTCGGCATGCACGACGCCGGAGACGCTCGCTCGCGCCGCGAGCTTGCAATGATTGGACTTCAAGCGGATCACCTCCGCCTCGAAGTGCACCTGGTCTCCCGGCACGACCGGCTTGCGGAACCTGGCGCGCTCGATCGACATGAAGAGCAGGAGCTTGCGGTGCCGGTCGGGATCGTCGTGCATGAGCAGGATCCCGCCGGCCTGGGCCATCGCCTCGATCAGCAGCACCCCCGGAACCACCGGATGCTCGGGGAAGTGCCCACTGAAGAACTCCTCGTTGATGGTGAAGTTCTTGAGTGCCCGTATCCGCCGTCGAGGCTCCATTTCGAGCACCCGGTCGATCAGCAGCATCGGGTAGCGATGCGGCAGGACCGACATGACCCACCGCGCGTCCCACTCAGGATTCTGATTCGTCACGCCTCTCTCCGCTGCCGCTCGATTGTCCCAGCCGGCGCTCGATCGCGCGCAGCCTCCGCCATAGTTCCGCCAATCGCCGTTGCACGGCTTGCGTCCGCCGCCAGACCGAGATCTCGACCGCCGGAACCCCGGCGACCACCTGTCCGGCCTCGACCGGTCCCAGCACGGCCGATTTGGCGGCGACCTGGACGCCGCGGCCCAGCTCGACGTGCCCGACGACTCCGGACTGTCCGGCCAGGACGACTCCGTCCCCCAGGTGCGCGCTGCCCGCGATCCCCGCCTGCCCGCACAGCACGCAGGCGCGTCCGACCGTCACGTTGTGGCCGACTTGCACCAAGTTGTCGATTTTAGTTCCGGCGCCGATCGAGGTCGAACCGAGGAGAGCGCGATCGACCGCGGTCAGGGCGCCGATCTCCACTCGCTCCCCGATCTCGACCCGGCCGACCTGCGGGATCTTGTGATGCACCCCCTCGACCGTGGCGTAGCCGAATCCGTCGCTGCCGAGCACCGTCCCGGCGTGCACCTCGCAGTCGTCGCCCAGCACGACGTGGGAATAGAGCACCACGTGCGGATGGAGCACCACACCGGCTCCGAGCCGGCAGTTCTCGCCCACCACGACATGCGGATGGAGGACGCAGTTCGCGCCGATCCTCGCTCCGGCCCCGACGACGACATAGGCGCCCAGGCTCGCCGAGGGATCGACCTCCGCCCCCGGAGCGAGGATCGCCGTCGGATGGACTCCGGGCGCCGGCCGGGCGGGTGGATGAACGAGGGCAAGCAGTTGCGCCAGGGCGAGCGAGGGATGCTCGACGACCAGCAGGTCGCGCCCGGGAACCTCGACACCGCGACCGACGAGGATCGCTCCGGCGCGCGACTCGCGTGCCGCGCGGGCGTACTTCGCGTGGGTCAGGAAGGAGAGGTCGCCAGCTGCCGCCGACTCCAGCGTGCGGACGCCGAAGATCCTGCGCGAGCGATCCCCGGAGACCTCGCCCCCGACTCGCTCGGCGAGCTCCCCGAGCGTCCAGGTCAAGCTTCAGTTCCCCTTCGGCTGGGCAGCCACCGAGGCGTCGAAGCGCTGGATGATCTGGTCGGTGATGTCCGTGCCCTCGCTCGCGTACACCAGCCCGCTCTGGAACTTGTTGAAAATGAAGGTGTAACCTGCTTCCTTGCCGACCTGTTCGATGACCGGGAAGACGCGCCGCTCGATGTCTCCGAAGGCGCTCTCGCGGCTCTTGTTGAATTCGCGCTCGGCATCCTCCTGGAAACGCCGGAGGCCCGTGATCTTGTCCTCGAGCTGCTTCTCGAGCTCGGTGATCTTGTCGTCGGCGAGCGAGAGCCGCCCCTCGTTCAACCGCTTGCGCAGCCCGTCGATCTCGTCGTTCTTCGCCTTGCCCTGAGCGATCTTCTCGTCCTGCAGCTTCTTCAGCCGCGCCAGAGCCTCCTTGCCGGCCACCGAGTCGGTGACCAGCCGCTGCACGTCGATCACCCCGATCTTGCCCGCCTGCGCGTCGGCCCGGGGGGTTCCGAGACCCGCCATGAGCAAGATGGCGAAGGCGATCAGCCCGCCCCGCAAGAGTCTGCCCGACACCCTCCGCACGTTCGAATCCATGAGTCGCTCCTTGTCGTCCTAGAAAGTGGCACCGATGCTGAACTGGAAACTCTGGAACTGATCCTCCGGCTTCGGGTCCAGGTTCGACGCGTAGATGAAACGCAGCGGGGCGCCGAAGACCGGGACGAAGATGCGCAGCTCGGCGCCCGCCGAATAGCGCATCCGCGTCGGATCGATGCTCTGGTCGTCGTCGTAGACGTTCGCGCCATCGGCGAAGAAGAGCAGGCGGAACGGACCGCCGAGCAGGAAGTGGTACTCGAGGTTGAGCTGCAGGAACTTGTTGCCCCCCTTGTAGAACCCCTGGTCGAAGACCGGCTGATCGGTCTCCTCGTCGCGGACCCAGATCGAGCGGAACTCGAAGCCGCGCACGCTGTTCTCGCCGCCCAGGAAATAGCGCTCGAGGGGGATCACGTCGTACCCGCTGAAAGGCTCCACCCAACCCGCCTCGATGTTGAAGGCGGCGAGCGTCTTCAGGGGGTTCGCCGACACCGGCAAGAAGTAGCTGAACTGCGTCTCGGGCCGGTAGAAGTTGTTGTCGCCGCCCAGCAGTCCTCCCGCGTACTCCACCGACCCCGAGAAGCGGAGGCCCAGCGTCGTCTCCAGCCGGCTGTCCCGACTGTCGAAGATGTAGGCCGGCCGGATCGAAGAGTTGTCGATGTCGTAGGTCTGCTGCAGGAGCGTGCCGTCGGGCAGGCGCTGTTGGAGCCGGTCGAGCAGGCGCGACCGGGTGAAGCTCACGGTCGCGGTGCTGAACAGGCCGAGGTTGCGGCCGTAGGTCGCGACGATCCCTTCGCTCTCGCGGTCCGTCTCCTGATCGACGTAGTAGGAGTAGTTGAGGTTGCTCTGGTAGACCTGGAAGCCGAGGCTCTGCGGCCGATCGAGGAACCACGGGATGTAGTAGGAGACGTCGAACTCGTCCTGGTACCGGCCCGACTGGAACGAGACGCCGACCGTCTCGCCGCGCCCCATGAAATTCTGGGTGCGCACCGACAACTGCCCGAAGAACCCGTACGACTCGCTCCAGCCGGCGCCCACCTGCAGCTCCGTCCGATCGCTCTCCTCGCCCTGCACCAGCAAGTCGACGGTCTTCTTCTCGGTGTCGAAGTTCTCGAACTGGATCGGGTCGTCTTCCTTCAGCTTGAAGTATCCGAGCTGGTTCAGTTTGAAGAGGCTGCTCTTCACGCCTCCCATGTTGAGCAGCGTTCCTTCCTGGATGCGGAACTCGCGCCGCAGGACCTTGTCGTGCGTCCGCGTGTTGCCCTGGAACTCCATCCTGCCGACGCGATACTGGTCCCCCTCCTTGATGTTCACCACCAGGTCGGCGACGTTGCCCTCGCGCTCGCGCACTTCGGTGTCGACGCTGGCGAAGATGTGGCCGTAGTTGCGGTAGGTGTCGTGGATCGCCTCGGCGCCGTCCGCGATGACCTTGGAGCGCAACCAGCCTCCGCGCGGATCGACGAACTTCGAACGCAGCGCCTCCTCCCGGAAGACCGACTCGCCCTCGATGGTGATCTCGCCGAGCTTCCAGCGCTCGCCTTCGACCACCGGGATCTCGACGCCGAGCCGTCGCTTGCCATCGCCTTTCTGCAGCACGCTGAGCAGCGGGTCCGGAATCATGACGTTCTTGTAGCCCGCGCCGCGGTAGAGATCGCGCACTTTCTGCAGGTCTTCGTCGACGGTCGCCGGGTTGTAGATGTCCTTCTTCAGCGCTCGCCAGAGCAGGTTGCTCTCCTTGGTCTTCTTCATCGTCCACTTGAGTCGCCAGTCCCCGTAGACCTCGTTGCCGGAGAACTTGAGGTCCCCGATGCGGACGCGCTCGGCTTCGTCGATGTCGAAGATCACTCGCCGCTCGGTCGGCGAAACCTCCTCCAGGGTGTAGGTCGCCTGGGCGAATCGGAATCCCTTCTCGCGGTACATCGCCTCGATGGCGCCCTGCAGGCGGCTGAGCTCACCGAAGTTGAGCGGCGACCCCTCCCGGACCTCGATCGCGTCCTTCGAGATGCGATCGTTGATGTCGGTCCGCGACACGCGCTTCAGACCCTTGTAGTCGAGCGAGCGGAGAATCGGGCGCTCCACGACGACGATCACCAGCTTCACCCCGCCGTCGACGTCGATCCGCTCGACGCGCAGGTCGTCGACCAGGTCGCGCTGCCAGAGATCGTGAATGCTCCGGTTGAGCGCCGCCTCGTCGAGCTCCTGGCCCTCCTCGAGCCCGAGGTAGTAGCGCAGCGTCTCCGCCGGGAGTAGCTTCAGACCCTGGAACTCCACCGCGCGAATCGTCTCGGCGCGCGCGCCGGTCGCCAGCAGCACGGCGAGCGCCAGCCATCCCTTGAGCAGCCTCATACCCTCCCCGCGCGCTGCAAATCGGATACCACGACGTGGTCCGCGACCGCGAGCCACACCGAACGGCGACCGGCTCAGGCCTCGGTCGCCATCATCTCACGACGCCGTCCGCGGACCGCGAGCTCCCCGTCCACGAGCTCCGCCTCGAGCACCTCGAATTCCTCTCCGCCCGACCGGATCAGCAGCTCCGACACCGTATCCTGCAAGTGACGCTGAATCGTCCGGCGCAACGGGCGCGCACCGGTCGACGGATCGACCCCCGCCTTGCGCAGCAGCCACTCCTTGACTTCCGGCGTCACCTCCACCCGCAGGTGGCGCTGCGCCAGGGTCTCGTTGAACTCGGCGAGCAGGATGTCGACCACGGCGCGCAGCTCCACCTCTCCCAAGGGATGGAAGACGATGACCTCGTCGACCCGGTTGATGAACTCCGGACTGAAGGTGCGCCGCAGCTCGCCGAGGATCTCCTCCTCCAGTCGCCGGAAGGCTTCCTCCGCGTCCTGTCCGCCAAATCCCATCCGGCCGCCCCGCAGCACCAGCTTCGACCCGACGTTCGAGGTCATCAGCAGGAGGGTGTTCTTGAAGTCGACCTGATTGCCGTACGAGTCGGTCAGCATGCCGTCCTCGAGGATCTGGAGCAGCAGGTTGGCGACGTCCGGGTGCGCTTTCTCGATCTCGTCGAAGAGCACCAGCGAGTAGGGCTGGCGGCGGATCCGCTCGGTGAGCTGCCCACCCTCCTCGTGCCCGACGTAGCCCGGCGGCGAGCCGATGAGCTTGGAGACGGCGTGTTTCTCCATGTACTCGCTCATGTCGAAGCGCACCAGCGCGTGCTGCGAGCCGAAGAGGAACTCCGCCAGCCGGCGCGCCACCTCGGTCTTGCCGACTCCCGAGGGCCCGAGGAAGATGAAGGAGCCCATCGGGCGCTGCGGGTTCGCGACGCCGAGGCGCGATCGACGGATGGCGCGCGAGATCGCCGAGATCGCGGCGTCCTGGCCGACCACTCGCTGGCGCAGCGTGTCCTCCATGTTGAGCAGCTTCTCGGCCTCGTCCTTCTCCAGGCTGGCGACGGGAATCCCGGTCCACGAGGAGATGACCTCCTCGATGTCCCGTGGCGTGACCTCGAGCTCGACGTCGTCCTCGTGCGTCAGGCCCATGCGCTCCAGATCCTCGCGCAACTCGATCTCGCGCTCGCGCAGGAACACCGCGCTCTCGAAGTTCTTGTCCGAGATCGCGGACTTCATGTCGCGTACGACTTGGCGGATCTCCTGCTCGAGCCGCCGCAGGTTCTGCGTGTCGCGAACCCGCTTGAGCTTCACCTTGGCGCCGGCCTCGTCGATGACGTCGATTGCCTTGTCGGGCTGAAAACGGTCCGCGATGTAGCGCGACGACTGGTAGATCGCGGTGCGCAGCGCCTCTCCCGTGTAACGCACCTTGTGGAAGGACTCGTAGCGATCCTTGACCCCCGCCAGGATCTGCATCGTCTCCTCCTCGTTGGGCGGCGCCACTTGAATTGCCTGGAAGCGGCGGAGCAACGAGCGGTCCTTCTCGATGAACTTGCGGTACTCCTTGAGCGTAGTGGCCCCGATACAGGAAATCTCGCCGCGCGAGAGCGCCGGCTTGAGGATGTTCGCCGCGTCCAGCGAACCCTCCGCCGAGCCTGCGCCGATCAGGGAGTGGATCTCGTCGACGAAGACGATGATCTCCCGGCTCTCGCGGAGCTCCTTCAGGATCCCCTTCAGCCGCTCCTCGAACTGGCCGCGGTACTTGGTCCCGGCGACGATCAGGGAGAG
>CAZPZW010000006.1:0-56807 GCA_964591165.1 uncultured Thermoanaerobaculia bacterium | reverse complement strand
GCTCACCGCCGGGGAGAACGACACCCGGGTGCACGCCCTGCACGCGCGCAAGATGACGGCGCTCCTCCAAGCCTCGACGGGCAGCGCGCCGGCCGAGCGCCCAGTGCTCCTCTGGGTCGACCGCGAGGCCGGGCACGGCCAGGGCAAGCCGCTCAACCTGCGGATCCGCGATGCTGCCGACCAGCGGATCTTCTACATGTGGCAGCTCGGCATGCTGCCGCAAGCGGCGAAGTAGCGCTCCACGCTCCTAGTTCAGGTAGCCGAGTGCCTTGAGCTGGCGCACGTGCTCGGCGTTGAGCGTCTGCTGCGAAGCGCGAGCGACGGGCAGGTGACGGTACCCTTTCAGGGCGAGCGTCATGGCGCGGGTCCGCGCGATCTCGCGGTGCGCCAAGTCACGCGCCGCGACCGGGTCCTTCAGCAGGTCGAAGAGCTCGATGCGATCGAGCGCCACGCCGCGCAGCTTGAAGCTGAGACAACGATTGTCGTCCGCGCTCGCGCCGACCGCAAGCGGCGACGTGCAGCCCGTCGTGCGTAGGGTGACGCGATGGAGCTCGCCGTCGTCCGGCAGGTCGAGGGTGACCGTGCGCCAGTCCGGGACGAGCTCGAGCGGCGGCCGAGTTCGGCCGTCGACCTCCACCGTGACGGTGCGCGGCTCGTGGAAAGCGACCGCCTGCAGCTCGAGACGGGCGGCCGAAGTGTCGAAGCGGATCTCCTTGGTCACCCAGAAGCCCTCGGCCTCCTGCTCGGGCCGCACGTGCACCAGCTGCCAGAGTTCGTCGCCGCGCGCCTCGAGCATCGTTCTGGCGCCGATGCCGAAGTCGGCGCGCACCTCGGCGAAGGCCTGATCGCGGTGTGGTGCGGCGGGATCGCGCAGCAGCGGGAGCAGGCTCCGCCCCGACATCTTGGGCGGCGGCGCGCCGGCGAGCTCGAGCAGCGTCGGCGCGAGGTCGACCAGCTCGACCAGCGGCTGCAGGCGCAGCGGCTCGCGCCGCGCCGGATGCACCACGAGCAGCGGGACGTGCAGGCACTCGGGATAGACCTGGGTGTGCGCCAGCAGGCCGTGCTCGGCGAACTCTTCGCCATGATCGGAGGTGACGACGAGGGTGATCTCGTCGGCGAGCCCCAGGTTCTCGACTTCGCCCCAGAAGGCCCCGAGCTGATGGTCGACGTAGGCGATCGAGGCGTCGTAGAGCGCGCGCAGGTAGGCGAGCTGCTCGGGGGAGGCGGCGAGTCGCTCGCGGTTGAAGCGCGAGAACGCCGGTCCATCGGGGTCGAACATCTCCGCCGGGGGCGGTCCCGGCCAGAAGCGCTCGATGACCTCCTGCGGCGGTCGATAGGGGTCGTGCACGCTGTAGGTGTGCAGGAAGAGGAAGAAGCGCTCCGCGGGGGCGACGGAGCGGAGGAACTCGAGGCCCAGCCCGAGCGTCCGCTCGACGTCGGTGTCGGCGGAGTAGGGGTGGTCGGTCCAGTCGGCGAAGCCGCGGCGGAACCCGAACCCGCCCGCCATCCACCCCCCCTCGCTGTGCCCCGCAGTCCGGACCCCGGCGCGGGAGAGGAGCTCCGGAAGCGTCGGGATCTGGGGCGAGAGCACGAGGGCCGGAGGCATCACGTCGTGCTCTCCGGGGTAGAGCCCGGTGAAGATCGACATGTGCGACTGCAAGGTGCCGGGGTATTGGGCGTAGGCGCGTTCGAAGAGCACGCCGCGCGCGGCCAGGCGATCGAAGAACGGGCTGGTGGGACGGGCGTAGCCGTAGGCGCCGAGGTGATCGGCGCGCAGGGTGTCGATCGAAATCAGGACGATGCCCCGGGTCGGCGCCGGCGCGAAGCCGGAGACGGGTGGAGGCGCCGAGGGCACGACCCGTGAGCAGCCCGCGACGCAGAGCAACAGACCGGCCAGCTGGCGCATACGGCGGGTTATTTTAGCCGGAGCGGCTAGAATCTAGGGCGAAGCGGTCGCTTCCCGACCGCGGAGGACTCCCCAACATGCGCGTTCTGGTGACCGGACATCACGGCTACATCGGCTCGGTGCTCATGCCGCTGCTCACCGCGGCGGGGATCGAGGCGGTCGGCCTGGACAGCGACCTCTTCGAGCGCTGCACCTTCGGAGCGTCGCCGCTCGCCTCCTGGCGCTCGATCGCCAAGGACCTGCGCGACGTCGAGGCCGCCGATCTGCGCGGCTTCGACGCGGTGATGCACCTCGCGGCGCTCTCGAACGACCCGCTGGGCGATCTCAACCCGGAGCTCACCTACGCCATCAACCTCGAGGGGTCGCTCCGCCTCGCGCAGCTCGCCAAGCAGGCGGGGGTGCCGCGCTTCCTCATGTCCTCGTCGTGCAGCAACTATGGCGCGGCCGGCGATCGACTGCTCGACGAGACCGCGGAGCTCGCGCCGCTCACGCCCTACGCGATCTCGAAAGTGAAACTGGAGCAGGCCCTGGCCGGGCTCGCCGACGACCGTTTCTCGCCGGTCTATCTGCGCAACGCCACCGCCTACGGCATCTCGCCGCGCCTCCGCGTCGACCTGGTGCTCAACAACCTGGTGGCCTGGGCGGTCACCACCGGCCAGATCGTTCTCCAGAGCGACGGCACCCCCTGGCGTCCGATCGTGCACGTCGAGGACATCTGCCGCGCCTTCCTGCTGCTGCTCGCGGCGCCGCTCGAGAAAGTGCACGACCAGGCGTTCAACATCGGCGCCTCGGCGGAGAACTACCGCATCCGCGAGCTGGCGGCGATCGTCGGCGAGACGATCCCGGGCTGCGCGGTGACCTTCGCCGCCGGCGCCGGGCCGGATGCGCGCAACTACCGGGTGAGCTGCGACAAGCTGGCGGCCGCCTTCCCGGAGTTCCGCCTGAAGTGGGACGCGCGTCGCGGCGCGCGCGAGATCTACGAGGCCTACATGGCTGCGGGCATGACCCGCGAGCTCTTCGACGGCCCGCGCTTCAAGCGCTTGGCGCACCTCCGAACTCTGCTCGCCTCGGGCGAGCTCGACGCGAACCTGCGCTGGACCGCCCGCTTCCCGCAGCCGGTCGCCGGATGAGGATCGCGGTCCTCGGCGCCGGCGGCTACATCCCGGCGGCCGGCCGGCAGACCATGTCGCTCCTCGTCGCGACCGGGGAGACGACGCTGCTGCTCGACGCCGGGAGCGGCGTCGCGCGCCTACTCGAGCCTGCGGTCCGCGCCCTCCTGCCGCCAAGCCGGAGGCTGGAGGTGCTGCTCACCCACTACCACCTCGACCACGTGGTCGGGCTCTCGTACCTGCCGGGGCTGGCGAACGACCGGCCGGTGCGAATCTACGCTCCGCAGCCGCCGCTCACCGAGTTCGGGCCGGAGGCGCTCGACCGCCTGCTCGCGAAGCCCCTCTTCCCGGTGCCGATCGCGCGCTGGCCGATGCCGACCGAAGTGGCCGGCTACGCCGGCCCCGAGCTCGCGATCGGCGAGCTCGCGATCCGCGTCCGCGCGCAGCGCCATCCGGGGGGCTCGGTGGGCGTGCGGATCGGCGACGCGCTCGCCTACGTCACCGACACGGTGATGGACCCGGCGACCGCCGAGTTCGCGCGCGGAGTCGAGCTCCTGCTGCACGAGGTCTGGCTTTCCGAGGACGAGGGCGCTCGCGACGACGCCGCGAAGACCGGCCACTCCGACGCCGCCCAGGTCGCGGATCTGGCGCGACGAGCCGCAGTCGGCAAGCTGTGGCTCGTCCACCACCACCCGCGCCGCAGCGCCCAGGAGCTCGCCGCGATGGCCGCGCGCATGACCCTCCGCGCCGGCCTGCCTTGCGAAGTGCCCGAAGAGGGACGGGTCTACGAGCTCGGCTGAACGGCGCGCCGGGGCGATCGAACGACAGGCCGCTTACAGCCCGCGTTGCGCGCGGTAGGCGCGGCGCATCACCCGGTGCTTGGCGCGCGATGCCTCGAGATGAGAGCGGAAGCGCGCGTCGGCGAGGCAGGCGCGAAGCCGGGCGGAGGGTTCCGAAACGCCCTGGCGAGAGGATGCGCGCTCGCGCAAGGGCGCGAGATGGTGATCGAGCGTGAACGGCGCGAGGTTCAGCGAGGTGGCGAGGGCCTGGGACGCCTCGTGGGCTGCCGCGAATCCGTCGAGGAGCTCGCGCACGATGGCCTCGGCAGTCAGCCGCCGTCGGGCCGGACGTCCCGAAAAATTGTGCTCGGCGTTCACCGCGAAGTTGTCGGCGGAGAGCCAGCCGTCGCCGCCGAAGTGGTCGTAGAGGTAGATCGGTGTCGCCGTCGCCAGGGCGTAGACCGCCGACTTGCCGATCGACACCAGCGCGTCGACGCGGTGCAGGTCCTCGGGGGTCACCAGGTGGTGATCGTGCTCCCGGCCGATGCGCCAGACCTGGAGGCCTGCCGCTTCGAGCCGTTCCGCCGCCTCGCCGATCTCGCGCGGCGGATGGTGGCTCACCAGGGCGAGCGAGCGGAGGGCCGTCGCGGGCGGCCGCGAGTCCCGCGCTCTCCGGTTCCAGAAGATCGCCGGGGCCGCGTTGTGGAAGATCCGGATCCCCGTGCTCTCGAGGAGGCCGTGGCTGCGCTCGACGATCGCCTGCCGGGTTTCGACGGAGTTGGCGAAGATCTCCGCGCCCAGCGAGGCGGCGACCATCGGATCGACGCTCTCGTAGGGCTCGTGGGGCGAGAGCGAGACGTAGGCGACCAGGGGCGCCTCCCCACGGTGGCCAGCGCGCTCGTAAGCCGCCAGCGGGAGGAGCGAGAGCAGATCGTGCTGGCACCAGACGAGGTCGAAGGCCGCGAGCTCGAGCTCTTCGACGGCGTCGGTCAGCCGCGCGTCCGGCGGCGCCACGGCGCGGATCGGGTCGGCCAGGTGGTTCGCGGCGAGGGTGACGGCGTCGCCGCATGCGGCGAACCAGCTCGCCACCTCGAGGGCGACGACCGCCGAGCCGCAGAAGTCGGCAAAGTGATTGGTCAGGACGAGGACACGCAAGGGCGGAATCTCACTCGTCGGCGGGCGGTTCGGCCATCCAGAGGCCGCCGTCGTCGTCGTGCGGCGGTTGGTATTCGCGTCCGGCAGCGATGGTCTCGAAGGTCGCTCCCGACTCGTCGGCGAGGTAGTCGTAGCCGATCGCCTGCATGCTTCGATCGGGGTCGAGGTGGCTGTAGAGCCTCGCCCGCGCCCGGCGCCGACGCGGGTCGATCATCTTCAGGTGGTACAGGTTGAACGGCGTCTCCCGGAGCTCGGCACGGGGCATGAGAGAGGCCCACGAGGCATGGAACGGGGTGGGCACGGTCTCGGCGACGCCGCCACCGAGCCAGAGGAGTCGCGCCTGGCGCTTGCTTCCCCAGACGCCGTCGACGCGGTAGGCGTCGGGGGTGTACATCTCGCGCAGCGCGAATGTGTAGGCGACGGGCTCGTCGATCGCCGTCAGGCGGTCCATCTCTGCGGCCAGACCGGTCTCGAAGCGCTCGTCGGGATCGATCGCCAGCGCCCAGGCCGCGCCGGCGTCGCGCGCCGCGAGCAACAGCGCGCGCCGGCGCCGCGATTCGTCGCTGAACAGCCCGCTCCCAGCCCGGTCGTCGAATGCGACCCAGCCGTCGCAGAGGGGAGCGACGTTGTCGAGCAGCTCGGGCACTAGGTGGGCGTCGTAGCGGTAGGAGAAGACCGCGAGCACGCGCGC
This sequence comes from uncultured Thermoanaerobaculia bacterium, assembly GCA_964591165.1. Lineage (GTDB taxonomy): Bacteria > Acidobacteriota > Thermoanaerobaculia > Multivoradales > JAGPDF01 > JAGPDF01. Next base: position 51,167 of record CAZPZW010000006.1, on the reverse strand, counting down.
CGGCGAGCCTTCCGCTCGAGCCTTGCGCGGTCGTCGATGGATGGAGATCACGTCCGGCCTTTCAGGCACGGCCGTCGCGACGTCAACGCCTGCTGTTTCCCGGGGGTGACGACCAAGCGCCAGCAGCGTAGACCAAGTTGCCGACAGCGATCAAGGGAATCGCCATCAGCGCCGCGCGCCGCGCCCGCGGCGCGACGACGGATCGTGCCCGGCGGACGACGAACCAGGTCCGCCGGATCGCGTCGAGCGCGACGGCGCCGCGGCCGATGGCGTCGATCGCGCTCCAGGCGCCGGTCATGCGTCGTCCGCGCCAGAACTGAGCGGCGAGGAAGTCGCGCAGGGTCTCCGGGCCGGCGTGCACGGTCTGGACGCGCGGTGACCAGACGGGCTTGTCTTCGGCGGCGAGCCGCTGGTGGAACTCGGTGTCCTCACCTGCCTCGAGGTCGTCGCGGAATTCACCGTAGCGCGCGAAGAGGCGCCGGTCGTACGAGGCGCCGTAGGTCAGGGCGAGGGCTGGCTCGATCGCCGGCATGCGACGAATGAACAGGGCGAGGTGGGCGGCCAGCGCCACCGGACACTCTGGACGATGGCAGAGCAGGGCGCTCGCGACCGCCGCCGCTCCCGAGTGATGGGCGGCGAGGCGCTCGCGCACCCAGCCGGGAGCGGCGACGCAGTCGTCGGCGAGGAAGGCGACGTAGCGCCCGCGGGTCGCCGCGAGGCCGACGTTGCGCGCGCCGCCGGGCCGCAGGCGCTCGCGGACGTCGACCACGCGGACGATCAACCCGGCCGCGGCGATGAGCTCCGGCGCCCTGCCACCCCCAGAGTGCACGACGACGACCTCGGGCGGGACGTCCTGCTCGAGCAGCGAACGCACCGCCGCGACCACCGAAGGCCGGCACCGGTAGGCCAGCACGACCACCGACATCTCCGGATCGTCCGCGAGATCCGCCGGCGCGGCGGCACGGGCAGCAGCGTCGCTCTCGTGCAAGATTTCAGTCTATTCGACCTGCGCCGCGGTGCCGGGGGCTCGCCGCTTGGGCTGCCCGCAGTCGCCTTCCCGCCGGTCTCCTCTCCGGACCGCCCGAGGGGTCTCGACGCCGTGCGTTCGCCGAAACGCTGGCTAGGAGAGCCGGGTCACTCCGGGCAGGCCGTCGAAACCGCGATCGAAGGAGAGGATTCGCCGGACCCGCTGCCGCTCGAGGATGGCGACGTGCAGCGCGTCGCGCGCCGAGAGCTGCGCCCGCTCGAGGACGATCGATTTCGCGCGCTCGACGTCGGCAGAGCTCACCGGGAAGATCTCGTCGACCACCGCCAGAGCGGAGGAGGCGTCGCCAGCCTTCGCAACCTGTGAATAGCCGTAGTCACGTCGCGACTACGGGGTCTTCGGGCGGGCCTCGGCGGCGGCTTGGCCCAGCGCCCGGGCGAGGTTCTCGGGGGTGCCGATGTCGAGCACTCTGCCGGCGGGGACGGCCAAGGTCTCGATTTCGAAGCCGCCGGCGATCGCCGCCTGGAAGACGTCGGCGACGTGCGGCTCGCGGCCGAGGCGGGCCGAGCGGGCGTTGAAGCTCGCGGTCCACTTGAGCAGGAACTTGGTGAAGTGCGGCGTCCAGAGCGCGAAGGCCCAGGTCCATTTCAGGGTGGTCGCCGCCGGCTTGATCTCGAAGCGTCGCACCTTGCCGCGGGCGGTCACGTCCACGAGATCCGAGCCGGTCGGGTGGTCGCAGGGGACGAGCGCCAGCGCCACGTCGGCCTGCGTCTGCTCGCGGTGCTGCACCAGGCGGGCGAGGAGATCGCGCGGCTGCACCAGGAGGTCGGGGAAGCCCAGCGCCGCGAGCCGATCGCCGAGAAAGGGCGCCGCGTAGGCGAGAGTGAAAGGGACCCCCCGGGTCTCCGGGAGGATCCGGTAGGCGAGCTCGACGCCGAACTCCTCGCCCACCCCGAGGCGCCTGGCGACGTCCCATTTCCCCTGGCGGAGCAGCACCAGGGCGCGGGTCACCCCGGCGAGGCGGAAGTTGTCGAGCAGGTCCTGGCAGGCGGGCCGGGCCGGTGCGTCGGGGGGGGCTCCCGGGGCTGCCGGGAGCGGCAGGATCTCCTTGCTCGGACCGCGCCTGCGACCGAGCCGGGTCGCCTTGCCGGCGGCCGGAACGAGTCCCCAGATCTCCCGCATGGTTGATCTCCTTCGACCGAGCCGTTACCCTAGCGCACGTCGCGCCATGTGGGAAAACCTCCGAGAGGACACGCGCCGCCTGCGCGACGTCAAGACCAAGCCCTTTCCCTGGTATGTCGTCGAGTCGCTGCTCTTCGAGACCGGCTACCAGGCCGTGGTGTTGCACCGCATGGCGCACTGGTGCAAGCGCCATCGCATCCCGGTCCTGGGGCCAGCCATCGCACGGCTCAACCAGTTCTTGACCGGGGTGGACATCGCGCCGGCGGCCCAGTTCGGCCCCGGTCTGCGCATCTCGCACGGCACCGGCATCGTGGTGGGTTGGAAGACGGTGGTCGGCCGCGACTGCCTGATGATGCAGAACGTCACCCTGGGGGCCCCCACCACCGCCCGCCTCGGCGAGATGCCGAAGTTGGGCGACCGGGTCACCTTGGGCGCTGGTGCCTCGATCATCGGAGCGGTGGCGGTCGGCGACGACGTCTTCGTCGGCGCCCACGCGCTGGTCACCGAGGACATCCCGGCGAGCCACAAGGTGCTGGCGAAGGCGGAGCTCGAGATTCGCCCGCGCGGCGGCGCCTCAGGCGCGAGCTAGCAAACCGACCTCGAGCAGGGACTCGGCGGCCTCCCGCAGGCGCGGGAAGGGGAGCGCGGAACGCTCGGCGATGTCGAGCAGCGAGTGCCCGCCATCCGAGAGGTTGAGCACCCAGAGGAGCGCCAGCTCGCGCTCGCGCCCGGCGTCGTCGCCGCCGATCGCGCGATAGAGGCCGCGCCGGCCGAGCTGCGGCTCGCCCTTGGGGGAGAGGTTGAGGAAGCGCTCGTCCCCCTCGAGCACGTCGACCACCGCTTCGTAGGCGGCGAGCGCTCCGGCGAGCGCCTCGGGGCGAATGAACTCGAGGTTGTCGGCGTCGGTGTGGTACTCGGGATAGCGCCCGTAGGGCGTGCGGCTGAGGCAACCGACGTCGAGCGCGATGCCGGGCGAGTTGTACTGTCGCTCGTCGTAGCCGAAAGGGACGAACGGCTCGACGGTGAGCTCCTCTCCGAGCGCCGCGAGCGCCGCCGGCACCGCGCGATCGATCGCCGCGTCCCCGCGCCGGCTGCGCTTGTAGTGAAACGCCCCGGGGGCCCCGAGCCCGGCCATCACCAGGCCGTGTCGGATGGCGCCCAGCCGTGCTTCGTTGCGCGCCAGCCAGACGATCGCCCCGATCGTCCCCGGAACGAAGACGAAGCGGTACGACAAGCGCCGGCGCTGCCGGGCGGCGAGCCGCTCGGCGAGCAGCGTCGCGACCACCATGCCGGAGAGGTTGTCGTTGGCGAGCGAGGGGTGGCAGCAGTGGCAGGAGAAGAGCACCTCGTCGCTGACGTCGCCGGGCAGGTGGAGCTCGCCGTAGGTGAGGCTCCCGTCCGCGAGCTCGGTGTCGATCTCCACCGTGTATTCGCCCGGCGGGAGCGCCGCGGCCACCCGGTGGGGAAGACAGAAGCCCCACTGCTCCTTGTAGTAGCTGGTGCGGTACGGGATGCGATCGGGCTGCTCCGGGAGGGTGAAGAGATGCGAGCGCAGCTCCTCCCGGGAGATCCGGCCGCGGAACGGGGCGCTGTAGTTCAGCACCTCGAGGTTGTGCCGGCCGGCGTCGGCGATGCGGCGGCCGTCGGGTGCGGTCAAGTGAGCCGCGCGCAGCGTCCACTCGCGGGGCACCGTCCAGTCGAAGACCGGCGTGTGGCTCGGCACCTCGTGGAGGGCGAGCGGAATGCGCTCGGCGAGGATCGCCAGCGAGCGCCGGACGCCGGGGCCGGTGATCGAGCGCGGGATCGGATAGAGCCGCGTGGCGAGCGCGTGGAGCGCAGCGCCGGGCGCGTAGTCGCTCACCGCCCAGCCTCCGCCGCCGGCAGGAGGTCGGGGTAGCCGGCGTCGCGCGCCGAGATCACCTCGACCGGCGCCGGCCAGACGATGCCGAAGGCCGGATCGTTCCAACGCACGCCGCGCGCCGCCGCCGGTTCGTGGAAAGCCGACATCGCGTAGTGCACCTCGCAGTCCGCGCTGAGGGTGAGAAAGCCGTGCGCCACCCCCGGCGGGATGTAGACGGCGTCGCGCCGATCGGCATCGAGCTCCACCGCGACGTGCTGCCGGAAGGCGTGGGAGTCGGTGCGCACGTCGGCGAGAACGTCGTAGATCCGCCCGCGGACGCAGCGCACGAGCTTCGCCTCCTCGTGCGGCGCGGCCTGCCAGTGGAGACCGCGCAGCGTCCCCCGCTTGGGGTTCCAGGAGAGGCTGGTCTGCACGAAACGCGGGGCGAGGCCGGCCGCGGCGAAGTCCCGCTCGCAGAAGGTGCGTGCGAAGTAGCCACGCTCGTCCGCGAAGCGCTCGAGCTCGATCAAGAAGGCTCCGGGGATGGCGAGCGCCGAGAATCTCACCGCACGGCGACCTCGGGGATGGCCACCACGAACCTGCCGCCCCAGCCGCGGATGTCGGCCATCTGGGCGACGATCTCGGTCTCGAGGTTCCAGGGCAGGATCAGCACGTAGTCGGGCCGGGTTTCGAAGATGCGCTCCGGAGGGTGGATCGGGATTCGCGTCCCGGGCAGGAAGCGGCCCTGCTTGTGGGGGCTGCGGTCGACGGTGTAGTCGAGGAAGTCGTTGCGCACCCCGCAGTAGTTGAGCAGGGTGTTCCCCTTGGCCGGAGCGCCGTAGCCGACGATCGACTTGCCGGCCCGCTTCTCGCGGATCAGGAAGTCGAGCAGCTTCCGCTTGGTCTCGCGCACCCGCTCGGCGAAGCCCTCGTAGTAGGCGCGACCCTCCAGGCCGAGCGCTCGCTCGCGCGCCGCGAGCTCGCCCACCCGCCGGCCGATCGGCGGCCCGTCGGCGATGGCGTGCCGGGCGTAGATGCGCAAGCTCCCGCCGTGCGTGGGCAGCTCCTCGACATCGAACAGAACGAGGCCGTGGCGTCGGAAGACGCTCTCCACGGCGACCAGCGAGAGATAGGAGTAGTGCTCGTGGTAGATGGTGTCGAACTGGTTGCTCTCGACCAGGCGCACCAGGTGCGGAAACTCCATGGTCAGCACGCCGGAGGGCTTGAGCAGCAGCGCCAGCCCGGCCACGAAGTCGTTCAGGTCGGGGACGTGGGCGAGCACGTTGTTGCCGAGCAGCAGGTCGGCCGCGAGTCCCCGCGCCAGCAGGTCGCTCGCCGCCTCGCGGCCGAAGAAGCGCACCTCGGTCGGAATGCCGAGCGCGCGCGCCGCCTCGGCGACGTTCGCCGCCGGCTCGACGCCGAGCACCGGCACGCCACGCTCCTGGAAGTAGCGCAGCAGGTAGCCGTCGTTGGAGGCGATCTCGACCACCTGGTGGGCGGCGCCGAACCCGAAGCGATCGATCATCGCGGCGACGTAGGCGCGGGCGTGTTCGAGCCAACTGGTGGAATAGGAGGAGAAGTAGGCGTACTCGCTGAAGATCTCGTCCGGTCGGGCGCACTCCGGCAACTGGCAGAGCCAGCAGCGCTCGCACAGGTAGACCGTCAGAGGCAGGAAGGGCTCGGCCCGCTGCAGGTCGGCGGGGGAGAGGAAGGAGTTGGCGAGCGGCGAGCTCCCGAGGTCGACGAAAACGGTGCCGAGCGGGGCGGCGCAGGAACGGCAGAGGAGGCCGGAGCGGTCGGACATGTCGGGATTCGGTCCCCGAAGGGCTGGAGGCACTCTAGCAAATGGACCGCAGCCTCCTCCCGCTCGGGACGGTTGTGCTATCTTGCTCAGGCGTCGAGTCTTGCGCCGATGGCTATCGATCCCGAGCTGCTCTCCATCCTGGTCTGCCCCAAGAGCCACGCGCCGCTCGAGTTGGTCGAGCTGCCCGAGGCGATCCGGCCCGGGCTGGTCGAGAAGTACCGCGAGCACTTCCGCGACGAGACGCCGGTGGTGACCCAGGGGCTCTACTGCCGCGAGTCGCAGCTGGTCTATCCGATCGTGTCCGACATCCCGGTGCTGCTGATCGACGAGGCCCTGCCGGCCGCGGTGCTGAATCCCTAGGCGGCTGGTCCAGGTGGTCGCCCCGCCCCCGCAGGATCCGGCTCCGCCGGCTGCCGACGGGCGGGAGCGTTGGCGCTTCGGCCTCTACGCCGCCCACCTCCTCACTCTCTTCGGGCTGGCGATCTCGAACGTCGCCCTCGGGCTCGGCCTCCTCGCGGCGCCGTGGCTGCGCGATCGGGAGCTCGCCGTCTGGCGGCGCGCCCGGCCCCTGCTCCTGGCGCTCGCCGCCTACGTCGCCTGGCTCCTCGTCGCCGTCGTCTTCTCCCAAGAGCCGCGGGCGAGCGTCCGCGAGCTCGCCGAGATCTTCGCGCTGGCCGCCCTGCCGCTGGCGCTGCTCTCGGTCGCCGGCGAGCGGCGGGTGCGCTTCATGGTCGACGCGCTGATCGTCGTGGTCGCGGCGCTGGCGCTCGCCGGTCTCGGGCAGCTGCTGGTCGGCTACGGCGCGATCGACCGCCGGATCCGTGGCCCGTTCTCGCACTACATGACGTTCTCAGGCGTCCTGTTGCTCGTCGACCTGCTGCTCATCGCGCGCATGATCGCCGGCCGGCCGGCGGCGCGGGTGGCCTCGCGCCGGCCGCTCGACCGTAGATGGGTCGAGTGGCTCTGCCTCGGCCTGATCACCTGGGCGCTCATCGGAACGCTCACTCGCAACGCCTGGCTGGGGCTGCTCGCCGGCCTCGTCTGGCTGCTCTGGGTGCGCCGGCGGCGGTGGCTCTGGGCGGCGCCGGCGGCTGCGGCCTGCTTCCTGCTGCTCGCCCCGGTCCCGGTCGTGGCGCGCGCCCTCTCGACCGTGAGCCTCTCCGACGACTCGAACTACGATCGCCTCTGCATGCTCGACGCCGGGGCGCGCATGACCGCCCAGCATCCGCTGTTCGGCATCGGGCCGCAGCTCGTCGAGCGCCTGTACCCGATCTATCGTCATCCCACCGCGCCCCGGTTCAACGTGCCGCATCTCCACAACAGCTACGTGCAGCTCGCTGCCGAGCGCGGCCTGCCCGGTCTCGCGGCCTACCTCGCGCTCCTCGGCGTGGCGCTCGCGGCGGCCTGGCGGGGCTATCGTCGCGAGGGCCCGGCCGGCGGCCGGGCCGATCTGTGGCTGGGCGCCGCCGCGGCCCTGATCGCTTTCGCGCTCTCGGGGCTCTTCGAGCACAACTGGGGGGACACCGAGGTCCAGCGGACCGTGCTCTTCCTGATGGCATTGCCCTTCTGCCTCGAGCCGCGCGGCGAAGCGCGCGCCGTGGAGCGCCAGCCGTGAGCGCCGACGCCCGGCTGTTCCGCGCTCGCCTGGAGGAGCTCCGGCCGGCGATCGAAGGCCAGCTCGATCGCGCGCTGCCCTCGGCCGACGCCTGGCCGGCGCCCCTGCACGCCGCGATGCGCTACAGCGTCTTCGCCGGCGGCAAGCGCTTCCGCCCGGCGCTCACCCTGCTCGCCGGCGAGCTCTGCGGCGCGCCGCGCGCCCGGCTGCTCCCCGGTGCCGTCGCGATCGAGATGATCCACACCTACAGCCTGATCCACGACGATCTGCCGGCGCTGGACGACGACGACCTGCGGCGCGGCCGTCCGACCCTCCACCGGGCGTTCGACGAGCCCACCGCGATCCTGGCGGGGGATGCGCTCCTCACCCTCGGGCTCGCCCGGCTCGCCGAGCACCCCGCCGACCTCGACGGCGCGATCCGGGCGCGTGCCGTGGCGCTGGTGGGCGGCGCGATCGGCACCCGCGGCATGATCGGCGGTCAGCTCGAGGACCTGGCGGCGGAGGCGGCCTGGCCCGCCGAGCCGGCGGCGGCGCTCGACCGGATCCATCGCGGTAAGACCGGCGCCCTGATCACCGCCAGCCTACGGCTGGGCGGGCTCTACGCTGGCGCCGACCCGGCGGTCGACGGGCAGCTGGCCCGGCTGGGCGAGATCGCCGGCCTGATGTTCCAGATTCGCGACGACCTGCTGGACGTCCAAGGGACGGCCGGCGAGCTCGGCAAGACTCCGGGCAAGGACGCGCGGGCCCGCAAGCTGACCTATCCGGCGCTGCACGGCGCCGACGCCAGCGAGCGCCGGCTGGCCGAGCTCGCGGGCCAGGGAGCGGCCCTCGCCGAGGCCCTCGGCCCGGATGCTAAAGTCCTGCAGTCGTTGATCGTGTTCCTCCACGAGAGGACCTCCTGACCATGGCTCAACTCGATCAGATCCACAGTCCCCACGATCTGCGCCGCCTGAAACGGGACGACCTGCCGGCGCTCGCCGACGAGCTCAGGGAGGAGATCGTCCGTTGTGTCTCCCAGACCGGCGGTCACTTCTCGTCGAATCTGGGCTCGGTCGAGCTGACCATCGCCCTGCACTACCAGTTCGACACGCCGCGCGACCTGCTGGTCTGGGACGTCGGCCATCAGACCTATCCGCACAAGATCCTCACCGGACGGCGCGACCGGATGTCGACCCTGCGCCAGTACGGCGGCCTGTCGGGCTTCTGCATGCGCTCCGAGTCGGAGTACGACGTGGTGGCGGCAGGGCATGCCTCGACCTCCATCTCGGCCGCGCTGGGGCTCGCCCTGGCGCGCGACCTCAAGCGCGAGTCTCACCATGTCGTGGCGATCATCGGCGACGGTTCGATGACCGCGGGCATGGCGTTCGAAGCGATGAACCAGGCGGGGCACCTGGGTACCCGGTTGATCGTCATCCTGAACGACAATTCGATGTCGATCTCGCCTTCGGTCGGCGCGCTCACCAAGTACCTCGAGACGCTGATGAAAGGGCGGCACTACGCCAAGCTGAAGGACGAGATCAAACGGGTGCTGCATCGCGTGCCGGCGATCGGCGACCAGATGATCGAGGTCGCCAAAGGACTCGAAGAGGGGGTGCGCCAGGTCTTCACCCCGGGCACGCTCTTCGAGGAGCTCGGCTTCCGCTATTTCGGGCCGGTCAACGGGCACTCCGTCCCCGCGCTGCTCGACGCCCTCGAGGCGGCTCAGCAGGTGGACGGACCCGTGCTGCTGCACGTCGAAACCAAGAAGGGGAAGGGCTACAAGTACGCCGAGGACGAGCCGGTCGAGTACCACGGCCCCTCGCCGTTCGACCCGGTGGCCGGTATCCAGAAGGGGAAGGCGGCCGCGGCGCCGAGCTACACCACGGTCTTCGGCCGGGCGCTGGAGCGCCTGGCGGAGCACGACCGGCGCATCGTCGCCATCACCGCCTCGATGCCCGACGGCACCGGTCTCGTCCCGTTCGCGGAACGCTTCCCCGACCGCTTCCTCAACACCGGCATAGCCGAACAGCACTCGGTGACCCTCGCCGGCGGACTGGCGCTCGGCGGCACCCGGCCGGTAGTCGCCGTCTACTCCTCGTTCCTGCAGCGCGGTTTCGATCAGATCTTCCACGACGTCTGCCTGATGGACCTGCCGGTGGTCTTCGCGCTCGATCGCGCCGGCATCGCCGGCAACGACGGCTGGACGCACCACGGGCTGTTCGACTACGCCTACTTCCGGATCTTCCCGAACACCATCGTGATGGCCCCCAAGGACGAGAACGAGCTGCAGCACATGCTGGCGACCGCGCTCGAGCAGCCGCACCCCACCGCCCTGCGTTATCCGCGCGGCAACGGCTACGGGGTGCCGCTCGACGCGGTGCCGCGCCAGCTGCCGATCGGCAGGGCCGAGGTGCTGCGCCGCGGTCGCCACGGCACGGTCTGGGCAATCGGCTCGACGGTGATGCCCGCGCTCGAGGCGGTCGAGCGCTTGGCGCGCGAGGGGATCGACCTCGGCCTGGTGAACGCGCGGTTCGTCAAGCCGCTCGACCGCGAGCTGCTGGTCGCCGAGCTCGAGCAGCTCGGCTTGCCCGGCGCGAGGCTCGCCACGGTCGAGGAGCACGTCGTTGCTGGCGGCTTCGGCTCGGCGGTGCAGGAGGCCTTGGCTGAGCTCGAGGTCGCGGGGGTCGAGACGCTGCTGCTCGGTGTCCCGGACAAGTTCGTGCCGCACGGCTCGCAGGAGATCCTGCGCAAGATGCTCGGCCTCGATGCCGAGGGGCTCTACTTCCGCTTCCGTCGCTTCTTCGCACACGAAGGGGCAGGGCGCGAGGCGCGCCGGACCGACACCGACGCTGCCCCAGCGGCGAATGGACCGCGCGATGCGGCTCGATCAACTGCTGGTTGAACGAGGCCTGTACCCGTCGCGGGAAAAGGCCCGGCGCGCGGTGATGGCCGGGCTGGTCGAGGTGGACGGGCGGCGGATCGACAAACCCGGGACGGCGGTCAAGGAAGGCGAGGCGCTGCGGCTGCTCGCGCCCGCCGAGCCCTTCGTCTCGCGCGCCGGCCGCAAGCTCGCCGGCGCGCTCGATCACTTCGCCCTGGAGGTCACGGGGCTGCGCTGCCTGGACGTCGGCGCGTCGACCGGCGGCTTCACCGATTGCCTGCTGCAGCGCGGCGCCGCGACGGTCACCGCGCTCGACGTCGGCTACGGGCTGATCGACCTCGGCCTGCGCGGGGATCCGCGGGTCACGGTCGTCGAGCGGGTCAACGCGCGGCACCTCCGGCCGGAGGATTTCGCCGCGCCCTTCGACCTCGTCGTGGTCGACGTCTCCTTCATTTCGGTGCTCAAGGTCGCTCCGGCGCTGCTCCCTCATCTCGCGTCCGGGGGACGCCTGCTGGTGCTCGTCAAGCCGCAGTTCGAGGTCGGCCGCGGGGGCGTCGGCCGGGGCGGCATCGTGCGCGACGAGACGCTGCGCGTCGCGACGATCGAGCGGCGGGCGGGGGAGCTCGCCGGACTCGGGCTCGAGCTCGTCGGCTGGTGCGACTCGGCGGTCGCGGGGGCCGAGGGGAATCGCGAGGCGTTCGCGCTGCTGCGGAGGGCGTCATGAGCGACAGTTCGGGCCCGCGACGGGTCGCGGTGGTGGCCAAGACGGGCAGCCCGGCCGCGGCGGGCGCGGCGCGCGAGCTCATCGCCTGGCTCGAGCGGCGGGGGCTCGAGGTCCTGGTCGACGCCGCGACCGCGGCAGGGTGCGGCCTCGCCGGCTCGGCGCCGTTCGCGGAGGGCGCGGCCTGCGATCTGATCGTGGTGCTCGGCGGCGACGGCACGCTGCTCGGCGTGGCGCGCCACGCGGCGGGGGGCCCACCGATCCTGGGGGTCAACCTCGGGCGGCTCGGGTTCCTCACCGAGGTGCCGCGCGAGGGGCTCTACCCCGCGCTGGTCGACGTGCTCGCCGGGCGCTTCAGCACCGAGGCGCGCTCGTTGTTCGACGTCGAAGTCCGCACCCGGGACGGCGCCCGGCGCGGCTTCCGGGCGCTCAACGACGTGGTGATCGCGAAGAGCGCGTTGTCGCGCATCATCGAGCTGCAGCTCGACGTCGATGGCGGAGCGGTCTCCCGCTACCGCTCCGACGGGCTGGTGATCTCGACACCGACCGGCTCGACCGCCTACAACCTCTCGGCCGGCGGACCGATCCTGCACCCCCTGCTACCGGTCGCGGTGATCACCCCGATCTGTCCCCACACCCTCACCCTGCGGCCGCTTGTGGTCCCCGATACGAGCGTCATCGAAGTCACGCTCGAGTCGCGCGACGGTGGCGCGGTGAGCCCGATCGACCGCGTGCACCTGACGGTCGACGGCCAGGAGGGGGGCGAGCTCGACTTCGGTGACCGGGTGCGCATCACGCGAGCCGCGGAGAGCGCGCGGCTGGTGCGGACGAGCGAGCGCACCACCATCTTCGAGGGGCTGCGCAACAAGCTGCACTGGGGGGAGTAGCCGCCGGTGGTCTGGCTGCGTCTGCGGCGGTGGGTCGTGCGGCCGATCTTCTGGGCGCTCGCGGGGCTCGCCCTGCTCGGCCTGGTGATCGTGGCCTTCCTGCGTTCCGAGCTGGTGCGGGAACGGGCGCGCGAGATCGCCGAGCGCCAGCTCACGCAGCGGCTCGGCAGCCCGGTGCGCATCGGACGGCTCGACTTCACGCTCCTGCCCCTGGCCGTCGTGGCGCGCGACGTCGTCCTCTCTGGCGAGCGGCCCGGGGACGCTCCCTGGCTGACGGTCGGCCGGCTGGTCGTCGAGATCGACGCGGACGCCCTGCGGCGTGATCTGGTCGATCTCCAGACGGTGACCGCCGAAGGGGTCCGACTGCACGTGGTGATCGACGCGGCAGGGCGGGACAACCTGCCGCGCATTCCCAAGGGCCGTGGCGGCGGCGGTCTCGCGGTGCGCGTCGGCGGTCTCTTCCTGACCGACGGCAGCCTCGAGCTCGCGGATGCGAAGATCCCGCTCGACCTCGAGGCGCACGATGTCGAGGCACGTCTGGCGGGCGTGGGCGGCACCGACCTCGAAGGGCGGGTCAGCGTGTCACGCGTCCGTCTGGCGTTGCCTGGCCTGTCCCCGGTCGACCTCGCGGTCGAAGCCAAGACGCGCCTGCGCGCCGATCGGATCGAAATCCTCGACGGCCGGGTCGTCGGCCCGCAGGTCGAGGCGAGCGTCCGCGGCGAGGTGGGCTGGCGACAGGGCACGCACGGCGAGCTCGCGCTGGCCGTCAACGGCAGCGGTGCCGCGCTCGACGCGTTGGGTGTTCTCGAGCACCAGATCGTGGGGCCTTTCCGCTTCAGCGGCGAGCTCGCGTTCGCGCGCCGCGACTGGCGCCTCGCGGGTCAGCTCGCCGCGCCGGCGCTCGAGCTCTTCGGCTTCGCGGTCGAGGACCTCTCGGCAGCGGTCGAGGGGGGGCCCGAGCAAGTCCTCGCCGCCGTCGAGGAGGCGAGCTATCGCGGCGCAGCGGTACGCGGCACGTTCACGGTGGGCCTCGGCAAAGGCCGTCCCGCGGCGCTGCGCCTGCGTGCCGAGGAGCTGCCGGTGCGCCCGTTGCTGGCCGATCTCGGACTGCCCGACTTCGCGGTGGCGGCAGGCGCCAGCGGCGAGCTGGTCTACGACTTCGCGCTCGCCGACGCGCGGCGCGGCCGCGGGAGCGCGCGCTTGGCGATGACCCCCTCTCCAGGTGGCGGGCCCGCGGGCGTCCCGGCGGGCGGCGAGGTCGCGCTGGCGCTCGCCACGGGTCGGCTCGAGCTCGAACGGGTCGCGGTCGAGACGCCGGGCGGAACGCTCGCGGCGACCGGCGGTTTCGATCTCACGACCCGGCAGGGCGAGCTCGCCGTCGAGGCACAGAGCCTCGATCTCGCCGAGCTCGTGCGCATTCAGCCCTTCGTCGCCAGCCAGCCGCCCCCGATCTGGTTGCCGACCGCAGGTCGCGGCGAGCTCACGGCACGGATCCGACTCGCTCCGGAGGGTGTCGAGGGCGATGCTGCGTTCGATCTCGCCGAAGTGGTCGCTCCCGGCGCCGCGGCTTCGCGAGCCCGAGGCAGCCTCGAGCTCGATCGCCGCGCGGTGCGCCGTCTCGAGCTCGCCCTCGAGCGTCGGGGCGCGACGCTCGCGGTGAGCGGCAGCCTTCCGCTCGACGACCTGCCGGGAGCCCTTCCCGTTGCGCTCGCCGTCGAGGCGACGGACTGGCCGGTGGAGCAGGCCTGGGCCTGGTTGCCGCTCCGCCTGCCGCTCGACGGGCGTCTCAGCGGGGACCTCCGCCTGAGCGGCAGCCTGGCGGCGCTCGAGGGCGAGCTCACGGGTCGCCTGACGCCGGCCGAGGTCGCCGGGGTGGCCGTCGACGAGCTCGTCGCCGAGCTGGCGTTCGATCGCGACCGGCTCACCGCTTCCCGGCTCGAGCTCGCGCTGCCCGCCGGCCGGGTGACCGGCTCGGGCAGCCTGGGATTCGCCGAGGGCGCGCTCGACCTGACGTTCGCGGGCCCGGGGCTCGAGCTCTCCCGCGCCCCGTTCTCCGAGCTCTGGGGAGAGCGGATCGGCGGTCTCGTCGATCTCGACGTTCGCCTGACCGGCACGACCGACGCGCCGCGGGGCGAGGTCGTCGGCCGCTTTTCCGACCTCCGGCTGGGGTCCCGGCCGCTGGCCGCCGAGCGGCCCCCGAGCCTGCATGCCGAGCTGGGCGAGGGGCGCCTGGAGCTCGCGCTCGAAGTGCCCGAGATTTTCACCCTGAGCGGCGGCGGCCCGATCGCTCCGGGCGTTTCGGCCGACCTCCAGCTGCAGCTCTCGAGCGCTCGCCTCGACCGGCTCGCCGAGCTCGCGACCGGCCGCGAAGTGCCGTCGTTGTCCGGGCGGATCGACGCCGAGATCGCGCTCCGCCAGGCCGAGGGGGGTCCGCTGCGCACGGAGTTCCGCGCGCCGACGCTCGAGCTCGAGACCGGCGGGCACCGGCTCACGCCGCTCGAGCCGATCACGGCGACGCTCGAGCGGGGCGAGCTCCAGCTGACTTCGCTCTACCTCGGCGAGGCGGCGAGCGGCGACGAGTTCTTTCTCTCCGGCCGGATCGGCGTCTCCGAGCCCGATCCGCCGCTCGACCTGCGCCTGCAGGCGAGCGGCTCGGTCGAGTGGCTGCGGGCGTTCACCGGGCTGGATCTCACCGGTCGCGTCGCGGCGCTGGCGACGATCCACGGGACGCTCTCCGCGCCCAGCCTCAACGGCCAGGCGGAGCTCGCGGACGGACGCTGGATTCCCCCCGGCCTGCCGCATTCCTTCGAAGCAGGGCGCGCCCTGCTGCTGCTCTATCCCGACTTCCTGGTGCTCGACCAAGGGCGCGCCGACTTCGCCGGTGGCGTTCTCACCGCCACCGGGCGAATCGACCTGGCGCGCGGCGGCGCACCCCTCTCCTACCGCCTCCAGGCGAACGCCAAACGGTTGAACCTGCGCTATCCCGAGGGCTGGCTGCTGCGCGGCGACGGCGACCTGACGCTGACCTCCTCGGCCGACGGCCGGCAGGTGCGTGGCCTGCTGCAGCTCGACCGCGTCTACTACCTGCAGGACGTCGAGCTCTCCGCGGCCCAACTCGTCGAGCGCCTGTTGTCGCGGACGCGCTTGCAGGTCGAGGAGACCGACGAGCTGCTCGCCTCCACCTATCTCAGCGTGGCGATCGAAGCCCCCTCGGCGGTGCGCATCCGCAACAACTTGGCCAACCTCACCGGCAGCGCGCGGCTCAATTTGCGCGGCACGCTGGCGCGCCCGGTGCTGTTCGGCGACGCGACCGCCGAACCGGGAGGAACGGTCGCCTACGGCGGCAACACCTACACCCTCGAGCGTGGCGTGGTGAGCTTCGCCAATCCGACGCGCATCGAGCCGTTGCTCGACGTCGTCGCGACCACCAAGGTCGACGAGTACGCGGTGCGCGTCACCCTCTCCGGCACGCTCGACCGGCTGGCGACCAACTTCTCCTCCGACCCGCCGCTGCCCGATCTCGATGTCCTGGCGCTGCTCACCACCGGGGCGACCACCGGCGACACCTCGGTGCCCAATCCGACCGCGAGCGGCGAGCAGGGCGCCGGCGTCGTCGAGGGGATGCTCTACGGTCAGGCGGCGGCGCTGCTCGGACAGCGGGTGGGGCACCTGTTCGGCATCGACAAGCTGAGGATCGACCCGACGCTCGCGGGCAGCACCGTCTCCTCGGCCCGGGTGACGGTCGGCAAGCGTCTCGGTCGCCGGGTCTATGTCACCTACACGGTCGATCCGTCGTCGACCGCTCAGCAGGTGCTGCAGGTGGAATGGCGGCTGACCGACCAGCTGACGCTGGTGCTGACCCAGAGCGGGAACGACTCGTACGCGATGGACGCGCGATGGGAGACGCGGTTCTGAGCTCGCCTCGCGTCCGTCGTCTGGCGGGGCTCGCCCTCGCCCTGCCGGCGCTCTGCGCCCTGCCCGCGCCCGCCGCCGAACCGGCGGCGCCGATCGTGCAGGCGATCGAGCTGCGCTGCGACGCGCCGATCGATCGCGCGGAAGCGAGCCGGCTGATCGCGCTCGAGGTCGGCCAGCCGCTCGATGCATCGCGCGTCCGGCGGACGATCCGCAGCCTCGTCTACTCCGGGCTGGTCTCGGAGGCCGCGGTGTACAGCCGGCCGGTCGACGGTGGAGCCGTCGCGGTGGTCGCGCTGTGGAGCGAGCTGCAGGTCGGCTCGGTGACGCTCGCCGGCGAGCTCGGGTTGAAGGAGGACCGTCTGCTCGCCGTGCTGCCGCAGCGCGCCGGGCAGCCGCTCACCGAGGACCGCCTGGTGCGCGGGGTCTATCGCCTGCAGGACCTGCTCGCCGAAGAGGGCTTTTTCGAGGCCACGGTGCGACTCGAAGTGGCGGTCGAGCCGGAGACCCGCCGCGCGGCGGTCACCTACCGGTTGTCCGCCGGCCGGCGGGCCACGGTGGGCACGATCGCCATCGAGGAACCGAGCGGACGCTTCACCCCCGCCGAGCTGCTCGAGCCGTTGAAACTGAAGAGCGGGGCGCCGCTGCGCCGCGAGCTGGCGCGGGACGACATCGAGCGTCTGCAGCTCTGGCTCTACTCGCGCGACTACCGGGCAGCGCGGGTCGAGGCCGGGCCCGAGCGTCTCGACGAGGCTGCGGCGACGGTCGACCTCACGTTGCGCGTCGAGCTCGGCCCGCGCCTCGACCTGACCGTCCTGGGCGCCGACCGGGAGCAGCTCGAGAAGCGCGACCTGCTCCCCTTCCTGACCGACGCGGGCTACGACGAAGCCCTGGTGCTGCAGGCAGTCGAGCGGATCCGCAGCGACTACCAGCAGCGTGGCCACTACCGGGTGCGGGTCGAGCGGCGCGAGGAGCGCACGGCGGAGCGCCTCGACCTCACCCTGGCGGTCGAGCCCGGGGGGAAGTTCGTGCTCGACGAGGTGCGCTTCGAGGGTAACGCGAGCTTCCCCGCCGAGCGGCTCTTGACGCTGATGTCCACCTCGCCGCGACGCTTCCTCACGCCGCGCAGCGGCCGGCTGGTCGACGGGGAGCTGTCGGCCGATCTGTCCAACCTGCGCTCCTTCTACGCCCTGCAGGGCTTCGACCGGGCGCGGATCGGTCCAGCGAAAGTGAGCGAGGCCGGCGCGAGCCTCACCGTGATCGTGCCAATCGTCGAGGGTGACCGCCGCCGGGTTTCGAGCCTCGCTTTCGCCGGCTGCGCCGCGCTCGACGAACGGTCGCTGCGCGATCGACTGCCGCTCGCCGAGGGCGGGCCGTTCCATCGCCTGCTGCTCGAGCAGAGCCTGGACCAGGTGCGAACCGCCTTCGATCTCGCCGGGTATCGCGGCGCCATCGTGGAGCCCGAGCTCGTCTGGAGCGAGGACGGCCGCGAGGTCGCGGTGACCCTGCGGGCCCTCGCCGGCGAGCGGGAAGTGGTCGACCGCGTCGTCCTGCGCGGCTTCGACCGGACCCGACCCGAGGTGCTGCGCCGTTTCGTCGAAATCGGTCCAGGGGATCCGATCAGCCGACAGAGCCTGCTCGACCAGCAGCGCGCTCTCTATGCCCTCGGCGTCTTCTCGCGCGTCGAGGTCCGGGTGCCGCCGGCGGCCGAGGTCGGCGAGGCGCGCGAGGTGGTGGTGGAGGTCGAGGAGGGCAAGACCCGCAGCGCCACGTTCGGTCTCGGCTACGACTCGGAGGCCGGCGTCCGGGGGCTGCTCGGATTCTCCCAGGTCAACCGTCTCGGGCGCCTCGAGTCGATCGAGCTCAGCGCCCTGGGCGGCGACAAGGAGCACCGCCTCCGGATCTCCTATGGCCAGCCGTACCTCGCTTCCTGGCCGGTGGAATGGCGGGCGATGGCCTACGACGAGAGCGAGGTGCGGCCCGACTTCGACGTCGACCGCACCGGTGGTCAAGTCGAGCTCCGGCGCCAGCTCGGGGTCACCCGCTACAGCCTCTTCTTCGACTACCGGATCGTCGAGCAGGACGCCGGCGAGTTCAACGACGAGATCCCGCTCGACGCGCGCAATGCCCGGGTCATGAGCGTGACGCCGATCCTGCTGCACGACCGCCGGGACGACCCGATCGACCCGACCCGCGGTTGGTCGAGCTCGGTGCAGGTCGAGTACGCCTTCCCGCTCGCCGCCGCCGAGGCCAACTTCCTCAAGCTGTTCGCGCAGGGCTCGGCGTACCTGCCGTTCGGCCGGCGCGGCGGCGTTCTCGCGGCGAGTCTGCGCGGCGGGGCGATCGAGCCGCTCGGCAACGACGGGTTGCCCACCCCGCGCGACGTGCTCGTCGCGAGCGTGCCGTCGGCTGAGCTCTTCTACGCTGGCGGCCGGACCAGCCATCGGGCCTACACGCGCGACGAGCTGGGCATCCTGAACGAGACCCTGGTGCTCACCGATCCGGCCGGCGACGACGTCTTCCCCTTGGGCGGGGGCGGTCTGGCGCTGGTCAACCTGGAGTACCGGTTCCGGATCGCCGGCGCCTTCGGCGGGGCGATCTTCGTGGACGGCGGGAACGTCTGGGAGCGCTACCAGGACGTGCGGCCGGGGGAGATGAAGTGGGGCGCCGGAGCCGGGGTGCGCTACCTCTCCCCGATCGGGCCACTGCGCTTCGAGATCGGCTGGAAGCTCGAACGCGAGCCCTTCGAGGACCCCTACGTCTGGTTCTTCAGCATCGGCAATCCGTTCTGAGCAAGTGCGCTACGATTCTTCCTCCATGGGCTGCAACCCCCTCGACGTCCCCCCCTTCGCCGCCGTCGAACAGGCGGTCGAGGAGTTCCGTCGCGGCCGCTTCGTCATCCTGGTGGACGACGAGGACCGCGAGAACGAGGGGGACCTGGCGATCGCGGCGCAGCACGTCAGCCCGGAGGCGGTCAACTTCATGGCCCGCTTCGGCCGCGGGCTGGTCTGCCTGGCGCTCACCGAGGAGCGCTGTGACGAGCTCGACCTGCCGCCCATGGTGCGCGAGAACACCTCGCCGTTCGGCACCGCTTTCACCGTCTCGATCGAGGCGCGCGGCAAGATCACCACCGGAATCTCGGCCGCCGACCGGGCGGCGACCATTCGCACGGCGGTCGATCCCGCCACCCGGCCGCAGGACCTGCTGCGCCCCGGGCACGTCTTTCCACTGCGCGCACGGCGGGGCGGCGTGCTCAAACGCGCCGGCCAGACCGAGGCCTCGGTGGATCTCGCCCGCCTCGCCGGCCTGACGCCGGCGGCGGCGATCTGCGAGATCATGAACGAGGACGGGACCATGGCGAGGATTCCCGACCTCATTCCCTTCGCCAGGCGGCACGAGCTGCGCATCCTCACCGTGGCCGAGTTGATCCGCTACCGGCTGGCGCACGAGGGCTTCGTGCGCCGCATTGCCTCGCCCCGGCTGCCCACCCGCTGGGGAGATTTCGTCATTCACGCCTACCGCTCGGACGCGACGGGCGAGGAGCATCTCGCGCTCACCCTGGGCGACGTGCGCGGCGGCGAGCCCGTGCTGGTGCGGGTGCACAGCCAGTGTCTGACCGGCGACATCTTCGGCTCGACGCGTTGCGATTGCGGCTCGCAGCTGGCGCAGGCGCTCGACCGCATCCAGGCCGCCGGCCGTGGCGTGCTGCTCTACCTGCTGCAGGAGGGGCGCGGCATCGGACTGCTCAACAAGCTGCTCGCCTACGAGCTGCAGGACCAGGGCCACGACACCGTCGAGGCCAACGAACGGCTGGGCTTCCGCGCCGACCTGCGCGACTACGGGATCGGCGCGCAGATCCTGCGCGATCTGGGGGTCGAGCGGATGCGCCTGATGACCAACAATCCCAGCAAGTTCATCGCCCTCTCGGGCTACGGGCTGGAGATCGTGGAGCGCATGCCGCTCGAGATCCCGCCGAGCGACGCCTCGCGCGACTACCTGCGCACCAAACGGGAAAAACTGGGCCACCTCCTGCAGCTCGTGTGAAGCTGCGGAGGAACGCGCCGTGCGTCTCCTCTGGATCGCCACCAAGTCACCCTGGCCACCCCACGACGGCGGGCGGCTGCTGCTGCTCGAGTCGCTGCGCGCGCTCGCCGGCTCGGGGGTCGCGCTGCGCCTGGTGGCGCCGACGCCGGACTCCGGCGCCGCCGACGCGGCGCGGACCGCGCTCGCCGCGACCTGCGCGGTCCGCTGGGTGGAGGTCGCGCCGCGCCCGCGGGTGCTCGCCTGGCTGCGCTCGGCCGTCCTGGGGGAGGCCTACTCGCTCGCTCGCCACACCCGTGCGGCGATCGGTGCGGCGGTCGCCGGCGAGCTCGCGCGTGAGACCTTCGACGGCGTGGTCGCCGAGCAGCTGCAGGCCTTCGCCCAGAGCGCGCCGGCGGCGGCGCGCGGTGTGCCGCGCTATCTGCGCGCCCAGAACGTGGAGTGGGATCTCTGGCGCCAGCTCGGCGAGCGCCGGGCGGGCCTGACCGGGCTCGTGCTGCGCCGCGAAGCCCGACGCCTCGCCGCCGCCGAGCGCGCGGCGGTCGCTGCGGCCAGCGCGACGATCGCCGTCGCGCCGCTCGACGCCGCCCGGCTGGCCGAGCTCTCCCCCGGGGCCCACGTCGAGTGCCTGCCGCCACCCTTCCCCGCGCGGCTCCCTGCGGCGTCCGTACCGCTGCCCGGTGCGCCCGCGGTCGTGCTCTTCGGCAGTCCGGGCTGGGAACCCAACCGGCGTGCGACCGAGCGTTTCCTCGCCGAGGCGTGGCCGCGGCTGCGCGACCGCCGGCCCGGAGCTCGCCTGCACCTGTTCGGCGCGCGCAGCGACGCGGCCGGCGTCGTTTCGCACCCCGCACCGCAGGACTCCGCGGCGGCCTTCGCCGCGGGCGCCGTGCTGGCGCTGCCGCTCGACGTCGCGTCCGGCGTACGCATGCGCATCCTGGAGGCCTGGGCGCGCGGAGTTCCGGTGGTCGCCTCGGTCGCTGCGGCGAGCGGTCTGGCGGCCTCCGACGGGGTCGAGCTGCTGATCGCCGACCGGGGCGAGGCGCTCGCCGCCGCGATCGACCGATTGGCCGGCGATCCCGCGCTGGCCGCTCGCCTGGTCGATGGCGGACGGGCACGCCTGGCGAGCGATCACGCGCCCGAGCGCTTCGCCGAGCGCTTCCGCGCCGTCGTGGAGCGTGCGTGAGAGTCCTGCTCGCCGTGACGGACTGGCCCTGGCCGCCGCGCAAGGGACACCGGTTGCGCACCCTGCAGGTCGCCGCCGCGCTGGCGCGGCGGCACGAGGTGACCCTGCTCGCGCCGGGAGCTCGGGGGGCAGCGGCCGGCGAGCTCGCCGGAGCGATCGAGCGCTATCGGCCGGCGCGCTGGGGGGTGCTGCCGGCCCTGCTGGGCGCGTTGGGGAGCGGACGGGCGCTCGAGGGAGCGCTGTTCGCCGGCAGCCACCTCCGCCATCGCCTCGCCGAGCTCGCACCGCGCGCCGATCGCGTCGTCTTGCAGCTCGCCCGGCTGGCCAGCGTGACGCCGCAGTTGGGGTCGACCCCTTTCTACGTCGACCTGATCGACAGCCTGTCGCTCAATCTCGAGCGGCGCGCCGCGTTCGAGCGCCGGTGGGCACGCCCGATCGTCGCCTGGGAGGCCCGCCGGTTGGTGGCGGACGAACGTCGTCTGGTCGCCGCGAGCGCCGGTGCATTCGTGGTCTGCGAGCGCGACCGCCGGCATCTGGTGGACCGGTTGGGCCTCGCCGAAGCGAAAGTGCATCTGCTCCCCTTGGCCGTCGAGCCGCGAGACATCCGAGCGACAGGGCGGCCGGCCGCGCCGCCGGATCGCCCCCGGCTGATCGTGACCGGCAACCTCGGCTACTTCCCGACGGCGGAGGGGATCGGCTGGCTGCTCGCCGAAGTCTGGCCGGAGCTGCGGGCGCGCTGGCCGGGACTGCGCCTCGAGGTCGCCGGATCGCGTCCTGGCGGCAAGCTCCGGCGGCTCCTCGCGGCCTCGGGGGGAGAGCTGGTCGAGGACCCGGCCGACCTCGGCGAGACGTTACGCCGCGCGGATGTCGCCCTGGTACCCCTCCGGGCCGGCTCGGGCACGCCGATCAAGCTGTTGGAGGCGATGGCCGAGGGCATTCCAGCCATCGCGACCCGCTGGGCGGTGGCAGGGGTCGATACCGAGCTCGCGCCGTTCGTCGCGGCGGCGGACTCGCCCGCAGAGTGGCGCGAGGCGTTGGGGGGCTTGCTCGGCGACTGGGAGCGCGCCACGGAGCGCGCGCTGGCGGGGCGCCGCCGGTTGCTCGAGCTCCATGCCCCGGAGCGCCTGGCCGCCAAGCTGGAGATGGCCCTGGGGGATTGGGCGGTCGAAGTCCCTTGACCGGCGGCGGGGAGGCCATGGTTCAATGCAACCGGCGTTCGAGGGGGAGCGCGAAAGGAGCCCGCTCATGCGCCGGCCCTGCGGCCGCACTCGACTTCTGCTCAGCCTCGCGATGCCGGTTCTGCTGCCTGCGCTCGTCGCGGCACGGCCCGCCCTGGATGCCCGCGACGCCGCTCGCGCGGTACCGCCGGGAGGCGCGCTCCTCCTCGAGGGAATCCCGGATGCGGTCACCGGCGAGCGTCTCGATCTCGAGCTCGCCCGTTTCGAGGTCCTGGCGTCCGAGGCGCGCGTCGTGGTGCACGACGACGGCGGTGCGCGGAGCCTGCCGCCACCGAGCACCCTCTTCTTTCGCGGTCGAATCGCCGGCGAGCCGGGATCTCGCGCCGTCCTCGTCCTGCACGAGACGGGGGATTTTCGAGGGCTCGCGTTCGCACCCGGCGGACTCCGGCTCTTCGGTCACGGCTCGCCGGAAGCCGCCGCGGCGGGCCGGCTCGAGGCGCGACGCGTCGAGGCGATCGAGCTCGCGGCGCGGCAGCCGTTTCGCTGCGAGCTCGAGGGGCTGGGCGCCGCCGGAATCGAGCTCCCGGGAGTCGTGACTCGCCTCCCCGCGGGCCAGGCCCTCCTTCCGGAGGCTCCGGCCGCCACCGCGGTCTACGCCGTCGAGACCGACTACGAGTTCTATCAGCTGTTCGACGACGCCTCGACCGCCGCCGACTACATCGTCGATCTCGGGGCTTTTCTCTCGATGCTCTACGACGACGAGATCGGCACCACGATCCGCCTGGGGGCGATCCACCTGCGGACCACGGCGAGCGACCCGTGGACCCAGACCAGCTCGCTCTGCGCGCTCTACGAGTTCGGGCGCTACTGGAACAACAACTACGGCGCGGTGGCGCGGACCGCGGCGATCATGCTCTCGGGCAAGGGAAGTGGCGGCGGCGTCGCTTGGCTGAGCGTGCTCTGCGACGGCGCCTTCAGCTACAACCGAGGCAGCTGTACCGGCCTCAATCCGCCGACCGATCTCTACGGTGGTGCCTATGCCTTCGTCGGCAGCATGAACGGCGGATTCGATCTCTGGGATCCCCGGGTGGTGTGGGACATTCTGGCCACGGCGCACGAGATCGGTCACAACTTCAGCTCGCCGCACACCCACTGCTACGCCGGACTGGAAGGCAACGCCAATCAGATCGACTTCTGCTACACCACGCAGTGCAACGGCGCCAACTGCTCGGCCGACACCTGCCTCGGGTCGGGCTCGAGCGCGCATTGGCAAACCACCAATTGCGCCTGCCCGATGGGCACGTCGAGGCTGCCGGGCGTCGGGTCGACGAGCGGTGGCGCCGGAGGGCAGGGGGTGGGCACGATCATGAGCTACTGCCACCTGCTGAGCCCCGGGTACTCCAACGTCTCGCTCAACTTCGGAACCGGACACCCCTACGGGATCTCGGCCGGGCGCGTGGCGAGCAAGATGTCGAGCTACGTGGTGGCCACGGCGGCGGCGCCGGGATGCCTCGACTACGTGTCCGGCGGCGCGGTCTTCGTCGACGGCTTCGAAACCGGAGACACCGACCGTTGGGGGGGAGACCAGCCCTAGCCAGGCGTCGTCAGGCGCGCTCGGGCCACCGGTCCGTCGAGCAGCCGGGCGAAGAGCGCAGCCTCGACGCGGCGCGCCACCGGCGAGGCGTAGCGCCGACGCGCCACCCCGGCGAGGAAGCCGAAGCGGAAGAGGGCGAGCAGCATCGGTTCCGCTGCCGCGTCGTCGCCCCCATCGAGCTCTACGGCGAGCGCCAGCGCCTCGTCGAGCCGCGCCGGCAACTCCCGGGCGAGGGCGCGCAGGCGACCCCGTCCCAACCGTTCGACCAGCCAACTGCGCCAATGCACGAGCCGGAGCAGAGCGAGGTCGAGGTCGCGCCGGGTCGCCGGGTGCTTGGCGATCAGCAGGTCGGCCATCTCGCCGCAACGCACCTGGCGTGAAAAGAAGGTCCGCGCGTCGTAGTGATGCCAGTGCCAGGCGAGCGCGCCCGCCAGGTAGCGCAGCTTCAGGCCGTGTCGGGTCAGGCGATAGGCGAGCTCCGCGTCCTCGAAGGCCGCGGCGGGAAAGTCCTCGCTGAAAGGCCCGGGTTCGCGCATCAGGAGCGCGCGGGAAACCGAGACGTTCGCGGTGTAGAAGTGCCGGTAGTCGTACTCGCCGCCGTCCTCGAGGTAGTGGAAACTGAACTGCTGCGCACCGCGTCCGGTGACGTGCCGCATGGTCGCGGTGGTCGCCAGGCGCGCGGGCCAGGCGATACGGCCGAAGAAGGCGGTTCGACCGTCGGGCGAAGCGCGATGCGCGGCATCGTGGCGGACGAGGAAGTCCGTGGCCGGCTCGATGTCGTCGCCAGTGAAGAGCACGATCTCACCCGATGCCAGGGCCAGGGCGCGGTTGCGCGCCGCGGCTGGGCCACGATTGCCCTGCTGTGTGACCTGGATGGGAAAGCGATCGACCGGCCAGCTGGCGAGCAGCTCGGCGCTGCCGTCGGTCGAGCCGTCGTCCACCACCACCACTTCGAAGGTTGGTGTCGCGGGCGCTTGTTGCGCATACGCCGCGAGCGTGCGCGCCAGCGCCTCGCGGCGATTGAACGTCGGCATGACGACCGAGAAACGCGGCCGGCTCACCGCGCCTCCGCCCGGGCGAGGGACCCGGTGCGCCGGAAGAAGCCGCGCAGGTAGGCGCGCCGACAGCGTCGATCCCACTCCCGGGCCTGCGGTGCGAGGGCGCTCACCCCGGCGCGCCGTGCGAGGTCGAGGACGAGCGGCTTGACCAGCGCCCACCAGGCGAGCGCCGCGTGGCGCTCGACCGCGTAGCGCGCTGCCCGGCCCGCCCGCTCCTGGCGCTCGAGGAAGGGCTCGAGCGACTCGTAGAGGTGATCGTGCCAGCAGAGGGCTTCGGCGTCGTAGCGGCTGACGAACCCTCGTTTCCGGAAGCGCCAGGCGAGCTCGGTGTCCTCGAAAGCGGCGTCGGGAAAGCCCTCGTCGAACGGCTCGGCGAGAAACCAGGCGCGCGGCGCCGAGTAGTTCGAGCCGAGGAGTGCGGTGAAGGGGAGGATGCCGCCGGTGCTCAGGCCGACGAACCAATACTGCGGGCCGGCCGGAGCGAGGAAGCGCATCACCGGAGTCGCCGGGTGGCGAGGATCCCACTCGATGCGGCCCTGCAACCCCCCGTCGGCCGCAGCGTGACGGGCGAGGCAGCCGGCCGCCGGGCGGGTGTCGTCGCCGAGCAGCAGGACGCGCTCGTGGAGTGCCTCGGCGATGCCGCGGTTGCGCGCCGCCGCGGGCCCGCTCGGCGGCAGACGAAGGTGGCGGCAGCGGCTCGCCGGCTCGGACGGGACGGCCGGCGGCGGCGCGGGTCGGCGCGAGCCGTCGTCGACCACGACCAGGTCGAGCGCCTCCACCTCGCCGCGCAACTCCACCAGGGCGGCGACGGTGCGCTCGAGGATCGCCGGACGATCCCGCGACGGAATGACCACCGAGAGCGGACCGGGCCGCGACGTCACCACCGACATCGGCGCCGAGGGTATCACCCGGCGGTCGCGGCCCCGGCCCGATCCGCGACCTCGCGCAAGCGGGCGAGCGCCGCGCGGCGGAACGGATGATGCTCACCGAGCAGCGCGCGATAGGCCTCGCCGGGGCCGAGCGCGCTCTGGGCGAGCAGGGCATGCGCCACCTCGGGGCAGGCGAAGCGGGGCGCCGAGCGTCGGAAACGAGCCCGCAGGTCGCTCCGGTCGATCCCCTGGCGGGCCGCCTCGGCGAGCAACGCCGGAGCGTGGCGCGCCACGACCCAGAGAATCTCGTAGCGCATGCGCGCCTCGCCCGCGGCGGCATCCGCCCCCTCGCGCAGCGTGTTCGCCGGGTGCACGCGGTAGACCACGAGCGGTTCCTCGACGACGCGCAGGCCACGGCGGGCCAGCTGCAGGGCGAGGTCCCAGTCGTGGCAGTAGCGCAGCGGCAACAGCTCGAGCTCGCCGAGCAGCGCGCGCCGCAGCGCGAGGTTGGAGGTGGTCGCCACGAAGTTGCCGGCCAGCAGGGCGAGCTCGGGTCGCGCCAGGTCGTTCAGGCCGGGACCCGGCTCGGGCTGCGGCCAGGGGGGGAGATTCCGCCAGGCCTCTTTCCGGCCGATGACCGCGCCGGCCTGGTCGACGATCTCGATCCACGAACAGGCCGCGGCCGCCTCCGGATGCCGTGCCAGCTCGTCCATCAAGCGCTCGACCCGCCGCGGCGGGAACGCATCGTCGGAATTGAGCACGAAGAGCACCTCGCCACGCGCCAGCTCGAGCCCGCGGGCGATCGCCGCGTGCGCGC
Source organism: uncultured Thermoanaerobaculia bacterium (assembly GCA_964591165.1). Taxonomy (GTDB): domain Bacteria; phylum Acidobacteriota; class Thermoanaerobaculia; order Multivoradales; family JAGPDF01; genus JAGPDF01. Next base: position 24,621 of record CAZPZW010000006.1, on the reverse strand, counting down.
CGCGATTCTCCTGTTCCAGCAGGCGGACGCGCGGGTCGGCGGTGAGCGCGCGCAGCAGCTCCTGGCTGCCGTCGGTCGATCCGTCGTCGACCACCACCACTTCGAGCGCGGGATAGCTCTGCGCGAGCGCGCTCGCGATCGCCTCGCCGACGAAGCTCCGGTGGTTGAACGACGGAACGACGATCGAGACCAGCGCTGGTGCGCTCATCGCGCCACCTCGCCGAAGAGCGCGGCGTCGGTCTCCTCGACGAAACGCTCGAGCGCGTGGCGGTCGGCGATCGTCCGCCGGGCGATCTCCCCGGCCCGGCGCCGGGTCGCAGGATCGAGCAGCGCCCGCAGCGCGCGCTCGAGGCCGGCGAGCTCCCCGGGTCCGGCCAACTGGCCGCCGCCCGGCGCCAGCAGCTCCGGAATCTCGCCGACCGCCGTCGCGACCGCCGGCCGGCCGTGCGCCATGCCCTCGAGGAGAAAGAGCGGCAGCCCCTCGTGCTGCGACGTGAGCAGGCAGAGATCCACCGCGTCGAGCCAGCGCTCGGGATGCGGCTCGAGCGGCCGGCGCAGCAGTTGGGGCAGCGGCCGGCGGGCGAGCTCGGCGTCGATCGCCGCGTCGAGCGGTCCGCCGCCGACCAGGAGGAAGCGGGCCTCTTCGGGCCGGAACCGGCGGGCGAGCTCCAGGACGTCGAAGGGCCGCTTCTGGGGGTGCAGGCGAATGAAGCTCGCGATCAAGGGGACGTCCCCGGTGATTCCCAACTCGGCGCGCAGCTCCCGGCGGCGCGCCGGCTGCTCCGCCGGGGGTGGAGCGATGCCGTGGCGCACCAGCGCGATGCGCTCCCGTGGCACGCCCTGGCCGCGCTCGAGCTCGTCGGCGATCAGCCGATTCACCGCGAGATGGCAGTCGATCGCCCGGCGGTGCTGCGGAGTCAGGCGGCGGATCCATCCCACCCGATGGTCGAAGAGCTGATGCGAGATCCGCAGGCGCGGGAAACGCCGCCGGAGCGTCTCGACCGCGTCGTAGAAGAGCGTGCAGCCGTTCCAGCAGGCGAGGGCGTCGACCCGGTGCCGTTCGAGCAGCGCGGTGAGCGCGTCGAGCTGCAGCTCGCGCGGCAGCAGGTCACCGAGGGGAAAGACCGGAAAGAGCCGGTCGGCCTCCGCGAGGCGATTCCCGAGCTCTGGCTGGTGCGGCTCGGTGGTCACCGCGAGCAGGCTCCGCCGCCCGGCGACGGCGGCGGCGTAGTCGAGCAGCAGACGCTCCGCGCCGCCCACCGCCAGGTAGGGCAGCAGGAGCAGCGCCGTCGCTCGATCGCGCGACGGGTGGAGCGGTAGCCGTCCGGCGAGAGCTCGCGCGGAGAGCTCGAGCACGCCGTCCGCCGGGGGCGCTCCGAGCAGCCAGTGATCGCCGGCGATCGCCCACGGTTCGGCGACGGCGGGCGCGGGCGCCGCTGGGGGGAAGGGGAGGAGGCGGCCGAGTCGCGCGGTGGCCGCTCTCCCCGATCGTGGCCGGCGGAGCAGCAGGAGCTCGCGGTCGGCGCTGCCGACCCAGTCGAGGTCGGCGCTCTCACCGGCGAGCAGCAGCGTCTCGAGAGCGGCGCGCGGCGGGGTGAAACGGGGCGAGCCGGCGAGGGTCAGCGTCCAGGCGGGCTCGGAAGCGCTCGCTTCGCGGCTCCAGGCGCTCTCGCTCTGGCGCGCGAGCAGGCGCTCCCAGGCAGCGGAATCCGCTCCCGGAGCGAACTGGACGGCGATGGCCGGCGAGCTCGGCGAAGCCGCTTCCGAGAGCGGCAGTGCCTCGGCGAGTGGTCTCCCGACGGCGACGCGGAACGGGACCTCGTCGCTGCGGCGTCGCCGGCGCCAGCGGGCGAGAGCGAGGCGAGAGCGGAGCGCACGCAGCCGGGCGCGGAGCGGTGCGGTGAGCTGCCAGAAGAGCCCTTCCGCCTCGCCCCGCAGACGGCGCCAGGGCATCAGCCCGCCATGGCCGTGCGGAAGAGAGCCGCGTAGCGGTCCGCGCAGGCCTCGACGCCGAACTGCTCGCCGGCTTGGCTCGCTGCCGCGCCGGCGGCGCGGCGCGCCGCCGGGTCGAGCAGCTCGAGGAGCGCCCGCTCGAGTCCGTCGAGGTCGCCGGGCTGGCCCGCCAGCCTCCCGGCGCCGCTCGGCCGCAGCACGCGCGCGATGTCGCCGACGTCGGTCGCGACGAACGGCCGGCCGGCCTGCAGCGACTCCAACAGAAAGACCGGCAGACCCTCGAATTCGGAGACCAGACAGCCGACATCGGCGGCGAGCAGCAGCTCGGGGATGTCGTCGCGGAAGGGCAGTCGGCGCGCGTGCCGGGTAGTGGCGCCGGCCAATGCGCGATCGAGCTCCTGTTCGAGGTCGCCGCCCCCGACCCAGAGGAAGTCGAAAGGCCGGTCGCGCAGCCGTTCCGCCAGCCGGAGCCAGTCGAAGGGCCGCTTCTGCGGGTGGGCGCGCGCTGCGGTGAGCACCAGCAGCCGCTCGTCCTCGACGCCCAGCTCGCGGCGGAGGCGACCGCGGATCGCGGCCCGCTCCGCCCCGACGGAGAAGGCGCTCGGCGGGCGGCCGCAGGGCCAGAGCACCGGAGCACGCTCGCGTCGCCAGCCGTGCCCGGCGACCAGGGTCTCGGCGATCGGGTGGTTCTCGGCGACGCACCAGTCGACCGTCGAGACCAGGTCAGCGGTGTACCAGTCGATGTAGCCCACCCGGTGGTCGTAGAGGTGGTCGACGATCGGCAGCCCGGGCCGGTCGCGGCGCAGACGGCGCGCGAACTCGTAGAACAGGGTCGACCCGTTCGCGTTGTAGAGCAGCCGGATGCCGAGCGTGTCGACGAGGGAGAGCAGCGCGCCGTACATCGCTCCGGGATGCAGCAGGTCGCCCAGGGAGTAGATCAGGGGGCTGACCGTGCGGAAGTCGTTCCGCCGGTCGCCGAGCTCTCGACGGTGCTGCGCCAGGGTCGCGAAGACGAACTCGAAATCGCCCCGCACGGCGAGCCAGCGGGTGGTCTCGTAGAGAGTGTGCTCGGCGCCGCCCCGGGCGAGGAAGGGGGCGAGGACGAGGATCCGGGGGGCGGACGCCGGAGGCCCGGGGCGGCGGAGCGTGGCGGCGTCGAGAACCGCGACCTCGAGCGGCTCGGGGAGCTGCCGGTCGCTGGTGTAGGGACCGCGCCATCCGGCGCGTCCGCCGGGCGCGGCGCTCCCTGGTGGGGACGCCGAACGCAGCGGGAGCCGCTTGATCAGGGCTCCGGGGGCGAGCGGACGAAGTTCCTCCCGGACGAAGTCGAACACGAAGCGATCGCTGCGGTAGACCGAGACCGATCCCGCGGTCTCCCCGTCCGCTGCAGCCGGCTCGAGGTCGAGATCGACGCGGTCCACCTGCTCGCTCGCGACGACCAGGACGGCGGACTCGATCGCGGTCTCGGCGCCCGCGAAGAGCGTGCGCACGAAGGCGCGCCAGCGCGTCGCGGGAAGCGCATCGAGCGGGGCGAGCTCGCCGGAGGGGTCGAGCAGCTCGCTGGACTCCGCCTGCCGATTCAAGCGGCGGAGCCAGAGAGGCCGGTAGGATTGCCCTGCCTGCCAGCGCCGCGCGGCCCCCAGGTCCCAGCTCGCACGGGGAGCGAGCTCGACCAGGAGCACCGAGTCGTCGGCAGCGTGACCCGCTCCACTCCACCGCCAGCGCACCGGCTCGGCGGCGGAAGCATCCTCGGCTGGGCGGGTGGCGACGAGACGGCGCAGGGTCCCCAACTGGCGGCGGATCCAGGGCCACATGTGCGCGAATCGAGACTAGCATCAACGGCGAAGCGGGCGGACGAGGAGAGTCACGGGTGGGAGGATTCGGGGTCTATGTCCTGGCGAACGACGTCACCGCGGAGTGGCTCGAAGCCTGTCTGCGGAGCCTTCGCCTCCACCATCCCGCGCTGCCGGTGTGCGTCATCCCCTTCGACGATCGCCTGGAGCGGGTGGAGTCGATCGCGGCACGGAACGGAGCCGTCGTGTGGCGGGACGCCAGCCTGGTCGAGCTCGATCGGCTCGGCGCGACGCTGACCGATCGCGAGGTGGAGATCCGCTACTTCAGGAAGCTCGCGACGTTCTGGGGTCCGTTCGAGCACTTCCTCTACCTCGACGCCGATATCGTGGTGCTGGGGCCGCATCTCGAGCGTTGGCTCGAGACGTTCTCCCACTCCGCGAGCGACTTCGTCTACTACAACTCCGACATCGACCAGGTCTTTCGGCCCGGCCCGTTCCGCGAGGCGATGATCGCGGCGGGCTCGAAGGGCTTCAACGCGGGGATGTTCATGTCGCGGAGGGGAGCGCTGCCTCGCGAGCGGGTGGAGGCGTCTTTCGCGCCCGCGCTGCGCCTGCTCCCCGAGTTCTCGCGCAACGTCGAGCAGGCGTTCTTCAACTGGCTCGCCGTGGAGCAGGGGCTGCGCGTCCACGCCCTGCTCGAGCTCCTCCCGGAGTTCGCGCCGCGATCCTGGTATCGATGCGAAGTGGTGCGGCGCGGTGATCGTTACTTCCAGCCGTGGGACGGCGCGCTGAGGCCGATGGCCTTGCTGCACTGGGCCGGAGTGGCGCTGCCGTTTCTCGAGCACCATCGGGTCTTTCTCCGCTTTCGGCTTCGGGGCGAACCGGCGCTGCGTCGGCTGGTCTATCGATTGCGGTGGTACCTCGGGGTGCTGAGCAAGGCGATGGCGGGAAGATGACCCGCGCAGGCGAGCACCCAAGGTACGCCGTCTCGCGGCTCGAGCCGGCGAAGCTCGTGGCCCTCGGCATCGCGCTCCTGGTCGCGGGATTGCTGCTGCTCCTGGTGGTCTGGCTCCGCCTCGCGCGCGGCGGCAACTGGGGGGAGCAGATGGCGCTCTATCCCGATCCGGTGGAGTACGCGGCGGGCGCGTACTCGATCGCCGAAGAGGGTCGGTTCGTGCTCCACCTCGGTCCGCTCGACGCACGGCCGATGTACTCGCCGGGGTTCTCGATGCTCCTGGCTCCGGCGGTCCGCCTCGGGGTGCCCGGCGACCAATTGTGGCGAGTCAGCGCGCTCCTCGGCTGGCCCGCATCGATCGCCGTGGCGGCGGTCGTCGCCGGGTTCGCCTGGCGGCGCCGGCCACGGATGTCGATCGCGAACCTGCTCCTGGTGGGAGGGGTCGCACTGACGGCCGGAGCCGCGTGGATCATCGCCCCGTTCTCGTCCAACTTCGGCTCGACTCTGCTCAGCGACGAGGCTACGCTCCTGGCCTCGCTCTTCACCGTTGCCGCGTTGATGCTGGGACTGGACGGCGCCGGACGCCGCAGCGCCCTGTTCTGCGCGCTCGGCGGGGCCGGGTGGGTAGGCGTCGCAGCGCTGCGCCCCGTCTCGGCCGCGCTCCTCGCGATGGGGGGACTTCCGATCCTGGTTTGGCTCGCGCGCCGCGGCGTCACGGCGGCGCGCCGGACCCTGCCCTGGATGCTCCTCGGCGCAGCGATCGCGGTACTTCCCGTCGTCGCGCTGCTCGGACGCTCGGGCTATCCCGTCTGGCGCTGGACCGCCTACTCCTTCTGGAACCCCGCCGAGAAGCACCCGGGAATCTCCGACTTCCGGCTCGAGTACGCCTGGCAGGGCAATCCGGATCGGCCGCGCGGTCCGGGCCAGCCGCTCGTTCCGCATGGCGAGGTGGCGGCGAAGACCCTTCTCGGGATTCCAGGACTGGTGCCCTGGCACTATCTGGGCTACGGCTGGCCGGTGCTCGGCTGGGTGTCGCTGGCGATCTGGGGTTTGCGGCGGGCTCGGGTGGCCAGCCTGGAGGCCGCGCTGGCCAGATCGATCGGGCTCTGGATCCTGGTGACGACCGTGCTCTTCGTGGTCTACGCCTGGCCGCTGGTGCGCTACTTGATCGGCCCGCAATGGGTTCTGGTGGTCGCGACCTTTGCGCCGCTGGCGGTCGCGGCGGGCGGGGCGAGGCCGCGCCGGGCGATGCTTGCGCTCTTGGCGGCCTCGGCGATCACCGTGAGCTCGTGGCTCCTCTACAGCCGGGCTCACGCCACCGCGGTGCCCTGGGAGGACCTCAACGGGCCCACGAGACGGGCGGTCGCGGAGTGGTTGACGCAGAGCGACGCCGGCCGGCAGGGTCAGAAGATGTCCTTCGATCCGGCGCGCGCCCAGGCTCTGGGGCTGCTGAGCCGTGAGGTCCGGGCGAGCATCCGCTGTTGGGGGTTGCCGATCGATCGCTACCACTGGGTTCGCCTCCGGGAGAACGGGCTGGTGCGCCTGGATGGCGATCGCCGGGCTCTGCTCGCGGACGCGGCCCGACCGTTCGTGCGCCGGGTCGACGAGTGCAGCGCGCCGCTCTCGGACGCTGCTACCATCGCCGCGCCATGACGCCAGCGCCGGACCAGCTCGTGCAGGAGGCGCAGGAATCTGCGCGGTTCGATCCTCGGCGACAGTCCCCCAGCGTGCTCTATCTCGGCATGAGCACGAGCAACGTCTGCAACTATCGCTGCAAGCACTGTCACATCTGGCAGAACGAGGATCGACGGGATCGCCTCACGGGGGCCCGACGCGTCGCGCTGATCGGCGAGTTCGCGGCCATGTCGCCGGGGGGCACGGTCGTCCTGCAAGGGGGCGAGGTGACGCTCGATCTGCCCCAGCTCATGGAGCTGGGCGGCGCCTGCCGTGCGGCGGGCCTTCCCTGCCTGATCGTGACCAACGGCTCACAGATCGGGGATAGGGAGACAGCCCAGGCGCTCGCGGAATCCGGGATTTCCATCGTCTCGGTTTCGCTCGATAGCCACCGGCCCGAGCTCCACGACTTCACGCGCGGTGTGCGCGGAGCCTTCGAGCAGGCCGTGGGTGCGGTGAGACTGCTGGCCGAGACGCGGGCTCGAACCGGGTCGCCGCGGGTGATCGTCGCCTGCGTCGTCTTCGACCGCAACGTGGGTGAGCTCGCCGATTACCTCGAGTTCTGCCGTGGGATCGGCGCGGATCACGTGGACTTCCAGATCCTCGCGCGGACCTTCGCGAATCGCCATCCGGAGCGCGACGTCTTCTTCGAGCGACACTTCTGGCATACCCGCGAAGCGAAGGAGCAGGCAATCGCCGAGATCCGCAGCTTCGTGCTCGAGCACCACGATGAGAATGGATTCCTGGTCAAGCAGCCCGCCGACCTCGACTGGATCGCGAGCTACATCCGGGATCCAGATTTCCGGACCACCCAACCGGTGTGCGGGTCCCACGAGCGCAATTTGATCGTCGACACCGAGGGCAACGTGGCGCTCTGTTTCAACACGGCGGCCATCCTCTCCGATCCCTTCGTCGGCAACGTGCGCCACGCCACGTTGCGCGACTTGTGGGCCGGTGCCAAAGCGGCACAGGACCGCCGGGTCATGGACCGATGCACCCTGAACTGCGGCGCCCTGAACTGTCACCGCCGTGCGTCGGCGTCGAGTTGAAGTTCTTTGTTTCGAGAGGCTTAGATTTCTTGCCGGAGGGTAGTATCATGGCTTTCGTTTTCGCGTCAGAGAGAATTAGGTAAAAGGCCAGGGGCCACTCAAGCGGGGAAGACCCCCGAGGAGGAATTCATGAAGCGAAGTGTTTTGAGCATTCTGGCAGTGTTCGCGGTCCTTGCTTTCGCGGCCTCCGCCTCCCAGGCGCAGAACGGCATCACGGTCAACGCGGGCTCGGCGCTCGAGGGCACCTTCGGAGCGCAGGTCACGATCGCCAACAACTCTTCCAACACCTTCGTCAGCAGCGATCACCCGACGGACGAGACTCACTTCCTGGTCCGCTGGCGGATGAGCTTGGGCGGCATGACCATCAACCAGGGCGCGCCGATCAACAACAACTACTTCCGCATGATGCACCTCAACAAGGACGGCGAAGGTGCGCACGTGGTGTTCTTCGTGCAGCGCGTTCCGGACACCGGCAACCTCCATTTCGTCGCGTGGAGCAAGGAGTCGAGTGGCGCCGGCAACTACCGGTTCGTCGGCGGGTTCTTCCACCAGGCCTATCAGGGTAACCCAGCGTTCAATCAGATCGAGTGCGAGTGGTGGCGCGCGACCTCGGCGTCGAGCAACGACGGCCGTCTGCACTGCCGCAAGCTCGGCACGGGCGGCAGTGAGTTCGACACTACGAACCTCGACAATTTCAACACCGAGATCGACCAGGTTCGTGCCGGCTTCTTCGCCTTCGACACCTTTACCGGCACGGGCACCTACAAGTTCGACGGCTACGAGTCCTATCGCTAAGCCTTCGCCCTCGTCTCGAAGCCTCATTGGGAGGGCAGCTCCTTGCCGGAGCTGCCCTTTCTCGTATCTGGGCGAGCGCGCCGAATGAACCGGAACGCAACTCGAGCCATTCTCCTTTCCGGCATCGCCGCCGGACCGGTCGCAGCCATGCACGCGCCCCCCGGAGGGCGCTGGATCTGCTCGCTGGCCGGTCTCCTGGCCGGTGCGGTCCTCGTCTTCTCGTGGATGGCAGAGGTCGCGAGGCTCGCGCGCGCCGAGCCTCGGCGGCAAGAGTCCGCCCGGCGGGCCCGGCGGCTCCTGCTGGGCTCTTCGCTCACGCTCTGCTACCTGGCGTTCGAGGGAGGAGCAGCTCTGGTCGCCGCGCTGCCGGGCTGGGGCGAGCCCATGAGGACCTTCCGGACGCGGTACCTCTTCGAGAGCTCTCCGCTCCTCGTTCCGCATCCGTTCCTGATCCTGACCAACAACCCGGCCCTCGAGGGAACGAACGAGCTGGGTTTCCTCGGGCCCGACTACGCCGTGCCCAAGCCTCCGGGCACCTATCGCATCGCTTGTCTCGGAGGCTCGACCACTCAGGACGGGTACGTCAAACTGCTCCAGGAACTCCTGGCCCGGCGATTCCCGGAGCGAACGGTCGAAGTTCTGAACTTCGGCAATCCGGCCTGGACGACCACCCAGATCCTGATCAACTACCTGCTCAACGTGCGGTCCGCCGAGCCTGATCTGCTGATCGTGCTGACGGGCGCGAACGAGATCAAGGTCCGGGGCTACCCCGAGTTTCGCGCCGATTACGCGCATGCCTTCGGCGTGCTGACTCGGCCCGCGCGGCGCCCGGACGCGGCTCTCATGGCGGGGTGGAACAGCTACGCGCTGGTCAAGTGGCTCGCCTGGTCGCGAGCTGGCCGCCAGCCCACGATCGAGCTCACGCACGTCATCCAGCGCCCCGGGGCACTCTCGCGTCCGCTGCGCTCCGAGGAGCTCGCGCCCATGGAGCGCAACCTGCGCGACCTGATCCAGCTGGCGCGGAGCGCCGGGTCGGTGGTGCTTCTCGCCTCGGAGCCCTATTCGCGAGCGCGTCTCGAGTGGGGCGGTGCCCGGTGGATCCAGCACATGGAGGAGGCCGGCGCCCTGATTCGGCGGGTGGCGGCGGAAGAGGGGGTTCCCTTCGTCGACCTCGATGCGCAGATCACCGGCCACGAAGAGCTGTTCGTCGATCCGATTCACCTCGATCCCCGGACCGGGGTGCCGGTCAAGGCCGAAATCCTGGCGGCGGCGTCCGCCGCGCAGCTCGAGTCGGGCCAGCGGTGAGTCGCGCGCAGGCGCTCGGCTGCCTCTGCGTGCTGGTCTTCGCGGCCGGCTGTCGGCAGCCCGAAGGGGCTTCGCTTCCGCTGCGTTGGATCGAGACCATGAGCGAGCAGCGGCTCCGTCCCGACGAGATCTTCGCGGTCGATCCGGTCCTCGAGTTGGATTTCACCAGCGCCGAATCTCCCACCGGAGCGGTCCTCGAAGGAGCAGAGATCCTCGGGCAAGGCGGGCCGGAGGGGATCGTCCTGCGACCTCGCGAGGGAAACCCGCGGCTCAGGCTCCAGCGTCGCTTCACCGCGGACGAGGCCGGGGTCGTCGAAGTCTCGCTGGGAGGACTGGAGCGCGGGAGACTGAGCCTGACCTGGAGCGAGGGCGAGGAGCCCATCGGCCGACGCGAGCTCGACCGGCTCTGGGCGCAAGGCGTCGCGGGCGACCGATTCCGCTTCGACCTCTCCGGCGCGCTTCCGCAGGGGCGCCCGGTCGATCTCGCCCTCGAGCTGACCAATGCACCGGGTGAGTTGGTTTCGCTGCGACGGGTCGTGGTCGGCCGGCCGACGCTGACGCCAGACCGCCTGGAGGAGCTCGCAGCGCACCCTTGGAAGGCGACGCTGGCGGACGATCTGCGCAGCGTGTTGGTCGCTCCGGCGAGCGGCGACCTGGCGCGGCGGTTGCGCGTGCCCGAGAGGGGAAAGCTGCGATTCGGCGTCGGCGTGCTCGGAGCCGTTGGCCCGGTGGCGAGGTTCTCGGCGCACGTTCGTGCTCCGGGTCGGCCGGAGGAGGAGCTCTGGTTCGAACGTGTCGAGGGAGGTGGGGAAGCGAGGTGGCGCGACGTCGAGTTGGACCTGGGCGCCTGGGCGGCGCAAGAGGTGGAGGTTCTGCTCCGCGCTCACACCGATCGTGACGAGCTGGTCCCGCCGCTGAGTCTCTGGGCCCATCCGGAGGTTCGCAGCGAGCAGGCGACCACGGCGGAGCGGCCCAACATCGTGCTGATCGTCGTCGACACCTTGCGTGCTGATCGACTTTCGCTCTACGGGTACGAGAGGCGTACGACGCCGAACCTCGACGCTTGGGCCACCCGGAGGGGCACCGTCTTCCGCAACGTCATCGCTCCTTCGGGGTGGACGCTGCCGTCCCACTTCTCGCTGTTCACCGGCCTCGATGCAATTCGACATCCCGCGAACTTCGACACCTTCGCTGCGCGCACAGAGCAGTTCGAACTCCTGGCCGAGCGGCTAAGGGCGGCCGGTTACTTCTGCCAGGCGATCACCGGGGGTGGATTCGTTCACCCGCTCTACGGATTTGCGCAAGGCTTCGATTCCTACGTGACTTGGCCAGCCGCGAGGGATCGGGACGAGGAGCTCTCGACGCACATCGCGCGTGCTATCGGCTGGCTCGAAGCGCGACGCTCGGAGCCGTTCTTTCTCTTCTTCCACACCTTCGAGGTACACACGCCGAACCGGGCTCGGCAACCCTTCTTCTCGGCGTTCTCCGCTCTACCGGCGGGATTCGAAGCGGTCTCCGAGGGGGCAGGAGCGACGCCGGCCGAGGGATTCGTCGGACATAGCACTTGGCGGCTCGCCTCGCCGGGCGGCGGTGCCTCGCTCCCGCTTCCCGCGGAACTGGGTGAGTTGCCGTCGGACCTCTACGACAGCGCGGTCGCGTTCACTGATCTGCACCTCAACGACCTCCTGCGCGCGCTGGAGCGCGGTGGTCTGGGCGAACGCACCGCAGTGGTGGTCACGTCGGATCACGGCGAAGCCCTCGGTGAAGACGGTCGTGCCAGCCATGGCCATCTCTACGAGAGCAACCTGCGCGTACCGCTCATTGTCTCGCTGCCCTTGCCTGCGAGCCGTCCGCAGGAGATCGAGGCCCAAGCCAGGCTGATCGATCTCTTCCCGACCCTACTCGATCTTGCCGGGCTCGAAGGGGCCCGCGGCATCGACGCGAGGTCGCTCTGGGGGTGGATCGACGGGACCGAGCGGCCGGTGGCCCGGGCCGCTTGGTCCTATGCGGCGCTCACCGGCGACGGTCTCGCGCTGAGCGACGGACGCGGACACAAGCTGGAGTGGCGCGACACTGTCTGGAGGCCGGCAGCAGGTAAGGTGCGCTTCACGGACGTCGTCGGCATCGGAGAGGGGCGGCCTGCCGACGGGGAGAGATCTAGGGAGCTCTCCCGGCGTCTCGAGACCGTGGCTCGGACCTATTTCGCAGCGAGGGCCGCTGGGCTGCACGTCGAGCTGGCGAATCGCGGGACTGGGCGGGCCCGGATTCGGCTGACTTCTGCGCTGATCCAGCCCCCGAGCGTCAAGTCTCCGGACCTCGAGCCACCGTATCTGGCGTGGCGCAACATGGGCGAGCTCGAGCTGGAGCTCGCGGCGGGCTCGAGCGTGCGCCTGGTCTTCCAGCAGATCCCCGGCGACGACATCTCGATGACGGCGCGGAGCGCGTGGGTGGGATGCGGGGAGGAAGCGATCTGGGAGCTCCACGCACCGGTGGCGGATCTGCAGGCCGGCCGATCGAGCCGGATGAGCGATCCCTGCGGGAGGGAGGAGGTCATCGAAGCCCGGATCGGCTGGCTGGGTCGCCTGCCGACCGGGGCGAGCGAGGTCCTCGATCCGGCACTTGCCGCGGAACTACGTGCCCTCGGTTACCTGAAATAGGCTGCGAAGGGAGCGATCCGCATGGCAACGGTGGAGGAGAACAGGGCCCATTGGGGCTCGCACGATTGGTCGACGGCCGGTGAGGAGTGGTCCGAGACCTGGGGCGGCAGCGCGGCGCAGTGGTTCGGAACGATCCTGCCCAGGATCCATCCTTGTCTCCCGTGCCGGCGGGGCTTGGAGATCGCCGCGGGCGCCGGACGATGGTCGGCGTACCTGGCGGCGAGCTGCGCGCGACTCGACCTCGTCGACATCACCGCGGAGAGCGTCGAGCTCTGTCGGCGGCGGTTCCAGTCGTTGCGCCACGTGGCGGTCCATCAGAACGACGGCCGAAGCCTGCCGATGATCGGTGCCGGCGAGGTCGACTTCGTGTTCAGCTTCGATTCGCTGGTGCACGTCGAGCTCGACGTGATGGCCAGCTATCTCCTGGAGCTCGAACGGGTCCTCACTCGTGACGGGGCCGCCTTCCTGCACCACTCCAACTTCGCTGCCTTGCTGGAGGCTCCCCCGGCGGGCCTCGAGAACCGACACTGGCGCGCGGAGTCGGTCTCGGCCACGGCGGTGCGGGAGGCGGGCGAGCGAGCGGGGCTCTCGGTGGTGGCGCAGGAGCTGGTCAACTGGGGCTGTCCCTGGTTGACCGACTGCTTCACGCTGGTCGCACGGCCCGGAGCCAAGTTCGACCGGCTTCCGGACCGCCTGGAGAATCCCGACTTCATGGCCGAAGCGGAGCGCGTGCGACGGATCTCACGGCTCTTTGGCGGCGCCACGGGACAGAACGGTGCGAGGCGCCAGGCCGCAGGCGACGCTTAGCGACCTCCGTCAGCGGAGCGGCCGACCGGAGGGTCTGCGGGGTGGATGCCGGTGTGCCCACCTCGGCTGGAGCGGTGTCAGCCGTCCGCGAGGCGTTCCCGGGCAGAGCTAGCGCAGGTAGCCGAGCGCCGCGAGCTGTCGCATGTGCTCCTCCTCGACGGGCCCCTGCGCGCGGCGGCGCGCGCTCACCGAGCCGCGGTACTCCAGGCCGACGCCTGTCTCTCCCGGATTCGGCAGACGGCCGGCCACCGGCCGCCATCCCTCGCCGGAGACCAGCCAGCCCTGTTTGCCCGGCGGTTGTGGGAGCTCGATCTCGAGGATCGCGGCGTCGCCCCATTGCACGCGCAAGGGACCTACAGGTGCCCCATCCAGTAACCAGATCGAGGACTCACCGGGCGCCAACTCGAAGCTCGCCGCGTGGCCGGTCGCTCGCAGGGCGACGGTCGAGGGTCCTTCGGCGCGCAGGCGCGTCGCGGCGGCGATCGGGCCGAGGATCCTCCCGGCACGAGCCGTCGAGTCGGCATTGCGCACCGAGAGCCGCCAGCCGCTGGCGGCGTCGTGCAAGGTCGACGCGACGGCCGCGCGGAGCTTCTCGAGGTCCCCGAAACCTGCGGAACGATCCGCCAGCTCGCCGGGGTCGCTGCGCAGGTCGTAGACCTCCTCGCGACCGAGGAGAGGGGCCCACGCCGTGTTGTTGAAGAGGTACTTCAACCGGCCTCGCGAGCGCAGGGAGATCCCGCGGTTGGCATCCACCGCGTAAGACCAGGCTTCGTCCGGCACGCTTGCCCGCCCCGCCAGGAGAGGGAGCAGGGAGACGGCGTCGAGCTGTCCGGGAACCGGCTGACCGGCGAGCTCGAGCAGCGTCGGCATCAGGTCCATGAGGCGAATCTGCGCGTCGATCGTGCGCCCCTCGAAGCCCCGTCCGGGAGCGGCCAGCAACAGCGGGACGCGGAGGTTGTCGTCGTAGAGATGGCCGTGCATGCCCATGCCGTGCTCGCCGAAGGATTCGCCGTGGTCGGAGACCACGGCCACGACCATGCGATCGAGCGCTCCTCGCCGCGCCAGCTCCTCGAGCAGCCCGCCGATCCGGTCATCGGCATACGCGATCGCACTGTCGTAGAGCGCGCTGGCGATCGCCGGTTCACTGCTCCGCACGGCGCCGGTCCGACGGTCCTGGCAGACGTAGTCGGCCGTGAGCCGCGCCAGGTGACCTTCCTCCGGGTCGGGCGCCGGCGTCCGCATCTGGACCTCGCAGCCTGGATCCGCGCGGTCGGGGAAGAGCTGGCGAAAGAACGGCTGGCGTGCGCGATAGGGGCTGTGCACCTCGTAGGTGTGGAGTACGAGGAACCTGGGCAGGGTGCGCGGCTCCGCGAGCCAACGCCGGATGTCGGCCAAGCCGGCCTCGAGCTCGTCGTCCCTGCGCTCGGGCTGCCGCCAGTGGCGATAGACGTCGAAGCCCTGGGTCAACGCGTAGCGGGGATGGAGCTTGGCACCGCCCGTCGTCGCCAGGGTCCGGTAGCCCGCGCCGCGCAGCGCCTCGGCGATCGTCCAGAGGTCGTCCGCTGCGGGATCGTGGTTCGCTCCGTGGCGGAAGGCGTCGAGCCCGGTGAACAGCGAGGCGTGTGACGGCAGGGTCGACGGGGCCTGCGCAATGGCGTCGGAGAAGCGGACCGCACGCTCGGCGGCGAAGTGGTCGAGCTTCGGAGTGGTCCGGCGCCCGTAACCCGACATCGAGAGGCGGTCGGCCCGCAAGGTGTCGATCGAGACCAGCAGGATGTCCGGCGCGGCTCCGGCGTAGGGGCCCGCGGCGACGGGGTCGGCGAAGAACGCCAGCGGCGGGCTGCCGTCGGCGGTCGATGCAGAGAGCTCGAGATCGATCGATTCGCCGGCGAAGGACGCCAGGTCGACGGTCACGTCGAACCACCGCTCGCGCTCGGCGGGCCCCAGCGTACGCTCGAAGACCGGCGTGACCGGGCCCGCGGAGCGACGCGCGCCGACGAGAAACCGGACCGCCTTCGCCTGGCCTTGCGGCACGCCGAAACCGAAGGTGAGAACGCCGTCGCTCGGCGATACGGCCGAGCGGCGGCTCGCGACGGCGGAGGTCGCCAGCAGGGCGTTCCGGAGCTCGCCCCCGAGGCTCACCTTCCACGCCTGGCGGGCCGCCGTCGCCAGCCGCTCGGGGTCGAGGCTGCGGCGAAGCGCCCGGACCTCGCGGACCTCGGCGCTCCTCCGCGAAGCGGCATCGGTATGCAGGCTGGCGCCGATCACGGCGCCCTGCCAGGCCGGGGACCCCCGGAGGTCGAACGAGAAGGTCTTCGTTTCGCTTCCGGGTGCGAACTCTCCCTGCAGCGCAAGCCGTCCCGGCGGGAGCCCGGGAGCGGGATCTCGGGGGACCCAGAGCAGCACGAGCTCGGAGTGCTCGAGTCCCGAAACCGTGACTTCGAGCAGATCGAACGTCGAAGCGTCTAGGGGCGCGCTGGTGCTCCAGAGCGGATGATTGCGCGCCGGCTCTCGAGCGATTTCCGCGGGGAGCGGCAGGCCTCCGGTCCAACGCGCAACCTCTTGCGTCCGAGCCACCGCAGTCTCTTCGAAGACGTCGCTCGACGGCGCATCGATCCAGCGCGTCGTCCCGTCGCTCGGCGCAGCCTGACAGCCGGCGAGCAGGAGCCCGGCTAAGTAAGTGGCGAGCGCGATGGCGCTCTGCCGCGATGCTGCCGGCGAGCGCGGGCGATCGAGCCGACGAGGCCGACCAAGCCGCTGAGGAGGAGTGTTTTCGAGGCTTGCCACCCGGGCGGAGCGTATCGCAGCGCGACACGGCTCGCGCCCGGCTCCAGCCAGATCCCGAGGAAGGCCCCGTCGACGCGCACGATGCGACCGCTGTGCGCCGCATCGAAGACCCGCCAGCCGGGGGACCAGGCGACGCTGGAGGCGAGCAGGCCGCCGCGGGGAGCCGACACGTCCAGGTCGAAGCCGTTGTTGACTGCGCGAATCGCGTCGACTCGCGCGCCGGACGGCGGATTCGCGAGCTCCCAGGCCTCGACGACGGAGATCTCCGTGGGCACGACGTTCCAACTCGCCAGCGCCAGGGCGCTCGCCCGGGATCCCGCGGCCACCACCCGGCGAGGTACGTGGAAGAGTTGGAAGGCCGTCGCGTCTTCCCAGAGCGCTGTATCCGCCGAACGGGAGACCAACGTCCACGGCGCCGGCAGGGATCGGCTGGGCCCCACCAGGAGGAAGCGGACACCGAGGCGCCGCAGCATCGCGAAATCCAAGTCCGCCGGGAAGTGCAGCGGTTGGCCCGCGGGACTGCCGGGGAATCGCGCCCGCAGCAGCGCCAGCGGGGCCGCGGGGCGCAGGGCATCGGAACCGCGCGGATCCCAGAGTCCGTAGAGCGCCGGCAGGTAGGGCAGGAGGCGATCCTCGCTGGCGCTCACCCGGCAGGGCACGTCGAGGTCCGCGACGCGCGACGACAGGTCGCGGATCGCCTCCGGAGGCCGCAGATCGAGCTCGGCGGGAACCCTCGGTTGGCTGGCCACGCCGAGAAGCAGCAGATCGATCGCCACGGCGATCGTCGCTAGCGCGGCGAAGCGGGAGCGAAGCCGGGGCGAGGCGAGGAGCACGGCGAGCCCGAAGGGGCTGGCCAGGGCGACGACCGACCAGAGCGGGAAGGGCGCCGATTCGGCGACCCAGGTCGTCGCGACGCCTACCAGGCCCGCGCCGACGAGGAAGGACTGCAGGCGACGCCGGTGCGACGGCTGGTCGACGCCCAGGCGGGTCAGCGCGAGACCGGCGGCGAGCGCGATCGCCCAGATCCAGAAGCAGCGAGCGCGCGCCCAGGGGAAGCCGCCGAGCAGCGGAACTGCCGACAGCAGGCGATCGAGCGGCGGAATCGGCAGCGCGAGCGCGAGCGAGGCGACCGCCGCGATTCCCAGCCACCGGACGCGCGACCCGGGTGCGCTCCAGCCGGCGAGCGCCAGGGCGAGGGTCACCAGCCCGGCATAGCCGCTCGCGATCTCGTTCCAGTTGTCCTGTCCCGTGCCTGTCCAGGAGCCATCCACCGGCCATCCCGCCGCGAGCGGCTGCCAGAGCGTCGCTAGGTGGACCGCGGCGACGGGTGGGGGAGACATGAGCGCGGGATTCTCGACGAGCTCCGCCGTGCGAGCGCTCTCCGGCAATGCGGTCGCGAGAGGTAGCCACGCCGGTGCCGAGAGCGCTGCACCGAGGAGCACGGTCGCGAGGCAACGGCCGAGGAAGCGGAGCCGGTCGCGCGGAGGGTTCCGGCGAGCCAGCGCGAGGACGGCGGCGGCCGCCAGCGGCGCGGCGAGCAACGCAGGCTCGGGATTCCCGCTGGCGAGCAGCGAGGCGAGCAGCAGCGATGTCGCCGCGATCGCGCGAGATTCGGCGGCCGCGAGCCGCATCAGCCCGACGGCGAGAGCCGGCAGATGGGCCGCAGCCAGGCCGAGAGGGTAGTAGCGCCAGGCGATGCCGAAGGTCGAGAGACCGATGGCCAGCGCCGCCAGGAAGGCGCCGGTCATACTGCAGCCGAGCTCGCGAGCCAGCAGGTGCGCCCCGAGCAGGCTGAGCAGGAGCGCGAGCGCCGACGTCAGCGAAATCGCGCGCGTCACGGGAAGTGGCAGGGTGAAGAGATGGAACGGAGAGAGGACGGCCGACTGACCATTGGCGAGCAGCGGTTGACCGACACCGAGCTCGTGCGACCAGAGAGGAATCTCGCCGGCGAGGAGCCGCTGCTGGGTCAGAGCGCGAAAGGGGAGCAGGATCTCGGTGACGTCGGTCAGCAGGGGATTCGTGGGGCGAGGTCGTGGAGCCGAAGCTCCGGCCCAGGGCGCCACGCGATAGGCGATGTCGCCGGGGTACTCGAGCTCGTCGGTCGCGAGCGGGCGCCCGTGCGCCAGGACGACGATCAGCAGGTAGCCGCCCGCCACCCGGCACGAGACCTCGGATCCGAACCAGTACCGGAAGAGGGAGACCAGCAAGGCGGCTCCCGCCAGCAGGAGGAGAACGTCGAACCAGGGCCCGAGCGCAGCCCAGGGGGCGTAGGGGAATTCGGACACCGAGCGGATCTTCTCCCAACCCTCCCTGAAACGCGATGCCGCGAGGCTTCAGCGTAAGATGCTAGCCCACGGTGAAACTGCTGATCCTCAACGGTTTCGCGTCAGGCGACGCGCCCGGGTCGCGGGCCGAGAGGCGAGCCGACCAGCTGCTTCGGTGCGCGCTTCGCGGCGGTGGGGCGACGTTGGTGGTGCGAACCGGCGCCCGCGGAGGAGAACGCGGCCCCGGCGCCTCGACGACCCTCACGGAGCTGGTGCTCGAACCCGATCAGTTCGCGGCGCGCATCCCCCTCGATGGCATCGTCCGGGAGTTCGCACCCGACGCGATCCTCGCCCTGGGCCTCGGGACCTTACCCGCAGTGGCTCAGCTCTCCCCGGGGGTGCCGTGCTGGTTGGACCTCGACGCCGATCCGTTCGATCGCGCGTCGCGCCCGGCGTTGCCGTGGGGCGAGGACCGCGAGCTCGACTTCGCGCACCGCCTGGTCTGGGCGATCGACCGGGTCGATGCGGTTTCGTGCCCCGACGCCCAGGTGCAGCGGACCGTGCACGGACTGCTCGCCGTGCGCGGCATCCTCCCGGGCGCGGACCAGGGGGTCTTCGCCCCGCAAATCATCAGTGACGACGGCGAGGGGATCGAACCCCTCGTCGCCTGGCTCCGAGACCCACGCTCCCGCCCGCCCGCGGCGCGCGTCATGGGTCAGCCGGAGATCGTCGATTTCGTGCGCGCCCGGGACAGTACGGCGCGCGTCGCCGAGCTCGAACGCCGCGTCGCGATCCGCCTCGGCAGGCAGGCGCGGGCGGCGTCGAGGAAGCTGGCGCGCGGCGCCGCCGCCGCGCTCGACGGCCTGGTGGCGGCCGCCAGGCTTCCACGGCTCGCCGCCGCCTACCCGAAGCTGGCGAAGCGGGCTGGACCGCTGCCGCAACGAAGCGTCGACGAAGGCGAGCCGATCGATGTCGACGCGCTGGAGCTCCGGCTCGGGCGACGCGCCCGCCTTCTCCTGGTCATGCCGTATCGCATCTACCCACCGAGGCACGGCGGGGCCGTGCGCCTGTACGGACTCTTGCGGCAGCTCGCCGAGCGGTGCGATCTCTTCCTCCTGCGGTTCGATCAACGGGGCGAGTGCCGCCTCGAGCGCAACGAGCTCGAGCGCTTCTGCCGCCGGGTGGACTACCACCACTGGGTGGTTCCGCCTGCTTCGCCGCCGCGGTCG
Organism: uncultured Thermoanaerobaculia bacterium; assembly: GCA_964591165.1. Lineage (GTDB taxonomy): Bacteria > Acidobacteriota > Thermoanaerobaculia > Multivoradales > JAGPDF01 > JAGPDF01. The sequence continues at coordinate 5,353 of CAZPZW010000006.1, read as the reverse complement.
AGCCTCGTGCCACGCAACGCCTGGCTCTTCCAGGACGAGCGGGCGGCCTGGCGCATCCGCCAACTCGTGGAGAGCGAGAGCATCGACGTCGTGCAGCTCGAGTATGCCGAGATGGGGCAGTATGCGATGGCCGCGGGAGCCGCCGCGACGATTCTCGTGGAGCACGACCTCGCCTACCGGTCGCTCGCGCGACGGCGGGAGGTCGAGCTCTCGGAGCGCTTCGCCGACCGGCGTTACCACGGCGCGTCCTGGCGCGACCTGCTGCGTCTCTATCGTTACGAGATCCGCGCCTGCCGGGCGGTCGACGAGATCCACACGATGTCGGTCGAAGACGCGCGCCATCTCGCGGCCCATCTCCCGACGTCGACGCGCCTGCGCGTCGTGCCGAACGCCGTCGACTGCGCACGGCTCGCACCGCCGGAGCCCGCACCGCACCGCGAAGGGGCGTTGTTCATCGGGAACTTCGAGAACCTGCCCAACCGCGATGCCCTCGAATGGCTGCTCGAGGCGATCTGGCCACGCGTCCGCGCACGGCAGCCGGAGATCTCGTTGACCGTGGCGGGCGCGCGCATGCCGGCGGAGGTCGCCGGCCTCGAGGGGAGCGAAGGCGTGTCGGTGATCGGCGAGGTGGACGATCCGGCGTTCGTCTACCATCGCCACCGCGTGCTCGTGGTGCCGCTGCGCGCCGGGTCGGGGACCCGGCTGAAGATCCTCGAGGCGTTCGCGGCGGGGCTGCCGGTGGTGTCGACCCGCCTCGGCGCCGAAGGGCTCGAGGTGGAGGACGGGCGTCACCTGCTGCTGGCGGACGACGAGGAGGGTTTCGCGGCAGCCGTCGCGCGGTTGCTCACCGACGAGACGCTCGGCCGCAGGCTGGCGGAATCCGCCCGGCAGCTGGTGCGGGGGCGCTACGACGTGAGCTCCACGGCCCAGCTCAACTACGCGTCGGTGCTGCAGCTGGCGTGCCGGGGCGAGGGGGTGCCGACGCCGGTGGCGCTTCCACCGCTCGCGCCGCCGACGCTCGACGTCTCGGTGATCCTGCCGACGCGTTCGGGAGGCCGGCTGCTCGAGCGCACCCTTGCGGGAGTCGCCGGGCAGGCGACCGGCCGCAGCTTCGAGGTGATCTGCATCGACTCCGGCTCGCCTCCCGAGGAGTTGGCGGCGATGCGCGCGGCCGGCGCGCGAGTGATCGAGGTTCCACCGGCGAGCTTCAACCACGGTCGGACGCGGGACCTCGGGGCCGCGCACTCGCGCGGTCGGGTGCTCGTCTTTCTCAATCAGGATGCCGTCCCGGCGGACGCGAATTGGCTCGAGCGCCTGACGGAGCCGCTCTTCGCGGCGGTCCCCCCGGCTGCGGTACAGGGTGGAATCCGCGAGTTCCCGCCGCACCAGGGCGATGCCCCGCGGCGGTTCTTCTGGGACTCGGGCGGGCCCCGGTTCAACTTCACGCGGGAATCGCAGAGCTGGATCGCGCGCCACGGCGGAATCGGATTCTCCACCGTCAATTGCGCGATGCGCCGGGAGATCTGGCGCGCGATTCCCTTCGGCTGGATGCCCATCCTGGAGGACAAGCTCTGGCAGCGGACGGCGGTGGAGCGCGAGCATCGCATCGTCGCGGTGAACGAGGCCCTGGTCCACCACACCCACGACTACGATCTCCCCGGACTGCTGGAACGGAGCCGGGCGGAGGGCGAGGGCTGGCGCTGGCTCGGCGAGCGCTATCGGCTGCGCGATGCCCTGCGCGACGCCGGCCGGCCGAGCGTCTGGCGGGAGTGGTGGCGGGGCGCGCTTCGCGGCGAGCTCGGCGGTTGGGCCGGACGCCTCTTTCCGGTCGTCCGTCCTCTGGCCCTCTACTGGGGCAATCGGAGGGCCTCGAGGGCGTGGCGGTGAGCGGTCGTCGCCGTCTGCTCCTGGTGACGCCGCATCCGGCCTGGCCGCCGACCCACGGCTGGGCGGTGCGCCTGTGGAATCTGGTGCAGCGACTCGCGGGACAGGTCGATGTCTATCCGCTGATCTTCAGCGGCGGCACCGACGACGAGGCCCAGCGCCGCGCTCTCGAGCCCTATTGCGCGGAGGTCTACTTCCAAGAGTTCGGTCCGGCGTCGGATGCCCGTCCGGAGCTTCCGCGGCCGGCGCGCCGGCTGGTCTGGGAAGAGCTCGGCGAGCGGATCCGCGCCCTGCTCTCGGCGCACCGGATCGACCTGCTCCAGCTCGAGGGGACCGAGCTCGTCGGGCTTCTCCCGTCGCTTCCGGGCGTGCCGGCGATCGTCACCGCGCACGACCTCGGCTTCGAGACCCACTTGCGGCGCTGGTGGGCCCGCCTGGGCAGGTACGGAACGGAGAGTCACGCGACGCTCGGTTTCCGCGAGTGCCTTCAGCTGGCGCGCTACGAGCTCGCGGGGCTGGCGCGCGCCGACCAGGTGCATTGCATGTCGGAGGCGAACGCCCGCCTGCTCGCCGTGCTCTCGCCGCGCCTCCGGTCGCGCCTGCGCGTCGTGCCCAACGGGGTCGACTGCGCGGCCATGGCGCCTCCGGAAGGCGCTGCCGCAGAGCGCCGCGACGTCCTCCTGCTCGGCAGCTTCCCCCATCCGCCCAACGCCGACGCGGTCGAGTACTTCCTCGCCGCGATCTGGCCGCGTGTGCGGCGCGCCGTTCCCGAGGCGAAAGTCACGCTCGCCGGAGCCTCGCCGCCCGACTGGGTGCTGGCGCTCGACGGACACCAGGGCATCCGGGTGGCCGGCGAAGTCGAGGATGTGCGTCCGCTGCTCTGGCGACACGCTGTGCTCGCGGTACCGCTGCGCGCCGGCTCCGGGACGCGGATCAAGATCCTCGAGGCGATGGGGGCCGGACTCCCCGTGGTCTCGACGCCGGTCGGCGCGGCAGGCCTCGGCGCGCGCCCTGGCGTGGAGCTCGAGCTCGCCAGGCGACCCGCCGCGTTCGCCGCCCGGTTGACCCGCCATCTGCTCGCGCCGGCCGCGGGAGAGCTTCAGGTCGAGCTGGCCCGCCGCTTCGTCGCCGAGCGGTTCGATTGGGGGATCGTCGCGCAACGTGCCGTGGCGGCGATGGACGAGCTGTCACCCTCCGCGTGGGTTTGCCGGCAAGCGCCGGCGGCGGGCCCGACCTCGCCGCCCGTCGGCATCGAGGTCCTGGTGCCCTGGCAGCGCGGCTCGACCCTCGCCCCAGGCTTCCTCGACGCGGTGGCGCAGCAGGACTATCACCTGCCGTTCAGCGTCTATTTCGTCTCGACGATCGAACCGCCACCGGAGTTGCGCGACGAGTGCTCGCAAAGGGGGTTCGTCTGGCGCCGGGTGACGGCAGCCGCCCCGACCTCGGGGGCGCTGCTCGACGCGGCGATCGAAGCGTCGCGCGCCGAGCTCTTCGCGATCCTCGAGCCGCGCGACGTGCCGCGTTCCGATCGGTGGCTGGGCCACCTGCTCTGGGCCCTGCAGCAGCCGTCTCCCCCGGCGGCAGTGCTCGGCGAGCTCCTGGCGCCGAATGCGGAACCGACCGAGCGGGAATCGCTCGCCCTGCGAGGCGGCTTCGCGTTCCGCTTCTCGAACCTCGCGCTGCGCCGGGCGGTCTGGAGCGCGCTGCCGTTCGGTGAGCGGGTGGAGGCAGACCGTGCCTGGCCGCGGGCGATCGAAGCCGCGCACCTCTTCGTGCTCTCGTCGCCGGACGCGCCCGTCGACCGGACGACGTCGCCGGCAGTCGACTCGGCGGCGGGCGGCCCCGACGCCGCGGTGCGCGCGAGCGTCGTGGTCTGCACCCGTGAGCGGGGATCGGCGCTCGCCGAGACGTTGCGCGCGGTCGCCGACCAATCGGCGACGTTCGCCTGGGAGCTGATCGTGGTCGACAACGGTTCTCGCGACGGCTCGCTCGAGCTGGCCCGCGAGCTCACGCGCGAGTGGAGTGCGCGGGCACGGGTGGTGGAGGAACGAGTCGCCGGGCTCTCGGCGGCCCGTAACGCCGGAGTTCGCGCCGCGAGGGGAGAGCTGATCCTGTTCCTCGACGACGACGCGCAGCCTTTCCCGGGCTGGCTCGAGGCTTTCGCGCGGGCGCTCGCCGAGCCCGGTGTCCTTGCCGCCGGCGGACCGATCGCGCCGGTCTTCGCCGGACCCCGGCCCGCCTGGCTGGAGGATCGCTATCTGCCCTACCTCTCGGCCTGGGACCGCGGTGCCGAGGCCCACGATCTGCGCTACAACGAGCTGCCCCGCGGCACCAACATGGCTTTTCGCAGCGAAGCGTTCGCGCGCTGCGGGGAGTTCAGCCGCCACCTCGGCCGGAGGGGCCGGTCCTTGCGCTCGTGCGAAGAGACCGAGTTCGGACTGCGGCTCGAGCGCACCGGCGCTCGCGTGCGCTATGTCCCGGCGGCCGGCGTTTGGCACCGGGTCGAGACCCGGCGGCTCACCGAGTCCTGGCTGGTCGCCCGCTTCGCCGCTCAGGGTGAATCGGAGGCGATCGTCGATTGGATGCACTGGGGTTGGTCAGGGCTGAGGCAAGGCCTTGCGGCCGCACGGCGGCTGGCCCACGCCGCCACCCGAGAGACCGGCTCCGGGGCCGACCTCGTCCGGCGCTGTCACCAGTCGAGTCTGAGCGCCTACTGGAAGGCGTCCTGGTGGATCCCACTAATGGTGCCACGGCATAGATCGCTGCCGAACAGGGTTCCAGAACAACAATCTTAGCGGCACGCACTGATGTTTCTGACTCGAGGCCTTGACAGCCTCCGGTCGTCTGAATATCCTGTTAGCACTCGTCGGCGTTGAGTGCTAACGGCGCCGGAGATAGTCCGCAGCATCCAAACCTGAACCGCAGAGAAGGAGGACAGCGCAGTGAACATCCGACCTTTGCACGACCGCGTGGTGGTCAAGCGTCTCGAGACGCAGGAGCAGATCCGGGGCGGCATCATCATCCCGGACACCGCCAAGGAGAAGCCGCAGGAGGCCGAGGTGATCGCCGTCGGCCCCGGCAAGATCAACGACGACGGCAAGCGCTCGCCGATGGACGTCAAGAAGGGCGACCGCATCCTGATCGGCAAGTACTCCGGCTCCGAGATCAAGATCGACAACGAGGAGCTCGTGATCGTCCGCGAGGACGAGATCCTCGCCGTCCTCGGGAAGTAATCCAGAACGAATCCGAAATAGAGATCAGGAGATATCCAAGATGCCTGCCAAGCAGATTACCTACTCCGAGGAGGCGCGCGGCGCGATCCTGCGCGGCGTCAACAAGTTGGCCGACGCGGTCAAGGTGACCCTCGGCCCCAAGGGCCGCAACGTCGTCATCGAGAAGAAGTTCGGCTCGCCCACGATCACCAAGGACGGCGTCACCGTCGCCAAGGAGATCGAGCTCGCCGACCCGC
>CAZPZW010000005.1:52896-57667 GCA_964591165.1 uncultured Thermoanaerobaculia bacterium | reverse complement strand
CCTTCACCGGCGCCCAGTTCCGCCACAAGGGGAAGTTCGAGATGGCCGACGGCGGGACGGTCTTCCTCGACGAGATCGGCACGGTCACGCCGCGCGTCCAGGTCGAGCTCCTGCGCGTCCTCGAGGAGAAGAAGGTCACCCGCCTCGGCGGGACGACCAGCGTCCGCACCGACTTCCGGGTCATCGCCGCGACCAACCTCGACCTCGAGGCGGCAGTGCGCGAGGGCAAGTTCCGCGACGACCTCTATTGGCGGCTCAACGTCTTCGCCATCGACCTGCCGCCGCTGCGCGACCGGCCGGAGGACATTCCGGTGCTCGCCGACCACTTCCTCGAGCGCTTCGCCCTGGCGATGAACCGTCCACCGCTCAAGCTCTCGCCCGAGGCGATCGAAGCCCTGCGCTCCTATACCTGGCCGGGCAACGTCCGCGAGCTGCAGAACGCGATCGAGCGCGCGGTGGTGCTCGGCAAGCCACCCACGCTCGAGGTGAGCGATCTGCCGCTCCGCCTCTCGGCGTCGCCGTCGCGACCCGGACCGCTGTCGCTCGAGGAGGTCGAGAAGGGACACATCCGCCGCGTCCTGGACGGCTGCGACTGGAACATCTCGCAGGCCGCCAAGACGCTCGGCATCGATCGCGGCACGCTGTACGCCAAGATCCGGCGCTTCGGCTTCGAACGGGTCCCCGCCTGACCGGAGTGGGGGACGACGGCGTGGCAACCGACCCGCCCGGCGCGGGGACCGCGCGTCCATGGCGCGAGATCTCGGTCGTTCCGCTCGGCGGCCTCGCCACGCCCGACCTCGACCTGATCCTGGCCGCCCTGTCGTCGCGGGTCGAACTGCCCTGCCGTCCGCTGCTCGACCTCCCGCCGATCGTCCTCGACCCGATCCCGGGCCGCCCGCAGTTCGACGCCGACCGTCTGCTGGTCCGCCTCGAGGAGCTCGCCACCCGGGTCCCCCTGGTGGGAGTCACCGCGCACGATCTCTCGCTGCCGATCTTCACGCACGTCTTCGGGCGCGCCCGGCTGGGCGGCAAGGCGGCCGTCGTCTCGCTCGCCAGGCTGCGCGAGCCTGCCGCCGGTCAGGCGGACCAGGCCGTCCTGTCGCGCCGGGCGAGCGCGGAAATCCTGCACGAGCTCGGCCACCTGGCGGGACTCGAGCACTGCAGCGCACCGGACTGCCTGATGCGCTTCGCCGCCACGATCGAGGCGGTCGACCTCCGCGGCCTGGCGTTCTGCGCCCGCTGCGCCGCCGAGCTACCTCCCGGCGTCGCCCGCCGGACCCCCGAGCACGACGACAGCTGGCTGGGCTCCGGCGTCAGCCGCGATTCCTGAGCAGATCGCGGATCTCGCCGAGCAGCTTCACCTCGGCCGGCGGCTCGGACGGCGCAGCCGGCGCGGGAGCGGGCCGGCGCAGCTTGTTGACCACCTTGACCAGGAGGAAGATGCAGCAGGCGACGATCAGGAAGTCGATCACCGCCTGAATGAAGGCCCCGTAACCGAGCAGGACCGGCGCGTCGTCCGGACCGCCGATGCGCAGCGCGAGGCGCGAGAAGTCGACCCCGCCGAGCGCCAGACCGACCACCGGCATCAGGATCTTGTCCACCAGCGACGCGACGATCTTGCCGAACGCCCCGCCGATCAGCACGCCGACCGCCATGTCCATCACGTTGCCGCGACTGACGAACTCCTTGAATTCCCCACCCAGGCTCATGTCGTCTCCTTGTCTCGCGTCGGTTCCCCTCGTCCGGCCAGCGTCGCCCGGACCGCTTCCTCCAGCAGGACTCCCAACAGCGCCACGCTCGCGCGCCCCTCTTCGGCCGAGGCGCTCGCCGGATCGCCGCAGTAGCCCTCCGCCAGCCCCGCGGCGGCGAATGTCCCGGCGCCGGCGCGCTGCGCCTCGACCAGCGACACCGCCCGCGCTGGCAGCGCGCGGCGAACGGCGTCCGCAACGAGATCCGGACGCTCCGCGAGCAGAATCGAGGTTTCGTACTGTCCGGCATGGCAGGCGCCGGAGCGGAACTCCGCGCTGAGCCGCTCGGCCCAAGCACGCCGGGTCAGGTCCGGGAACGCGAGACCCGGCCGGCCCCGCGCGCCGATGCGCCGGGCCGCCTCGCGCAAGGCCTCGACCTGCGCTGGATCGAAATGGGCGTTGGCGAGAGCCAGCACGGTCACCTCGCGTTGGGCGAGCGACTCGGCGAGATCCTCCAGCAGGGCGACGGTGGTCGACGGCCGGATCGACAGCGTGCCGGCGAACTCCGCGGCGAACGGCGCCGGAGCGTAGGCGAACGTGGGCAGAGTCCACGCCTCGAATCCCGCGGCGCGCAGGCGGCGGACGCCCTCGCGCGCCATCGCCTCGGCAATCCAGCAATCGGTGTCGAGCGGCAGGTGCGGACCGTGGGCCTCGACGGCGCCGAGCGGCAGGACGGCGACCGTGGGTCGACCGCTCGCCAGCGCGCGCGCGATCGCGACCTCCGGCGCGTCGTGCCAGTTCATGGCCGGGATGCTAGCAGCGCGGCGCGCCGGTGCTCCGCCGTGCCGCCGGGTCTCCCCCTCGAGCACCACGATTCACTGGATGCCCAGCCGTTTGCGCTTTTCCCAGAGCCCTTTGCGGCTGATCCCGAGAAGCTCCGCGGCGCGCGCCTGGTGGCCCCGCGCCGCCGCGAGCGCCGCCAGAATCGCCCGCCGCTCGGCCTCTTCGAGGCGCAGGACCGGAGCTCCCGAGGCGGCCGGCGGAGGCGGATCGAGGACCTCGCCGTCGGTGCTCAACATGGCGCGCTCGAGCAGGTTGCGCAGCTCGCGGACGTTGCCCGGAAACTCGTAGCTCGTCATCCAGGTCCGCGCCCGCGCGGCGAGCCGGAGTCCCGGCCGAGCGAAACGCTGCCCGAGGTCGGCGAGCAGATCGGCGAGCAGGCGATCGAGATCGCCGCGCCGCTCGCGCAAGGGCGGCAAGCGGAAGGTGAGGACCTCGAGTCGATAGTAGAGGTCGCGGCGAAAGGTCCCCCGGTCGACGCGCGCCGGCAGATCGTCCGCGCCGATCGCCACGAAGCGGACATTGGCCACCGTATCGGTCCCGCCGAGCGGCGCATAGCGGCGCTCCGCCACCAGCCGCAGCAGCTTGGGCTGCGCCGCGAGCGGCAGCTCCTCGACGTGGTCGAGCACCAGGCTGCCGCCCTCGGCGCGGGCCACCCTGCCGGTCTGGCTGCGCTCCGCGCCGGTGAAAGCGCCGGACCGGTAACCGAAGAGCTCGCTCTCGAAGAGCGACGTCGGCACCGCCGCCGGGTCGAACTCGACCAGTGGCGCGGCAGCTCGCGGCCCGGCGACGTGCAGGAGACGAGCCAGGCTGGAGCGGCCGGTCCCCGCCTCACCGAGCACCAGCGCCGGCGCGTCCGAAGCGGCCGCCTGTTCGAAAGCGGCGCGCTGCGCGGGGAGAGACGGGAGAACGGAGAAGAACGCGGCCGCCGGCGCGACCCCGGGGTTCACGGTCGGAAGTCCGCCGTGACCTCGGGGGCGTCGCGCCAGAGGCGCTCGAGCCCGTAGTAGGCGCGCCGATCGTCGAGCAGAGCGTGGATCAGGAAGTCGCCGTAGTCGAGCAGGACCCACTGCGCGGTGGTGTATCCCTCGACGTGCAGGGGTCGCACACCCACGTCCCGCAGGCGGCGCTCGACCTCGTCGGCGATCGCCTGCACCTGGCGCTCGTTCGATCCGCTGCAGATGACGAAATAGTCGGCAAAGTCGGTCACCGGCTCGAGGTGCCGGACGCGCACGTCCTCCGCCTTGGTGTCCTGGGCGGCCGCCACCGCCTGACGCACGCGTTCGCGGATCTCTTCGGACGTGATGCTGCGGGGATCGGTCATCGATAGAGGCGGTATTTCGCCAAGTATCTTAGCACCGGCTCGGCGAGCCAGCCCGCCGGAATCTCTTCGCCCGCCGCCAGCCGGCGGCGGATCTCGGTCGACGAAGCGGGATGCGGCGGATTGGCCACGAAGTGCACGCGCCCGGATTGGATCGCCTCGGCGAGCTCCGGCGCGAGCTCCCGGTCGAGCCCGTCCACCGTCCACCCCGGACGCACCAGCACGCCCAGCTGCACCGCGGCGACGATCTCCCGCCAGCGCACCCAGCTCGCGAGCTCGCAGAAGGAGTCGGCGCCGAGCAGGAGCACGATCTCGTGCTGCGCTTCGACCCGTTGGAAGTGCGCCACCGTTTCGACGGTGTAGGCCGGGCGCCCCAGGGTGAGCTCGTAGTCCGAGACCACCAGGTCCGGCCAGTCGAGAAGCGCGAGCTCGGCCATGGTGAAGCGCGCGAGCGCCGGTGCGAAGCGGCGGTCCCGCTTGTGCGGCGGCACCGCGGTGGGCAGGTAGACGACGCGGTCGAGCGCCAGCTCCCGGCGAGCCCGCTCCACCGGTTCCACATGTCCGGCGTGGATCGGGTCGAAGCTGCCGCCGAACAGGCCGATCCTCACGCCGCGGCCTCCAGGCGGCTGGCCAGCCAAGCCACCACCTCGGGGAGACCGGAGCCGGTCGCGGCGCTGATCTCGAAGTAGGGCAGGCGGCGCTTCTTGGCCACTCTCGCGAGCTCCTTGCGCCGTTCGTCGCGCGCCGCGTCGAGCTTGCTGCCGACCAGGATCCGCAGGCGCTCGAGCAGAGCCGGTTCGAAGGCGGCGAGCTCGCGCTCCACCACCGCGAGGTCCTCCGCCGCGGAACCCTCGGCCGCGAGATCGACCAGGTGGACGAGGATCCGGCATCGTTCGACGTGGCGCAGGAACTGATGGCCGAG
>CAZPZW010000005.1:40139-52796 GCA_964591165.1 uncultured Thermoanaerobaculia bacterium | reverse complement strand
CCCCCCTGCGCCACCAGCAGCCGTTCGCCGTCGTGCAGGATCTCGCCGAGCGGCGTCGCGTCGTCGTCGCGCGCGATCACCGTGCCGAGCGGAACCCGGATCTCGAGATCCTCGCCCGAACGTCCGGTGCGATTGCTGCCCAGGCCGTGCTGGCCGCGTGGCGCGGCGTAGAGCGACTGGAACCGCAGGTGGTAGAGGGTGTTCAGCCGGCCGTCGCCAACCAGGTACACCGACCCCCCGTTGCCGCCGTCGCCCCCCGAGGGGCCGCCGCGCGGCACGTATTTCTCGCGGCGGAAGGCGACGCAGCCATTGCCGCCGCTCCCCGCCCGGACGTGAACGACTGCCTCGTCGAGAAAGACCACGCTGAGGGGCCGGCCTGAATGCCGGCTCCCGGCCTACTCGGCCGGGACGATGTGGATGAAGGTGCCGCGCCGGCCGCGATTCTGGAAGGCCACGGTGCCGGCGATCTTGGCGAACAGGGTGTCGTCCTTGCCCTGGCCGACGTTGCGCCCCGGAAAGAACCGCGTCCCGCGCTGGCGCACCAGGATCGATCCGCCGGTCACCTTCTCGCCGCCGTAGGCCTTGATTCCCAGTCGCTGGGCGTTCGAGTCGCGCCCGTTGCGCGTCGAGCCCTGACCTTTCTTATGTGCCATGACGAAGTGCTCCTCGTTCGCTCGGAATCAGATGAGGATCTTGCTGACGCGCACGCGCAGATAGTCCTGGCGGTGGCCGCCCTGACGCTTGTAGCCCTTGCGCGTCTTGTGCTTGAAGATCCGCACCTTCGGACCGCGGGTCTCGGCGAGCAGCTCGGCCTCGACGCGCGCTCCGGGAATCACCGGGTTTCCGACGCGGGTGCCCCCCTCGCCGTAGACGAGCAGAACGCGGTCGAAAGTGACCTTCTCCCCCTTGTCACCCTCGACCGGAACGAGCTCGACATCGAGCACGTCCCCCGGCTCGACCCGGTACTGCTTGCCACCTGTCTCGATCACCGCAAACATGACGACACACCTTTCTCGCCGCGGACAGAGCGCGGACCGTGAATACTATCCGGCGCCTCGAGGTCCGTCAACTTGCCGGCCCAGCGCGACGGGCGCGCGGGGGGTTCGACTAGGCTGGGGACATGTTCGCCCGGCTCGCTTCGCTCGCCACCGACGCCGCCCTGCGCGCCGCCGGCTGCCGCCGGGAGACCCTTGCCGTGGGGCCCTGGCGGATCCGGCTCTCCGCGGGCGGGCCGGAGGCGGGCGAGCCCTGGCTGCTGCTGCACGGCATGGGGGCGACCTCGGCCACCTTCCTGCCGTTGCTGAACGTGCTCCAGGAAGACTGTTCCCTGCGTCTTCCCGAGCTCTCCGCGCTCGGCGGGACCCGGGGGCCGCGCGCCGCGATCGCGCTCGACGAAGGGGTCGACATCCTCGCGACGGTGATCGATCGGAGCTGGCCCGGCCGGGCGGCGACCGTCTGCGGCATCAGCCTGGGCGGCTGGCTCGCCGTGCGCCTCGCCCTGGCCCGTCCCGATCTGGTCGCGCGGCTCCTGCTGGTGGTACCCGGGGGCTATCGCGACCAAGACTGGTCGCGGATCGCCGGCATGGTGCGGGTCGAGACCTACCGCGACACGGCGGCGATCTGGCACGCGCTCTTCGTCCGGCCGCCGTTCTATCTGCGCCTCGGCCGCCCGCTCTTCTTCCTTGCCTACACCTCTTCGGCGGTCCGGGCGGTGCTCGCCACGGTGCGTCAGGCCGATGCCTTCGGTGACGAGGACCTGCGCCGTCTCGCCTGCCCCGTCGGCCTGATCTGGGGCGAGGAGGACCGCCTCTTCCGGGCCGAGGTCGGCGAGCGGATGCAACGCGCCCTGCCGCGCGCGCGGCTCTGTCGCGTAGCCGCCGCGGGACATGCCGTGCAGTGGGAGAAGACGGCCGAGTTCCTCGCCGGGGTGCGCGACTTCCGGCGCCGGTTCCCCTTGCCCTAGACCCGGCGCGAGGGGCAAGATGGACCTCGGTTCGACGGTTCGACCGCGGAGGGCCGGCCCATGGCGATGCCCGACTATCTGATCTGCCTGAACTGCGAATCCCCCTGCTACACGTTCGAGTGGGGCGACGACGGCGTCGAAGAGGCGATCTGTCAGGTGTGCGGCAACGACGAGCCCGATCAGTTCGTGACCGAGGACGACTTCGACGCCATCACCGCCGAACGCGACGGCTGACCGCGCCCGGGCGCCTCAGGCATCGCCGAAGCCGGTGCCGAGCGCCCGTGCGGTCGCGACGAGTTCGCCCGCCGGATCGACCAGTTTCTGAGCCGCCACCGCCTCGAGCAACGGCACCTCGGAGATTTTCCCCGCCTGCAGGCAGACCATCGTGCCGTAGCGCCCGGCGATCGCCGCCTCCGCGGCGCGCCGCCCGAACTGGGTCGCGAGGATCCGGTCGAAGGGCGCCGGCGAGCCGCCGCGCTGCAGGTGCCCGAGCACGGTGACCCGGATCTCGTGCTCGATGCGCGGCGCGAGATCGCGCGCCAGCGCCTCCCCGGCGCCGCCCAGGCGGGGGTGACCGTCCCCGGCATCGGCGATCCGCGTGGTGACCTCGCCGCCGACCGTCCGCGCGCCCTCGGCCACGACGACCAGCGAGAACGGTTGTCCGCGCTGGGCCCGCTGCTCGATCTTGGCTTCCACCGCTTCGACCCGATAGGGGATCTCGGGGATCAGGATCACGTCCGCGGCGCCGGCGATCCCGGCATGCAGGGCGATCCAGCCGGCGTCGCGCCCCATCACCTCGAGGATCATCACCCGGTGATGGCTCTCCGCGGTGTCGCGCAGCCGATCGAGCGCGTCGGTCGCGACCTCGATCGCGGTCCAGAATCCGAAGGTGTAGTCGGTGGCCGCGAGGTCGTTGTCGATCGTCTTCGGCACGCCGACGACCGGCAGCCCGAGCTCCGAGAAACGAGCGGCGATCCGCAAGCTGCCGTCGCCGCCGATGACGATCAGGCCTTCGAGACCCGCCTGGCGCGCATGCTCGATGGCTTCGCCCGAGCGGTCGATCGCGCGTCCGCCGGCCCCCGGCATGGCGAACGGGTTGCTGCGGTTGGTGGTGCCGAGCACCGTGCCGCCCTTGCCGATGAGATTGCGCACCGCGGCGCTCGAGAACGGCAGGAAACGCCGCCCGACCAGGCCTTCGAAGCCGTCGAGCACGCCGACCGTCTGGACGCCCCGTCGCTCCGCGGTGCGCACGACGGCGCGGATCACCGCGTTGAGCCCCGGCGCGTCGCCGCCACCGGTGAGCAGGCCGAGCTTCTCCGGAAGGCTGGTCACGCGCGGGATTCTATGGCGTCGCGCGCCGCGATGCCGGCACCGCCGACCGCGAGCGGGAGCTCGACCCGGAACGCCGACCCGCCGCCGTCGAGCGACTCGAAGGTGACCTCGCCACCGTGCGCGCGGGCGACTCGGCGCGCGATGGCGAGGCCGAGCCCGGTGCCCCCCTTGCGGGTCGAGAAGAAGAGCTCGAAAACGCGCTCCCGCGCCTCGGCCGAAACTCCCTGGCCGTTGTCCTCGACCTCCAGCACGAGGCGCAACGCATCGCGACGCGCCCGCAGGACGATGCGCGGCCGCCGGCCGGTTCCCTCGCAAGCGGCCAGCGCATTCTGCAAGAGGTTCATCAGCATCTGGTGGATCTGCTCGCCGTCCACCCGCGCCATCGCGCCGCCGCTCTCGTCGAGCACCGTGAGCTCGGCGCCGGCCGCGGCGAACTCCCGCGACACCACCGCCCGGGCGCGCTCGATCAGCTCCGCCGCCGGGAGCGTCGCGAGCCGCAGCGGCCGGGGCCGCGCGTAGCTCAGGAAATCGGTCACCAGCCGCTCGAGCCTGCCGATCTCGCTGCGGGTGATCGCCAGCAAGCGTCGCTGGCTGGGCGCCGACTCGGGCGAGCCGATGTCCTCCTCGAGCATCTGCATGTTGAGGTTGAGCGAGTTGAGCGGGTTGCGGATCTCGTGCGCCAGTCCCGCCGCGAGCGTGCCGAGATAGGCGAGGCGCTCCGCTTCGAGCTTCTGCTCCTCGAGCCGTTGGCCGTGCCGGACCAGGGCCGAGATGAGCACGAAAGCGAGCACGACGATGGCCAGTGTCACACCGCCGATCAACGCCGTCTGCCCGACGAGGTCGCGTCGCAGCTCGGTGATCCGTCGCTCCATCTCGAGCGGGCTGATCCCGATGCGCAGCGATCCCAGGTCGCCGATCGGCACGGTCACGTCGAGCGTGTCGAGTGCCGCCGAGGGCAGTGCGACCGGCTTGGTCTCCTGGTGCTCGTAGGTGCGTGTCTCGACGCGTGGGGCTCCCGGCGAGACCTCGCGGCGGGCAGCGGAGTCGGCCGGCGCAGGAGCCGCGAGCTCGGTCTCCCGCCGCTCCTTCATCACCAGCACGCCGTTCTTGTCGGTGATCTCCACCGTCTGGACGATCTGCCGCTGACGCAACACCGAGTCGATGTAGGTCTGGGTCTCTTGGGCGAGCGCGACCGCGGTGAACAGATCCCCGCCCGTCTGCGCGGCCGATCCTTCGATCCGCCCCGCGAGATCCTGCGCCTCGCGCCGCGTCTCGAGCAGGACACGGTCCAGTTCGCGCTGCGAGAGGGTCTGGAAGATCAGCCAGGCGAAGAGGGAGAAGTCGCTGACGATGAAGAGCGCGAGCAGGCCGAGAATGACCCAGAGCTTGCTCCGCGAGCCGCGCACCCCGACCTTCGGCACCGCGAGAGCCTAACACGACGTCGGCGATTCGAGCTAATTTACAGATTCAAAAGAACTTGTAGCGATAATTAAAAATCTTCTATGAACACCAGTAGATTTCATGCAGGCTCCGGAATAATCCAAGAAATCTTAGTGTTAACTACTCCAGAACGTGCCCGAGGGGCGGTGGCCCCTGCGGGATCGCCAACCCGAGAAAGGAGAACGCCATGACTACTGGAATGATCCGCTGGAACCCCGAGACCGACCTGCTGCGCGGCCGCTTCGATCGTGTGTTCAACGAGATGTTGAACGACCTCTGGAGCCCGGCCGGCCGCACCGAGGAAGTCGCGAGCCGGAGCTGGCTGCCGGCGGTCGACGTGCGCGAGACTCCGGACACGCTGCGCTTCGTCTGCGAGCTCCCGGGCATGCAGAAGGAGGACGTCGCCATCACGCTCGAGAACCAGGTGCTGACGCTCTCCGGCGAGCGCAAGTTCGAGAAGGAGAACAAAGGGGAGACGTTCCATCGCATCGAGCGGTCCTACGGCTCGTTCACCCGCTCCTTCACGCTGCCGGCCAACATCAAGACCGAGCGTGTCGAGGCGACGTTCGAGAACGGCGTGCTGACCATCGATCTGCCCAAGCTCGAGGAGTCCAAGCCGCGCAAGATCGCCATCAAGTGAGCACGTTCCGGCGCCCGCGCGAGCGGGCGGCAACGTCCCGGCGGGAGCCCTTGGCTCCCGCTTTTCTTTTTGCCGCGACTTCTCTACCATGCCGCCAGCCCATGTCCCGCGCCCGGTGCTGCTTCGGCCTGCTGGCGGCGGTGCTGGCGGTTGCCTGCGGCGCCGCCAAGCAGCCGCCGCCCCGGCCCGCGAGCGCGGTCGGGGTGACGATCGCCGATCTCTCGCAGGTCAACGAGCTGGTGGCCGGAGACGTGCGCTTCACCACCGACGTCCTCGACCAGATCTTCGTCCAACTGCTCTCCGAGCAGCCCGACTTCACCGAGCACCCGCCGACCTTCGCGCCCGAGCTCGCCACGTCCTACGAATTCTCGGCCGACCGTTCGACGCTCACTTTCCACTTGCGCCGCGACGCCGTCTGGAGCGACGGGGTGCCGATCACCGCCGCGGACGTCCGCTTCACTTGGGAGGCGCAGCGCTCCCCGGAGGTCGCCTGGAGCTACGCCGATCTCAAGGACGCGATCCGCGACGTCGAGGTCGTCGATCCGCACACCGTGCGCTTCCACTTCGCACAGACCTACGCCTACCAGCTGGTCGACGCCAACGAGGGCAAGATCCTCCCCAAGCACCTCTGGGGCGAGCTGCCGTTCGGCGAATGGCGGGAGCGCGCCGACTGGTTCCGCGAGCACCTGGTGACATCGGGGCCCTTCCGCCTCGGCGCCTGGCGACCGGGCGCCGAGATCGTCCTGGAGCGCAACGAGCGTTACTTCGACCCCTCGCTCCCCAAGCTCGACCGCGTCACCTTCCGGGTGGCGCCCGACGCCGCGACGCACGTCGAGCAGCTGCTCGCCGGCACGATCGACTTCGCCTGCGGCCTCACGCCCGCGGATGCCACCCGGCTCGCCGGACACCCTGAGCTGCGAGTCATCGCCTTCGACTACCGGCAGTACGACTACATCTGCTGGAACGCGCTGCGGCGCCCGTTCGACGACCCCATGGTGCGCCGCGCGCTCACGCTGGCGATCGACCGGCAGGCGCTCGTCGACACGCTCTGGAAGGGCTACGCCCGGATCGCCTCGTCGCCGATCCCGAGCAATTTCTGGGCGCACGACCGCGAGCTCGTCGCCTGGCCGCACGATCCGGCCGAGGCGCGACGACTGCTCGCCGCCGCCGGTTTCGTGGATGGTGACGGCAACGGCATTCTCGAGCGCGACGGCCGCCCCTTCACCTTCGAGCTCTCGACCAACTCTTCCAACCGTATCCGGAGCGACGCGCTGGTGATGATCCAGGCGCAGCTGCGCCAGGTCGGCGTCGACGCCCGCCCGCGAACCCTCGAGATCCACACCCTGACCGAGAAGAACCTGGCGCACGACTTCGACGCCACGCTCTCCGGCTGGTCGGTCGACACCACGCTCGACCTCAAGCCCTACTTCCACTCGAGCGAGGCCGACGGCGGGTACAACTTCGGCTCGTTCCGCGATCCGGAGGTCGACGAGCGCATCGCCGCGGCGCGCCGGGCGTCGACGCCGGAAGCGGCCACGCCCGACCTGGTCGCCGTGCAGCGCATCCTCCACCAGCAGCAGCCCTACACCTTCCTCTGGGAGCCGCAGCGCCTCTGCGCAGTGCGCAGCGACCTCGAAGACGTGCGTCCGAACGCCCTCTCGGCCTACTTCAATCTGCCCGAGTGGCGGCGTGCCCCGCCGCGCCTCGCGCCGTGATCCGTCCGCTCCTCGCGCGGCTGGCGGCGAGCCTGGTGCTGCTCTGGCTCGTGCTCAGCGCCCTCTTCCTCCTGCTCCATCTCCTGCCCGGTGATCCGGTCGCGGCCTTCGAGGACCCGCGCGTCCCGGCCGAGCAGCGCTCTCGCCTGCGTGCGGTCTACGGTCTCGACCGGCCGCTCGCCGAGCAGTACGTCCGCTGGCTGGGCGGCGCCCTGAGCGGCGAATGGGGCTACTCCTTCACCTACCACCGCCCGGTCGCCGCCGTGCTCCGCGACACGGTGCCGCTCACCCTCGCTCTGGCGCTCACCGCGCTGCTCCTAGAGTACGCCCTGGGCCTGGGGCTCGGCGTCGCCGCCGCGGCGCGCGCCGGCTCGTCGCTCGACCACGCCATCCGCGCCGCCAGCCTGGCGATCTGGGCGATCCCCTCCTTCTGGCTCGGCCTGATGGCCATCGCGGTGGGAGCGGTCGCCTGGCAGGTCTTCCCGCCCGGAGGGCTCGCCACGGTCGGCGCCGAGACCTGGGCCTGGCCGCGCCGAGCCGTCGACTTCGCCTGGCACCTCGCCCTGCCCGCGGCGGCGATCGGCCTTCCCGCCGCCGCCGCTACGGCGCGCTTCGTCCGCGCCACCGTGCTCGAGCAACTCGCCGAGCCCTTCATCACCGCGGCGCTGGCGCGCGGCCTGTCGCGGCGCCAGGTCCTCTGGCGCCACGCGCTGCGCGCCGGCATGGCGCCGATCGCGCAGCTCGCCGGCCTGTCGGTCGCCGGCCTGCTCTCGGGGAGCCTCACCGTGGAAGTCGTCTTCGCCTGGCCCGGCGTCGGCCGCGCCGCTTACGAGGCCTTGGTGGCGCGCGACTATCCGCTGCTGCTCGCCGCGACCGCGCTCTCGGCCGGGCTGGTGCTGGTCGGGAGCTTCTTCGCCGAGACGCTGCACGCCGCGCTCGACCCGCGAGTGCGCGATGCGTGAGCGTTCCCCGGCCGGCGCCTCGCGGCTCCTCGCCGTCGGTCTCGGCCTGCTCGGTCTGCTCGCCCTCGCCTGCACGCTCGGCGCGGGGCTGTGGAGGATCGACCCCGACCGGCAGCTCGATCCCGCGCGAGGCGGCCTGCGCCCGCCGGGCAGCCGGCTGGTCGTGCTCCACCTCAGCGACGGCCGCGATCTCGCCGGGATCGCGGTCGAGCCCACTGCCGGCGGCGGTCTGCGGCTGCTCGCCGAGCCGGCGCCGCTCGAGCTGCCGGCCACGCTGCTCGCCGCCGACGATCCGGTCGGCGAGCGCCGATTCTGGCTGGGCAGCGACGAGTTCGGACGCGACCTCGTGGCGCGACTGCTGGCGGGCGGACGGGTCTCGCTCGGCGTCGCGCTGCTCTCGGTCGCGGTCATTCTCTTGCTGGGTATCCCTCTCGGCGCCGCGGCGGGCCTCGCGCCAGCGGGGCTCGACCGGCTCCTGCTCCGCCTGATCGAGGCCGCCCAGGCTTTCCCCCGACTGCCTCTTCTGTTGGCGCTCGCCGCCGTGGCGCCCCCTGGCCTCACCTCCACCGTGCTGCTGCTCGGCCTGACCGGCTGGATGCCGATGGCGCGTCTGGCGCGCGGCGAGTTCCGTGCCCTGCGCGACCGGGAGTTCGTGCTGGCGGCGCGGGTCGCCGGCGTCGGTCCGCTGCGCATCGCCTGGCGTCACCTGCTGCCCAACGCCCTCGCCCCGCTGCTGGTGGAGGCCTCGCTCGCCGCCGCCAGCGCGATCGTCAGCGAGGCCGCGCTCTCCTTCCTCGGCTTCGGCGTCCAGCCGCCCACCGCGAGCTGGGGCGCGATGATCGCCGACGGCCGCGACCGGCTCGCCGACGGCTGGTGGCTGGCTCTCTTCCCCGGCCTCGCGCTGGTCGCCGCCACGCTCGCCTTCAACCTCGTCGGCGAGGGGCTGCGCGACCGTCTCGACCCGCGCCGCCGCCGGCTGCCGGCCTGACGCCGTGCTGGTCCGCGACTTCGACTTCGCGCTGCCCGACGAGCGTATCGCCCAGCAGCCGGCGCCGCGCGGCGCGAGCCGGCTCCTGGTGCTCGATGCCCTCGGCGCGGCGCGGCACCGCTCGATCGGCGATCTGGTCGAGCTGCTGCGTCCCGGCGATCTGCTGGTGGTCAACGACACGCGAGTGATCCCGGCCCGCCTGTTCGCCGAACGCGCAGGGAGCGGCGGCAGGATCGAGCTGCTGCTGGTGGAACGGCGGAGCGAACGGCTCTGGGACTGCCTGGTCCGGCCTGGACGGCGGGCGCGCCCCGGCACCGAGCTGCGCCTCGCCAGCGCGCTCACCGCCCGGGTGGTGGCGATCGGCGACGACGGCCGGCGTGCCATCGAGTTCTCCGAGCCGCTCGAGCCCCACCTCGAGGCGCTGGGCCACGTGCCGCTGCCGCCCTACATCGACCGCCCGGACCGCGCCGAGGACCGCGAGCGCTACCAGACGGTCTACGCCACGAACCCGGGCGCGATCGCCGCGCCGACTGCCGGCCTGCACTTCTCGGACGAGCTCCTGGCCCGCCTGGCCGCGCGCGGCGTCGAGCGGGTGGCGGTGACGCTGCACGTCGGGATCGGGACCTTCAAGCCGGTCACCGCCGAGCTGGTGCACGAGCACCGCATGGACGAGGAGCGCTACGTGGTGCCGCCACCCGCCGCCCGGGCGATCGCCGTCGCGCGCGACGAGGGCCGCCGCATCGTCGCGGTCGGCACCACCGTGGTGCGCACCCTGGAGAGCGCCGCCGCGGCGAGCGGCGCGGTGTCCGCCGGCCCGGGCGCGACCCGCCTCTTCATCGTCCCCGGCTATCGTTTCCGCGTCGTCGACCTGCTGCTCACCAACTTCCACCTGCCGCGCTCCACCCTGCTCATGTTGGTGGCCGCATTCGCCGGCCGGGAGCGCGTGCTCGCCGCTTACGCCGAGGCGATTGCCGCGGGTTACCGCTTCTTCTCCTACGGCGACGCCATGCTGGCGGAACGCGCCACGCCCTGAGGCGCGGCGCCGGCGCGCGCGATCCGGCTGGCCACGACGGCGGCGCCGAAACCGTTGTCGATGTTGACCACCGCGACACCCGGGGCACAACTGTTGAGCATGGTGAGCAGCGGCGCGAGCCCGCCGAACGCGGCGCCGTAGCCGACGCTGGTCGGCACGGCGACGACCGGCGCGCCGACCAGGCCGGCGACCAGCGCAGGAAGGGCGCCGTCCATGCCGGCGACGGCGATCACCACCCGCGCCCGGCGCAGCACCGCCAACCGGTCGAGCAGACGGTGCAGCCCGGCCACGCCGACGTCGCTGAGGCGCGTCGCGCGATGACCGAAGAACTCGAGGCAGACCGCCGCTTCCTCGGCGACCGCGAGATCCGACGTGCCGGCGGCGAGCACCGCGATCTCGCCATCGTCCGCCGGCTCGGCACCGCGCCAGGAGACGACGCCGCAGCGCGGATGATGCACCGCGTCCGGGAACTCGCCGCAGAGTGCCGCCGCCCCCTCCTCGCCGACGCGGGTGACCAGAAAGCGACCCTGCGCCGTCGCCAGCCGGCGGCAGATCGGCAGCAGATCGTCCAGGCGTTTGCCGGCGGCATAGACCACTTCGGGGTGGCCGGTGCGCACCTCGCGGTGCAGATCGAGCTTGGCGAAATCGAGATCGGCGAAGGGCAGATCGGCCAGCTCGGCGAGCGCGTCGTCCGGAGCGCGCTCGCCGGCAGCCACCGCGGCGATCAGACGGCGCAGCCGATCGACGTTCACCGGCGATCGGCTCCGCCGCGCCGATAGCCGGCGGGATCGGCGGTCGCCCGCGCGAAGCCGAGACCGCGCAGCGCCGGCTCGAGCTCGGCCCAGTCGCGCGCCAGCCGCTCGACCTCGTCGCTGCCCACTTCGACCCGCGCCCCGTCCGCTTCGTGCCGCACCCGCACGACGCGGAATCCCCGCCCGGCGAGCAGCGCCTCGGCGCGCTCGATGCGCTGCAGCTTGCCGAGGGTCACCGGTTGACCGTGCGGGATGCGCGACGAGAGGCAGGCGTTCGCCGGCCGGTCCCAGGCCGAGAGGCCGATGCGGCGGGCGAGCGCGCGGACGCTCTCCTTGGTCGCTCCGAGGTCGAGCAACGGGCTCGCGACGCCGGCTTCGCGGACCGCCGCGAGACCGGGCCGGTCCGGTCCCGGATCGGAGGCGTTGGTGCCGTCGCAGACCACCGCGAAGCCGAGCTCGGTAGCCGTACGCTGCATCGCCGCCATGCGCTTGCCTTGACAGACGTAGCAGCGGAACGCCGGATTGGCGACGTAGGCGGGGTCGTCGAGCTCGCGATAGGTGACCACGCGATGGGCGATGCCGATCTCGCCGGCGAGCCGCCGCGCCTGGTCGAGCTCCGCTCCGGCGAGCGATTCGGCAGCGGCGGTCACCGCGATCGCCCGCTCCGCCAGCGCGCGCGCCGCGAAAGCGGCCACCAGCCCGGAGTCGACGCCGCCGGAGAAGGCGACCAGCACCGAGCCGTACGCGCGCAGGCGGGCGTCCAGATCGACCGCGAGACGATCGAGCTCGGGGATCATCGGGGGATCGTAGCACCCGCTCCGCGCGACGCCCGGAGGATCAGATGCGCTCGCGTCCGGCCCACTTCTCGGCGGGGGGCGGCCCGCAGGCGGCGAGGCGATCGAGCAGCGCCGCCGGCTCGTCGGCCACCTGCAGCTGGGCGCGATGCGCCGCGGAGACGAAGCCCTCGGCCACCGCACGATCGAGGAAGCGGAGCAGCGGATCGAAGTAACCTGCCACCTGCAGGACGCCGCACGGCTTGCGGTGGATCCCGAGCTGCACCCAGGTCCAGGCCTCGAAGAGCTCCTCGAGGGTCCCCAGACCGCCGGGCAGGGCGACGAAGGCATCGGCTCGATCGGCGATGGCCGCCTTGCGCTCGTGCATCGAGTCGACCACCAGGAGCTCCGTGAGGCTGGCATGCCCCAGCTCACGCTCGAGCAGGAATCGGGGAATGACCCCGATCGCCCGGCCGCCGGAGGCGAGCACGGCGTCGGCCAGCCGGCCCATCAGACCGACGCTGCCGCCGCCGAAGACCAGGGTGAGCCCGCGCCGCGCGAGCTCGCGCCCGAAACTCTGCGCCGCCGCGGCGAAGGCCGCGCTCCGTCCCGACTGCGATCCGCAGAACACCGCCACCGTGCGCATGCCGACTCCAGTTCGCCGCCCGCCCGCCCTCGGTCAGGGGGACGCGACCTCGAGGCGATAGCCTATCCGCGCAGGAAAGGTCTCGAGGAGTTTCTCGGCCGGGCCGTCGCGGCTCGCCGCCAGGCTCCAGCCGACGATGAGCAGGGCGAGCGCGCCGGCGAACGCCCAGGCCGCGCCCGCCCGGCGCCGGCCGGCGAGCAGGAGGCCGCCGAGCGCCAGCCCCAGCGGGGCGAGCGTCGCGACGCCCTGCCAGCCGAGAAGGAATGCCCAGTTCCACGCCACCAGCCCCCGCCCGAGGAGGAAGACCGCGAGCTCGAGCGCCGGGAACCGCAGCTCGGGACCGAACGGCGGGAGCGGGAAAGTCGCCACGGCGGCGACGTGCAGCAGCACCGACCAGCCAGCGGCCGCCGCGA
>CAZPZW010000005.1:0-40039 GCA_964591165.1 uncultured Thermoanaerobaculia bacterium | reverse complement strand
GGATCGGGCAGCGTCGCGCCGAAGAAGCCGAGCTCGCGATGGGCGCGATGCGCCGGCACCACGAGATGGCGGTACGCCAGCTCGAAGGGGCCCCCGAAGCAGGCGACGTGGTAGCCGGCGAGCAGGGCGAGCGGCAGGGCCACGCCGGCGAGCCGGGCCGCCCAGACGGCGAGCGACCGTTGGCGGGCGAGCCCGAAGATCACCCAGATCGCCGCCGGCAGCGCCGCCGTGTAGTCGAACGCCACCGCCGCGCCGAGCAGCGCGCCGGTCGCCAGCTCTCCGCCCGGCGCTCGTGGCGCCGCGCGCAGGCGCTCGAAGGCGAGCAGCAGGAGGAGCGCGGCCGGCAGGTGCCCGGTGAAGGAGAGCGCCTGCGCGAAGACCAGCGAGCCGGCGCCGGTCGCCAACCAGAGCAGGCGCGCGCGATCGGTCGCGGCGCGGCGGTAGCGCCAGAGCACGAAGCAGAGCGCCGGCAGCGTGACGGTCAGCAGACGGCAGGCGTAGATCACCTGCACGTCGCTCCACGTCCGCGCCCCCAAGGGCTGCAGCAGGGCATAGACCGGCACCGCCAGGAAGGAGAGGCCGGGCGCCTTGTCGGAGTAGAAGTGGCCCGCGAAGCGCGCCAGATCGCTCCAGGTCTCGCCCTGGCGCTCGACGCCGCGATCGATCGCGAGGCTCCCCTCCTCGACCACGGCGCGGGTGAGGAGGATCCGCGAGAGCTCGTTCGGCGAGACGAAGGACGGCGAGACTCCGGGAACCCAGAGATAGAGGATGGCGAAGGCGACAGCCACGGCCGCGAAGCCAAGACCGGACGTTCCCGGGTCGAGCTCGCGCATGGGCGCCCGGGCGCTCATCGGCGGCGCAGGGTCAGCGGGACCAGTGCGAAGAGAAGGTAGATCGCGGCCGCGTAGAGCCCAGCGAGCGGCGCCGCGGCGATCAGCTCCGGCGCGGCGAGGGCACGCAACAGCATCACCGGTCCGGCGAGCAGGACGAGATAGGCCGCGGTGCGCCACCTCCGCTTCGCCGGCGCTTCGGCGCGCCGCCCGAGCGCGGCGAAGTTGCCCGCCACCCAGCCCATGGCGGCGGCGAAAGTGAAGTGGCCATAGAGGTCGAAGCGCGCCCGCCAGCCCGGCGCGATCCAGCCGCCGGCGAACAGCCCGGCGGCCAGCCAGATCGCCAGCAGCAGTCCGCCGAGGACGGCCTCGAATCGCCTCACGGGCGCGCTAGCGCGCGGCGTACTCCTCGACCGGCGGGCAGAGGCAGACCAGATTTCGGTCGCCGTAGACGTTGTCGATCCGGCCGACGTGCGGCCAGAACTTGGCGTCCCGAACCCAGGGGGCCGGATAGGCGCCCTGCTGTCGCGGATAGGGCCGGTCCCAGGTGTCCGAGGAGACCGCTCCGGCAGTGTGCGGAGCGTGCTTGAGGGGGTTGTTCTTGCGCTCCATGCGCCCCTCCTCGATGGCGCGGATCTCTTCGCGGATCGCGATCATCGCTTCGCAGAAACGGTCGAGCTCCCGCTTCGACTCGCTCTCGGTCGGCTCGATCATCAACGTCCCCGGCACCGGGAACGACATCGTCGGAGCGTGGAATCCGAAGTCCATCAGGCGCTTCGCCACGTCCTCGGCCTCCACCCCGGCCGATTCCTTGAAGGGCCGCAGGTCGAGGATGAACTCGTGCGCCACCTTGCCGCGGGCGCCGCGATAGAGCACGTGGAAGTGCTGCCCGAGACGCGCCGCGAGGTAGTTGGCGTTGAGGATCGCGAACTCGGTCGCCTGGCGCAGCCCCTCGCCCCCCATCAGCCCGATGTACATCCAGGGAATCGCCAGGACGAGGGCGCTGCCGTAGGGCGCCGCCGCCACCGGACCGATCGCCCGTTCGCCGCCCGAGGCGACCACCGGATGGCCGGGCAGGAAGGGCGCCAGATGCCGCGCCACGGCGATCGGGCCCATGCCCGGACCGCCGCCGCCGTGCGGAATGCAGAAGGTCTTGTGCAGGTTGAGATGACAGACGTCGGCGCCGTAGTCGCCCGGCCGGCAGAGGCCGACCTGGGCATTGAGGTTCGCCCCGTCCAGGTAGACCTGGCCACCGAACCGGTGCACGATCTCGCACATCTCGCGGATCCCCTCCTCGAACACGCCGTGCGTGGAGGGGTAGGTGACCATCAACGCCGCGAGCTCCGAGGCATGCGCCTCGGCCTTGGCGGCGAGGTCCGCGACGTCGATGTTGCCCTGCGCGTCGCACGCCACGACCACCACCTTCATTCCGGCCATCACCGCCGAAGCCGGATTGGTGCCGTGCGCCGAAACGGGAATCAGGCAGACTCTGCGGTGGCCGTCGCCGCGGGAGGCGTGGTACGCGCGGATCACCAGCAGGCCGGTGTACTCCCCCTGGGCCCCCGCGTTGGGTTGCAGCGAGACCGCGTCGAAACCGGTGATCTCGCAGATCCAGCGCTCGAGGTCGCGCAGCAGCTCGAGGTAACCGGTCGCCTGGTCGAGCGGAGCGAAGGGATGCAGGTTGGCCAGCTCCGGCCAGCTGATCGGCTCCATCTCCGAAGTGGCGTTGAGCTTCATGGTGCACGAGCCGAGCGGGATCATCGACTGGGCGAGCGAGAGGTCGCGCGCCTCGAGGCGCTTGATGTAGCGCAGCATCTCGTGCTCGGTGTGATGACGCTGGAACACCGGGTGGGTGAGGAACTCGGAGCTGCGGGCGTGCGGCGCCGGGATTACCGAGCGTGCCGCCACCGCCGCGAGATCGTCGAGCTTCGCCCGGTCGGCCGCGAAGACGGCCAGCAGGTCGGCGAGATCGTTCGCGTCGACCGTCTCGTCGAGCGCCACGCCGACCGTGCGCTCGCCGAGCTTGCGCAGGTTGATGCCCCGCCCGAGCGCCGAAGCGATCAGCTCGTCCGCGCTGCCGCGCGCGAGCTCGACCGCCAGGGTGTCGAAGAAGGGCTCGGCGGGCAGGCCATGGCCGGCCCGGCGCAGCCCCTCGGCGAGCGCCACCGCCATGCGCTGGACCCGCCGCGCGATCGCCGCCAGCCCCTCCGGGCCATGGTAGATCGCGTACATCGCGGCGAGGATCGCCGGCAGCACCTGCGCGGTGCAGATGTTGGAGGTCGCCTTCTCCCGCCGGATGTGCTGCTCGCGGGTCTGCAGCGCCATGCGGATAGCCGGATTGCCCTGTGCGTCGCGGGAGACGCCGATCAACCGGCCCGGCATCTGCCGCTTGTACTCGTCGCGCGTGGCGAAGAACGCCGCATGCGGCCCGCCGAAGCCCATCGGCAGCCCGAACCGTTGCGTCGAGCCGAGCGCCACGTCGGCGCCGAACTCGCCGGGCGGCCGCAGCAGGGTGAGCGCCAGCAGATCCGCCGCCACCACCACGATCGCCTTGCCGGCGTGCGCCGCGGTGACCAGCGGCGCATAGTCGAGGATGCGGCCGTCGGTTGTCGGATACTGCACCAGCACGCCGAGCAGCCGTCCGCTCGCGAAGTCGGCCGCGAACGGATCGCCGACCTGGATTTCGATGCCCACGGCCTCGGCGCGGGTGCGCACCACCGCGATGGTCTGCGGATGGCAGTCGCGGGCGACGAAGAAGGCCGGCCGCTCGATCTTCTCGAGATCCGGGCGAACCGCGGCCGCGAGGTGCACCGCCTCCGCCGCGGCCGTCGCCTCGTCGAGCAGCGACGCGTTGGCGATCGGCAGTGCGGTCAAGTCGGCCACCATGGTCTGGTAGTTGAGCAGCGCCTCGAGCCGCCCCTGCGAGATCTCGGCCTGGTACGGCGTGTACTGGGTGTACCAGCCCGGATTCTCGAGGATGTTGCGCTGCACGACGCCGGGCATGCGCGCGCCGTGGTAGCCCATGCCGAGGTAGGAGCGCAGCACGCGGTTGCGCCCGGCGATCTCGCGCAGGCGCTGGGTCAGCTCGTGTTCTCCGACCTCGCGCGACTCCCCGAGGGCATCGACGTGGATCGGGCGGGCGGCGCGGATCGACTGCGGCACGGTCTCGGCGACCAGGCCGGCGAGCGACTCGCTGCCGATCGCCGCGAGCATCTCGGCGACCTCGGAGGCGTTCGAGCCGAGGTGGCGGCGGGCGAAGGTGTCGACCGGGGAGAACAAGTCAGCCCTTTCCCTGCTGGGTGAACTCCTCGTATTCCTCGGCGTCCATCAGATCGTCGAAGTCCGACGACGCGGAGTACTTGATCTTCACCAGCCAGCCGTCGCCGTGCGGATCCTCGTTGATCAGCTCGGGATCGTCCTTCAGCGACTCGTTGATCTCTACGATCTCGCCGGCGAGCGGAGAGAAGACCTCGGCCACCGCCTTCACCGACTCGATGGTTCCGATCTCGTCGCCGGCGTCGAAGACGTGCCCCACCTCGGGCAGCTCGACGAAGACCACCTCGCCCAGCTCCTTCTGCGCGAAATCGGTGACCCCCAGGACGGCGATATCGTCTTCGACTCGCACCCACTCGTGCTCCGTCGTGTAGCGCAGATCTTTCGGGTACATGCCTGCTCCCTCCATGGATGTTGAGGTCTTCGGCGACGCCTCGCCCTCAGCGGGGCCGCTTGTAGAACGGCAACGGGACGATCCGCGCCGGCAGCTCCTTGCCGCGGACGTCGATCGAGATCGGGCCTCCCGGCACGGCGAGGTCCACCGGCACGTAGGCCATGCCGAGCGCCTTCTCGAGCGTCGGGCTGAACGTGCCGCTGGTGACGTAGCCCACTTCGCTCCCGCCGGCGACCACCTTGTGTCCCTGCCGCGCGATGCCGCGGCCGGTGACCTCGAAGCCGACCAGCTTGCGGGTGAGGCCGCGCCCCTTGGCCGCGACCAGCGCCGCGCTACCCAGGAAGGGCCCCTTGTCGAGCTTCACGATCCAGTCGACGCCGGCCTCCCAGGGGGTGGTGGTGCGGTCGATCTCGTGGCCGTAGAGCGGCATCGCCGCCTCCATGCGCAGGGTGTCGCGCGCCCCGAGCCCCGCCGGAGCGAGTCCGTGCGGCGCTCCCGCCTCGAGCAGGGCGCGCCAGAGCGCCGCAGCCTCCTCGGGAGCGACGAAGAGCTCGAAGCCGTCCTCGCCGGTGTAGCCGGTGCGCGACAGGATCGCGCTGCGGCCGAGCACGTCGCCGCGGCCGAAACCGTAGTACTTGATCGTCGCCAGATCGACCCGGGTGAGCGGCTGCACGATGGCGACCGCCTTCGGTCCTTGCACCGCGATCAGCGCGAAGTCGGCCGAGATGTCGGCCCGTTCGACGTCGGAGCCCGCCTCCTGCGCCGCGATCCAGGCGAAGTCCCCCTCCGCGTTGGAGGCGTTGACGACGAACATGAACTCGCTCGGTCCCATGCGGTAGACGAGCAGGTCGTCGATGAACGTCCCTTCCGGCGTGAGGAGCGCGCTGTAGTGCGCCCGCCCGATCGCCAGGCGCGACACGTCGTTCGGGGTGAGCCGCTGCACGAACGCTTCCGCGCCCGCGCCAGCGATCCGGATCTGACCCATGTGCGAGACGTCGAACAGTCCCGCGGCCGTGCGCACCAACCGGTGCTCGTCGATCACGCCGCGGTACTGGACCGGCATCTCCCAGCCGGCGAAATCGACCAACTTGGCGCCGGCCGCCAGATGCTCTTCGTAGAGCGGAGTTCGCTTCAATGGGGAGGCTTGCATCACGTCGTGAACTATACCCCGTTCGCACCTGCCGAGGGGGTCGCCAGGACCCGCGGAAGTCCACCTTGGAGATGTGATTTTCCTAACGCTCGACGGCGCCGGCGCGCGATAGCTTGCGCGCCAACATGCAAGCTCCGATGCGCAGGTACCTACCCGCGCGGACGACGTGGGGGGGGCTTCGGCCACCGCGCCCGCCCCGGGTCCGCTCCCGCCGCGATCTCCTGGCGCCCCTCGGCGGTGCCTATCCGCCCAACCGCGCGATGCGCCGCCCCGGCGCGGGCGGGGAACAGCCCGCCGTGCCGCCGACGCCGCCGCCGATGGCGGTCCTCGCCCTGACCCGGCTGGGCTTCGGCCCGGCTCCCGGCGACCTCGCCGCCTTCGCAGCCCTGGGGGCCGACGACCTGGCACGCCTGACCGCCTGGGTCGACCAGCAGCTGGCGCCCGACACGATTCCCGATCCGGCGTGCGATGCCCGCCTCGCCGCGAGCGGCTTCACCACGCTCGGCAAGTCGCTCACCCAGCTCTTCCTCGACCACCACGTGGCCGACCCGGAGTGGTGGGAGCGGCTGCGCCCGGCGATCGAGACCGAGCTCGCGACCTGGACCCGCGCGGTCTACTCCAAACGCCAGCTCTTCGAAGTGCTAGTCGACTTCTGGCACAACCACTTCAACGTCTACGGCTGGGAGTACATCGAAGCCCCGGTCTGGGTGCACTACGACCGGGACGTCATCCGGGCGCATGCGCTCGGCAACTTCCGCGCCCTGCTCGAAGCGGTCGCCCAGGCCCCGGCGATGCTGGTCTACCTCGACAACTACATCAACTTCGCCGCCGAGCAGGGCGGCGCGCCGGTGGGCTCGAACGAGAACTTCGCGCGCGAGTGCCTCGAGCTGCACACCCTCGGATCGGAGGTCTCCTACGGCTCGATCCCGCGCCAGCAGGTGCCCGGCTACCCCAACCCGGTGGGCTACTGCCAGGAGGACGTGGTCGACGCCGCGCGCGCTCTGACCGGCTGGACGTTCGCCATCGACTGGCTGCAGTGGGACTGTCCCGAGGCCGCGGCGAACGACGGCCATTTCTTCTACTGCGCCGCCGCGCACGACACCCTGGGCAAGGAGGTCCTCGGCCAGGCGCTCCCCGCCGGCAGCTCGGCCGCGAGCGACGGTGCCGCCCTGCTCGACCGCCTGGCATCGCATCCCGCCACCGGGCGGCACGTCGCGAAGAAGCTCTGCCGCCGCCTGATCGGCGACTTCCCTCCCGCCACCCTGGTCGACTCCGCGGCCGCCCTCTTCACCGCCGCCTGGCAGGCCCCCGACCAGATCCGGCAGGTGGTGCGCCACATCGCGCTGTCCGACGAGTTCCGCACCACCTGGGGCGAGAAGGTGAAACGCCCCTTCGAGATCGCCGTCTCCGCCCTGCGCGCCGCCGACGCCGACTTCCCGTTCACCGTGCTGCCGGCCGACGAGGATGCGGTCAACGGGCTGCACTGGCTCTTCGAGGCCGGAGGTCAAGCGCTCTTCGGCTGGCATCCGCCGAACGGACACCCCGACGTGCGCGGCGCCTGGCAGAGCGCCAACCCCCGGGTCGCCCTCTGGCGGGTGGCCAACTGGCTGGTCGAGCCCGACGATCAGGACGACGACCGCTTCCTCGACATCGTCGCCCCGACCCTCGCTTCTCAGGCGCGCTCGGCGACCGAGCTGGTCGACTTCTGGAGCGAGCGGATCTTCGGCCGCGCGCTGCCCGCCGCCGATCGCGACCAGATGATCGAGTTCATGGCCGCCGGACACAACGCCAATCTGCCGCTGCCGATCGAGACCAACAACTGGCCCGACTACACCAAGGACCGCCTGCGCAGCCTGGTGGGGCTGATGTTCATGTCCCCCGAGTTCCTCTGGCGCTGAGCAGCGACGACGAGGAGACCTGGACATGTGTCAGACCACTCGCCGCGGCTTCATGGTCGGCTGTTCCGCGGCCATCGCCAGCCTTGCCGGCTCGCGCTTCAACTCGCTGGTCTTCGCGCAGGGTGGGAGCTACAACCAGGAGCTCCTCGTGGTCCTCTTCCTGCGCGGCGGCCAGGACGGGTTGAATCTCGTCGTCCCCACCGGCGGGGCATCCAACGATCGCCAGTTCTACGAGATCGCGCGTCCGAACCTGGCAGTGCCGATCTCCGGCCCCGGGGCGGCCCTGCCACTGGGCACACTCGGGCCGACCAGTTTCGGGCTCCACCCCGCGGCGGCGCCGCTGCACGGTCTCTACCAGGACGGCCGCCTCGCCATCGTGACCGCCTGCGGCATGGCCGCCAACGAGCGCAGCCACTTCGATTCGATGAACTGGATGGAGCTCGGCACGCCGGGAGCGAGCGGCACGCAGCAGGGATGGCTCACCCGGCATCTCGCCTCGGCCACCAACCTGCCGCCGGAGATCGTCATGCCTTCCCTCTCGGTCGGCGGCACGCAGGCGATGTCGCTGCTCGCGAGCTACGAGACGATCAACCTGGCCAGCCCCGACAGCTTCACCCTCTCGACCGGCCCCTGGTCCTGGCGCACCGCTCAGCGAGTCGCGCTGCGCAATCTCTACGAGGGCAATGCGACCTGGCTGCATCAGGCGGGTCTGCAAGCGCTCGACGCCGTCGACGTGGTCGAGCTCTACGCCTCGGGCGGCTACACCCCGGGCAACGGCGCGATCTATCCGCAATCCTGGTTCGGCGAGAACCTGCAGACCATCGCGCAGATGGTCAAGCTCGACCTCGGACTTCGTATCGCCACCCTCGACCTCGGCGGCTGGGACACCCACGAGGGTCAAGGCAACGGCGGCGGCGGTTTCTACGCCGGCATGGTGCAGGAGCTCGCCGAGGGGCTCGCCGCGCTCTACACCGATCTCGACGGCGCGCCGCCGGCCGACTACACCTCCCGGCTGACCGTCGTGGTGATGAGCGAGTTCGGCCGCCGGGTGGACGAGAACGCCGACCAGGGAACCGACCACGGACACGGCAACAACATGCTGGTGCTCTCGGGCAACGCGATCGGCGGGCTGCACGGCGCGTGGCCCGGGCTCGATCCGGGTCAGCTCGCCGACGGCGACGTCGAAGTGACGACCGACTTCCGCCGCGTGCTCTCGGAGATCCTCATTCGCCGGTTGGGCAACCCCAGCCTGGGGGTCGTCTTCCCCGGCTATGTCGGCTACGGCCCGCTCGGGATCGTGCAGGGCGTCGACCTGCCGCCGGTGGGCGCCGAGGTCTTCGCCGACGGCTTCGAGGATGGCACGACGGGCGGCTGGTCCCAGACCGTGCCGTAGAACAGGCCGACGCGCTCTCGACCACTCGCCATTTGTGAAGCGCTGCATTCGCCCCGGCAGGAGCCCGGTCTAGGTTTCTCCTCCCGCAATCGCCCGCGCTGCTGGGAGAGGAGTTCTGCCATGTCGCAAAGCGTCGCAACGCCACGCTATCGGCCGCCGCGGAGCCGCCGCGCGCTGCTTTCGGAGAGCTCCCTCGACGCTCCCGCCGCCCGCCTGACGGCGATCGCGTCGGCTCGCCAGCCGCTCACGCCCCCGTCGCTCGCGGTCGTCGCGCTCAACCGCCTGGGCTTCGGTCCGCGTCCCGGTGACGTCGCCGCGTTCGAGGCGCTGGGCGCCGACGACGACGCACGGCTCGCCGCCTACGTCGACGACCAGACCCATCCCGACCCGGACGAGACGACCGACACCGAGTACTGGCAGCGCCGGAACGGTCTCGCCGGCTACCCGGATCCCGGCTTCACCACCCTCGGAAAGAGCCTCACCCAGCTCTGGCAGGACCACGAAGTGGGCGGTACCCAGTCCAATCGGCCGGTCGACGAGACCCGGATGAACACGCTGCTGCGCATGGTCTACAGCCGCTGGCAGCTGCGCGAAGTGTTGGTCGACTTCTGGATGAACCACTTCAACGTCTACGGCTTCGAGAACTACACCCAGGAGACCTACGTCCATTACGACCGCGACGTGATCCGGCCCCAGGTCTTCGGCAATTACCGCGCGATGCTCGAGGCGGTGGCGCGGTCGACCTCGATGCTCTACTACCTCGACAACTACACCAACACCGCGGCGGGCCCCAACGAGAACTGGGCGCGCGAGCTCTTCGAGCTGCACGCCCTGGGGGCCGAGAACTACGTCGGAGTCGGCCAGCAGGCGACCGTCCCCACCTGGCCCGACCCGGCCTTCGACACCTGGCCGCCGGGAACCCCGTCGGCCGGAGCCCCGGTCCCGGCGGGCTACGTCGATGCCGACGTCTACGAGGCGGCGCGTTGCTTCACCGGCTGGGGGGTCAACACCACCACCGGCGAGTTCTTCTACAACGCGACGAACCACGATCGTTTCCAGAAGGCGATCCTGTCGCAGGGCTTCGTCAACATCCCGGCCGATCAGGTCCCCGAGAAGGACGGCGAGGACGTGCTCGATCTGCTGGCAGCGCATCCCGGAACCGGCCGCCACGTGGTGCGCAAGCTCTGCCGGCGGCTGATCGCCGACGAGCCGCCGGCGGCGCTGGTCGACAGCGTCGCCGCCCTGTTCACCACCGCCTGGCAGGACGCCGATCAGCTCCAGCAGGTGGTCGAGGCGATCCTGCTCTCGACCGAGTTCAAGACCACCTGGGGGGCGAAGATCAAGCGCCCGGTCGAGTTCGCGGTTTCGCTGATGCGCGCCGGCTCGGCCAACTGGCTGTTCGGCTACTCCAGCCAGAATCCGCTCACCATCGAGTCGGACACTTCGAGCTTCCTGTCGCGTCTGTCGCGCACCGGCCAGACCCTCTTCGGCCGGGTGCCGCCCGACGGCTACCCCGATCGCGAGTCGGCCTGGGTGAGCACCAACACGCGCCTGCAGTGCTGGCGGCTCGCCGGCTGGCTGATCGACCAGGACATCGACGGCTCGGGCTCGACCGACGATTTCCGGTTGGACCTCTTGGGCCAGGTCTACGCCGCCTTCCCCACCCACCAGGTGAGCAGCAACCAACTGGTCGACTTCTGGATCGACCGCGTCTTCGCCCGCCCGATCGACCCCGCGGAGCGCGACGAGCTGGTCGACTTCATGGCGCAAGGCAGCTCGCCCGACCTCGCCCTCAATCTCGACACGTCGTCGACCGTGCGTTCGCGCGTCCGCGCGCTGGTCGCCCTGATGTGCATGACCCCCGAGTTCTTCCTGAAGTAGGCCGGCGAGGAGAGCGAGCCATGACCGACACGACACGACGCGGATTCATGATGGGCTGCTCGGCGGCGATCGCCAGCCTCGCCGGCGCGCGCTTCACCAATCTGGTCTTCGCCGACCCGCTCACCCTCCCGGGGCACGACGCGCTGATCGTCCTCTTCCTGCGCGGCGGCATGGACGGGCTCAACTTCGTGATGCCGACCGCCGGACCGGATCGGGCGCTCTACGAGACGGCGCGCCCGGTGCTCAAGATCCCGGCCTCGGGCGCCAACGCCGCGCTCCCGCTCGGCAGTTGGGGGGGCAACGACTTCGGCCTCCACCCCGCGGCGACCGGCCTCCACGAGCTCTTCCAGGATCGCCGGCTCGCCTTCGTGCACGCCGCCGGGATCCCGGTCCCGTCGCGCAGCCACTTCGACAACCAGGCGCAGATGGAGCTCGGCACGCCGGGCGACGGCAGCTCGGTCTCCGGGTGGCTCACCCGCCACTTTTTGACCGCCCAGGATCTGCCGCCGACGACGCCGATGGTGCAGCGCATCGCGGTTTCCTCGACCATCCAGACCGCTTGGCTCGCGGACGCCAGCGTGGTCGCCTTCGCCAACCGGGACGACTTCCTCTTCAACACCGGCCCGTCGACCTGGCGCGACGCGCAGAAGACCCACCTGCGCAACATCCTCGAGCTCCAGGAGGGGACCAACCCGCGCTATGCCGAGGGACTGGTGTCGCTCGACGCCTCGGCCTTCATCGAGCAGAACGTGCCGCCGCTCGCGAGCTACGTGCCGTCGAACGGCGCGGTCTACCCCACGGGGTCCTTCGGCGACTCGCTGAAGCTCTCGGCGCAGCTCTTGAAGCTCGACATGGGCCTGCGCGCCGCGACCATCGATCTCGGCGGCTGGGACACCCACAACGGCCAGGGCACGGCGGCGAACGGGCAGTACTACTGGGAGAAGATCGAGGAGATGTCGGCCGCGCTCGCGGCCTTCTACCTCGACCTCGACGGCCCCGGTGCGACGGCCTACGCCAAGCGGACGACGGTGGTGGTGATGTCGGAGTTCGGCCGCCGAGTGCGCGAGAACAACGACGCGGGCACCGACCACGGCCACGGCAACGTGATCACCGTGATGGGCGGCCCGGTCGCCGGCGGCAGGCTCTTCGGCACCTGGCCGGGGCTCGCCAACGAGCAGCTCTACGACCACGCCGACCTCGCGATCACCACCGACTACCGCCAGGTGATCTCCGAGATCCTCGGCAAGCGGATGGCCAACCCCAACTGGCAGCAGGTCTTCCCCGGCTACCTCGACTACACCCCGCTCGGCCTGATGCTCGAGAGCGTCTTCGACGACGGCTTCGAATCCGGCGGCACGGGCGGCTGGACGCAGACGGTGCCGTAGCGCCATGCGCCATGCCTTGGGCTCCTCACTCCTCGTGCTCGCGGCAGTTCTGGCTTCGCCCCTCGCCCTCGCCCAACCGCCGACGCAAGGAGGGGCGTTGCCGGGGCCGCTGCCGCTCTTTCCGGCGGACAATTGGTGGAACGTCGACATCTCCGCAGCACCGGTCGATCCGGCGAGCGCGGCGTACATCGCGTTCATCGGGGTCAATCGCGGGATGCACCCCGACTTCGGCGGCGACGCGGAGGAGTTTCCCGAGATCTACGGCCTGCCCTACGCCACCGTGCCGGGGAGCCAGCCGTTGGTGCCGGTCGACTTCTACTACGGCGACGAGAGCGATCCCGGCGCTCCCGGCCGGCCGCCGGGTTATCCGATTCCCGAAGAGGCCAAAGCGCAGGCGAAGTGGATCGAAGGGGGCTACCCCGGATCGGCCGATCCCGGCGGCGACCGCCACATGCTGATCGTCGACCGCGATCACCGCCTGCTCTTCGAGCTCTACGACCTGCACTGGGACGGTGCACAGTGGAGCGGCGGCTCGGGCGCGGTCTGGCCGCTCGACGAGAACCGGCGGCGCCCCGAGGGGTGGACCAGCGCCGACGCCGCCGGACTGGCGATCCTGCCCGGCCTGGTGCGCTACGACGAGGTCTACGGCCCCGATCCGATCCGCCACGCCTTTCGGGTCACCGTGCGGGCAACCGACGGTTACGTCTTTCCGGCGTCCCACGAAGCGGGCGACACGACGGGCGCGCTTCCGATGGGGGCGCGGCTCAGGCTGAAGGCTTCGACGAACATCTCGGGCTACGCCGAGCCGGTGCGCAAGATCTTCCAGGCGATGAAGACCTACGGCCTGATCGTGGCCGACAACGGCAGCGACCTCTACGTCACCGGCACCTACGACACCCGCTGGGACAACGACCTGCTGAACCCGGCGTTCGCGAGCCTCCACGGCGCCGACTTCGAGGTGATCCAACTCGGCTGGCAGCCCGCGGGGGGTGGAGGCGGCGGCGGCACCGGGCCCTGCGTCGAGGACGCGACGACGCTCTGCCTCAACCAGGGGCGCTTCCGGGTGAGCGTCACCTGGCGCGACTACTTCGGGCGCACCGGCAACGGCCAGGCGATGCCGATGACCGCCGACTCCGGCCTCTTCTGGTTCTTCGACGAGAGCAACCTCGAGATGCTGGTCAAGGTGATCGACGGCTGCGCGCTCAACGACCGCTACTGGGTCTATGCCGCCGCGACCACCGACGTCGAGTACCACCTCGCGGTGGTCGACACCTCGACCGGCGTCCCCTGGTCGCGCGCCAACCCTCTCGGCACCGCGTCCCCGGCCATCACCGCGAGCGACGCGTTCGCCACCTGCCCCTGAGGCCGCAGGTCAGGGGCCCTCGGATTCGACGAGCGGCGGGAGCTCGCGCCGTTCCCGATCGAGCAAGTCGACCACGTCCGCTCGCGCCCGCAGTTCCGCGGTCCAGCGGTCGATCTCCTCGTTGAGCCGCCGGTTGCGCAGCAGCTCGCGGATCGCCTCGCGCACCTCGTCGAGCGGCGGCGCGGGCTCGCCGCGCGCGCGCAGCGCGGGCACCAGCTCCTCGTCGTAGTGCTGGCGGATGTCGTCGACGCCGACGAAGACGCGCGGCCCCAGCCGCTCCTCGACGTAGGCGAGCACCGAGAGTTGGCGCGCCAGGAGCTGCCGCAGCCCCGCCTCCTCGAGCCCCAGCCGCTCGAGCTCGGCGCGGAACGCCGTCTCGCTCGGGAAGCGCGAACGCAGGTGCTCGAACTGTGCCTCGACCTGGGCGAGCTCGGCCGCCTCGAAGCCGAAGCGGTCGATCTCGTGCAGCCGCAGGCGATGCTCGATCAGGCGATCGAGCGCCCGCCGGCGGAGCGCCTCGACCGACTCGCCGCTCTGCCGCTCGATCAGTCCGAGGCCGATCGCCCGCTCGAGGTCCGAGGCGAGGATCGGGTCGCCGTCGACCACCGCGACCACCCGGTCGACCAGGGCGTGCGGCGCCTCCTCGGCGGCGGCGCCGAGCGCCGCAAACGCCACGCAGAGCAGGGATGGAAGGGTCCGGACGAGGTGCGAGCTCACGACCCGGGCGATGCTAGCATCGGGTCGAATGCCCGAGCGGCGCGCGAAGATCAAGGTCGGCCTGGCGCAGATCGACGCCCGTCTGGGCGACCTCGAGCACAACC
The DNA here is from genome assembly GCA_964591165.1 of uncultured Thermoanaerobaculia bacterium. Taxonomy (GTDB): domain Bacteria; phylum Acidobacteriota; class Thermoanaerobaculia; order Multivoradales; family JAGPDF01; genus JAGPDF01. The sequence continues at coordinate 25,651 of CAZPZW010000005.1, read as the reverse complement.
TGGCGCACCACCTGGAGTGGATCGAGCACGCCAGGGAGGAGCGGGTGGAGCTGTTGCTCTTCCCGGAGCTCTCGCTCACCGGCTATCGCCTGCTCCACCTGACGCCGCGGGTCGCCCTCCAGCCGGAGACGTCGCCGCTCTTCGCCGCACTGCGCCGCGCGGCGCCGGAGATGGCGATCGTCGTCGGCTGCGTCGAGGAGGACGAGCACGGCTTCCTCTACAACAGCGCCTTCCTGCTCTACGGCGGCGAGATCGCCCACTGCCACCGCAAGCTCTACCTGCCGACCTACGGCATCTTCCAGGAAGGCCGCTTCTTCTCGGAGGGGCGCCGGGTGGCGCTCGCCGAGATCTGGGGCAACCCCTTCGGAGTCCTGATCTGCGAGGACTTCTGGCATGCCGATCCGGCGCAGCGCATGGCGCGCCACGGGGCGAAGCTGATCGGCGTGGTCTCGGCCTCGCCGGGGCGCCTCGGTCCCGACCCGATGCCCCCTTCGCAGGAGACCTGGGAGTCGCTGACCCGTGCGTCGGCGCTGCTCAACACCTCCTGGATCCTCTACTGCGGCCGGGTCGGCTGGGAGGAGGGGAGCTTCTACACCGGGGGCAGCCACATCGTGCGCCCGGGCGGCGAAGTGATGGCGCGCGCCCCCTACCTCTCCGAGCACCTGCTCGCGGCGGAGATCGACCTGCGCGAGGTCGATCGGCTGCGCTGGCGGTTGCCGATTCTCGCCGACGAGCGGCGCGACATCGAGGGGCTCGAATGATCCGCAAGGACGAGGTCGCCGGGAGGCTGCGCCTCGACGCCGAGCTCGCCGTCGAGGCGCTGGCGTCGTTCCTCCGCGACGGGCTGGAGAACGCCAACGCCGCCAGCCTGATCGTCGGGCTCTCCGGCGGCGTCGATTCGGCCCTCGCCGCCGCGCTCGCGGCGCGCGCCGTCGGCGCGGGGCGGGTGCACGCCTACTTCCTGCCCTACCGCGACTCCGATCCGCGCTCGACCGACGACGCGCGGGCGGTGGCCGAGCTGCTCGGCCTGGAGCTCGCGACCCACGACATCTCGCCGCAGATCGACGCCTACTTCGACCGCGCCGCGCCCGACGCCGATCGCCTGCGGCGCGGCAACAAGATGGCGCGCGAGCGGATGTCGATCCTCTTCGATCGCGCGAAAGAGCACGCCGGGCTGGTAGTCGGGACCTCCAACAAGACCGAGATCCTGCTCGGTTACTCGACCCTCTTCGGCGACAACGCGAGCTCGCTCAATCCCCTGGGAGACCTCTACAAGCAGCAGGTGCGCCAGCTGGCGCGCCACCTCGAGATCCCGGAGAGCGTGCTGACGAAGCCCCCCTCGGCCGATCTCTGGCCGGGTCAGACCTCCGAGGGGGAGCTCGGCTTCGACTACGCGACCGCCGACGAAGTGCTCTACCTGATGTTCGACCAGGGGCTGCTCGCCGACGAGGTGATCGACCGCGGCTATCCGGCGGAGGTGGTCGAGCAGATCGTCGAGCGCGAGCGCGCCAATCGCTTCAAGCGCCGCATGATGCTGATCGCTCGCCTCTCCGCTTCGGCGGTCAACCTCGACCGCGAGATCCCGCGCGACTGACCCCTCAGGCGCCGGCCGGAGCCGGCGCCAGTTCGACCACTGCGCCCGCCGGCGCCGGCGCCAGATCGACCACCGCACCGCCGCGCACCGCCGCTTCGGAGATCGCCTGGACCGGCACCCGACGCTCGCCGGCGCCGAGCTCGAGCACCAGGGGCCGCGCGCCGTCCGCGGGCTGGCTCCAGTAGGGAAAGCGCAGCTCGACCACGCCGTCGGCATCGGCCCGCCCGACGTCGAACCAGGGGAACTCGATGCCGGAAGGCGTCAGCATCCTCCCCTCGAGCGCCACCTCCTCGCCCGGCCGCCACCCGCTCGACCGCAGACGCGCGCCGCGCACCCGCTCGAAGAGCTTGTACTGCGGAAGCCGGCGCCCGTCGGGAAGGGTCTCGACGGCGGCGCTCCCGGCAACGAGGCGGAGGCTCCGCAGCGGCGGCACCAGCCCCTCGCTGACGCTCGCCACCGCGGTGCCCAATTGACGCGCGGTGCGATAGAGCACCGTGCGTACGATCGGCGGCCGGAAATCGACCGCCAGCGTCCCGTCGGGCGCGAGGCGGCTCGCGGCGACGTAGCGCGCCCGCTGCTCCTCGCTCGCCAGCAGTCCGGAGAGGGTCTCGGCGAGCGGCCCGACGAAGAGGTAGCGCACCGAACGCTCCGCCATCGCCGCTTCCGCCGTCGCCTCGTCCTCGGCGAGCAGCACCCGCCGCGGCAGGGAGAGATCGCCCAGGAAATCGCCGAAGTTGTCGACCGCCGCCGGGTGCCGCCCGTAGTACTGCACGAAGTGACCGAACGACCACTCGGCGAGGACGACGCCGCGCTCCCCTTCGGGGAAGCCCTGCGCGCGCCGGCGCAGGTCGCCGAGCAGATCGAAGGAGCGTTCGAGGGCGCGCGCCGAGAGCTCCGGTGCCGGCCGGCGGGCGAGCTGCGGCAGGACGACCAGCGCGAGGAGCGCCACCAGCGCGACGCCGCGGAAGGCCGGTGCGAGCCGCGCGAGCCAACGTGCGAGCGCCGTCACCGCGGCCACGCCGACCAGCATTCCGAGGTAACCGGCGAAGCGCGCTTGGGCGCTCGCCAGGAGGGTGCCCACGGCGAGCGCGGCGAGCGCCACGGAGGCGGCGCCGTCGCCGCTCCGGGAACGGCGGAAGAGCGCGACGAAGGCGAGCGGCAGGAGCACCACCAGCAGCGAGAGCTCGCCGAGCGCGAAACGCAACCCGGCGGCGACGCCGCCGGCGAACGGCGAGCGGCTCTCGCCGATCGTGGCGATCCAGGTCGAGCTGCGGCCGACGAAGCCGAGGCCGGCCAGAAGCTCGGGGGTCAGAAGGAAAAGACCAGCAAGGGAAAGTGCAGCCGACGGAATCGCGAGGAGGAGACGTCGGCCCGCGCTCGCCATCGCGAGCGCGAGGGCGGCGGCACCCAGGGCGGCGCTCGCGAGGAGGGCGGGCTGGAAGTGGCCGAAGTGGGTGTGGGCGATCGGTGCTCCGGCGGCGGTGTAGACCCACGAGACCGGCAGGAGCAGTAGCGCGGTGGCTCCCCAGAACGACGCCAGGAAGCGCGGCATCGTGCGGCGCGCCTCGTTGGGCAGCACGAGCGCCGCGAGGAACGGCAAGGCCGCTGCCGGCAGCAGCGCCGCCTGCGTCGCGAGCCCGGCGGCCAGCGCGAGCGCCGGGAGGAGCGCGCGCCGGTCGAGCACGCCGGGACGCGGCGCCTGGTCGAGGGCCCGCGCCAGCGCCGCCGCGATCGCGCACCAGAGCGCGAGCTCGGCCGCCGAGTGGTCGAGCCGCCCGAAGCCGGTCCAGGGCCGATCGGCCGCGACCAGCGCGGCGATGCCCGCGGCGCCGGCAGCGAGCTCGAGGTGCCCGGAAGAGAGACGCCGTGCCAGGGCGAAGAGCGCCAGCACGCCGAGCGCTGCGACGAGCGGCGGCAGGAGGGCGACGGCGGGACGCACGAAGCCGCTCGCTGGATCGCTCGGCGCGAGGCGGAGCGCGCCCGCCAGCGTGAGATCCCAGAGCGGCGGCCAGGGAACCACCGCACCCACCGGCGCATCGAGGAACGGGTCGAAGATCGCGAGCGTCCAAAAGCCCGCTCCGATCCGCTCGGCGCGGCGCAGGTGGTAGGCGGCGTCGGGATCGCTGATCGCCACCCAACCGCTGGCGCGCGCCGGCTCGCCCCCCCAGCCGACGCGCACCGCGGCGGCGAGGACGCCCAGGGCGAGGGCGGCGAAAACGAGCGGGACCCGTGAGTTCCGATGGAGCGGCGCGCTCACCGCGCGATCCTACCCGGCGGCGAAGAGCCCCGAGTGGCGCTGCTCGAGGTCGAGCAGGAAGCGCTTGCGCCAGAGCCCGCCGCCGTAGCCGCCGAGCTCGCCCCCCTTGTTCACCACCCGATGGCAGGGGATGACGATCGCCACCCGGTTGCGCCCGTTGGCCTGCCCCACCGCGCGCGAACCGCCGGGGCGGTCGAGCGCCTCGGCGAGATCCTCGTAGGAGCGCGTCTCGCCGTAGGGAATCCGTCGCAGCTCACCCCAGACCGCCTCCTCGAACGGGGTTCCCGGCGCGTCGATCGGCAGCTCGAACTCCCGGCGGGTGCCGGCGAAGTACTCCGCGAGCTCCGCTTTCGCCCGCTCGATCCAGGCGTTCGTGCCGGGAACCAACGGCCGCGCGAGCCGGCGCCGCAGCGTCGCGAGCTGCGCTTCGAGCGCCCGCCGGTCGGTGAACTCGAGCAGGGCCACGCCGCGCTCGGTCGCGCCGAGCAGGAGTGGCCCGACGGGACTCTCCACCCAGGCGAGGCGCACGCAGTCGGCCTGCTTCGCCTGACCCGGAGCGGCGCCGAACGTCCTGGCGAAAGCGTCGCGGAAGCCGCTCGCCGATTCGTAGCCCGAGTCCCAGCCGGCATCCTCCGGCCGCTCGCCGCGGCGGATCAGCTCGAGCGCGCCGCCCAAGCGGCGGGCCCGTCGATAGGCGTGGAAAGTCATGCCGTACTCCTTGAGGAAGAAGCGGCGCACTCGCGCCGGCTCGAGGCCGCGGCGCCTGAGCTCGCCGTCGTCCAACCGCTGCCCCGGTTCGCGCTCGATCGCCGAGAGCAGCCCGGCGACCCACTCGGGGGGGCGGCCGTCGGCCTCGAGCGGCCGGCAGCGCTTGCAGGGCCGGAAGCCGGCGAAGAGCGCCTCCTTCGGGCTGGGGTAGAAGACGACGTTCTCGGGGCGAGGTTTCTTCGCCGGGCAGGAGGGACGGCAGAAGATCCCGGTGGTCTTCACCGCGAGGAAGAAGAGTCCGTCGTAGGAGGCGTCGCGGGCGAGCGTCGCCCGCTCCATCTCGGTTCGGGGAGGAAGGGTCGCGTTCATGGACTGAACCCTATTCTCCACGTTTCCGCCGCGCCACCGATTTTCGGACGTCGAATCCGGAGCGCCGGCGTCCCGGTAGGATGGGGTCGATGCCCGGCCGCCTGCTACTCGTCGCGACCCCGATCGGCAATCTCGCTGACCTCTCGCCCCGCGCCGAGGCCGCGCTGCGCGAGGCCGATCTGGTGGCCTGCGAGGACACGCGCCGCAGCGGCCGGTTGCTCCACCACCTCGGGATCTCGAAGCCGCTGCTCTCGCTGCACGAGCACAACGAGCGGGCGCGCCTGCCGCGCCTGCTCGCCGCGCTCGCCGACGAACAGACGGTCGCGGTGGTGTCGGACGCCGGCACGCCGCTGCTCTCCGACCCCGGTTTCGTGCTCGCCCGCGAGGCCATCGCCGCTGGGCACCGCGTCGTGGCGGTCCCCGGGCCCTCGGCGCTGCTCGCCGCGCTGGTGGTCTCGGGGCTCCCTCCACACCCCTTCACCTTCGCCGGCTTCCCGCCGCCCAAGTCAGGCCGGCGGCGGAGCTTCTATCGCGGGCTGGCGGGCCTCGGGCATACCGTCGTCCTCTTCGAGTCGCCGCACCGCCTGCGCGCCAGCCTCGAGGACGCGGTGGCCGAATTCGGCGCCAACCGTCCAGCGATCCTGGCGCGCGAGCTCACCAAGCTGCACGAGGAGGTCGTACGCGGCACTCTCGCCGAGCTCGTAGAAGAGATGGCGCGCCGCGAGCGGCTGCTCGGCGAGTTCGTGCTGGTGGTGGCCGGCGCCGAGCGAGCCGGCTCAGCCGACAAAGCGGTGGCCGGCGGCGACTAGCGCCGCCTCGGCGCGCTCGCCGTCCGGCTCGCGGATCAGCAGGTAATCGGTGTCGAAGGTCGAGACCGCGAAGATCGAGACGCCCGCCGCCGCCAGCGGGTCGGCGAGCGCGGTGAAGATGCCGGTCAAGGTGAGGACCAGCGTCCCTGCGATGCGCAGCAGGCGATAGGGACCCTCCCGCCGCACCCCTTCGGGCACGCTCCCGAAGGTCGAGATCACCGAGAGCTCCTCCGAAGTGCGGGAGATCGTGACGAAGGGTCCCGCCACCCACGCCGGGAACGGCTCCTCGGGCGAGAGGCGGCAGATCGCGTAGCGCCCGGCGACCCACTCGAGGTCGAGCCGCGCCGCTCTCCCGTGCCCGCTGTTCATCCGAGCCGTCCCACGATCCAGCAGCCGCCGAGCACCTGCGTCCCCCGGTAGAAGACCGCCGCCTGCCCCGGGGTGACGCCGCGCTGCGGCTCGGCGAAGTCGATCTCGACCCGCCCACCCGCACCCGGCCGCACCAGCGCCGGAACGCCGGGATGGCGCGAGCGGATCTTCACGCTCACCTCGATCGGCCCTGCCGGCGGCTCGCCGATCCAATGCAGGCGCTCGCCCACCAAACCGGGTGAGCGTAGCTCCGAGTCCTCGCCGACGATCACGGCGTTCTCCCTCGGCAAGACCTCGAGCACGTAGAGCCGCCGGTCGGAGGCGACGCGCAAACCGCGCCGCTGCCCGACGGTATAGCGGAAGTAGGGATCCCCTTCACCGAGCTTTTCGCCTCGCGCGCTGCGAATCTCGGCGCCTGCGGCCGGGTTCGCGGCGACGAATCGCTCCGGATGGTCCGCCACCTGCTGCTCGACGAACTCGCGCACTCCCGAGCCGACGAAGCAGACCTCCATCGACTCCCCCTTCTCCGCCACCGCGAGCCCGGCGCGACGGGCCATCTCCCGGACTTCGGGCTTGCTCCGCTCGCCGAGCGGAAAACGCGCGAAGGCCAGCTGCTCGCGGGTCAGCTCGAAGAGGAAGTAGCTCTGGTCCTTCGCCGGATCGAGCGCCGCGTGCAGCTCCGGGCCCGCCGTGCCCTCGGCGATGCGCGCGTAGTGGCCGGTCGCGAGCCGCGTGGCGCCCAGCCGCCGGGCGCGCTCGATCAGCAGATCGAACTTGATCCAGGTGTTGCAGCGCACGCAGGGCGAGGGGGTGCGGCCGGCGAGGTAGTCGGCGACGAAGGGATCGACCACTTCGCGGCGGAACTCCTCGTCCAGTCGCAGGGTGTAGTGCGGGATCCCGATCTGCGCCGCGACGCGCTGCGCGTCGCCGAGGTCGAGCGCGCCGCAGCAGCGCCCGTGGACCGCTTCGCCCGAGTGGTCCCAGAGCAGCATGGAGAGACCGAGCAGCGGCGCGCCCTCCTGGGCGAGCAGCCAGGCGGTGACCGAGGAGTCGAGTCCGCCGCTCATCGCGACCGCGGTGAGCCCGCTCACCCGCGCGCCTCCACCGCAGCGCCGCGCAGCGCCGCTACCTCGCCGGCGAGGACCGGCAGGAAAGCGTCGACCTCCTCCGGCCGGTTCCCCAGGCCGAAGGAGACGCGCAGCGAGGCGAGCGCCTCTTCACGGGAGAGGCCCATGGCGAGGAGCGCCGCGCTCGGCTCGACGCTCCCCGAGCTGCAGGCGGCGCCGGTCGACACCGCGAAGCCGGCGAGGTCGAGGCGGATCATCAGCTCCTGGCCGATCAGGCCGGGAAAAGCGACGTGCGAGGTGTGCGGCAGGCGGGGCGCGCCCGCCGCGTGGATCCGCGCGCCGGGGATCCCGGCGAGCCCCGCCTCGAAGCGGTCGCGCAGCCCGGCGAAGGCCGCGGCGCGCGCCGGGAGCTCTGCAGCCGCGAGCTCGGCGGCCCGTCCAAAGCCAGCCAGAGCGGGCAGGTTCATCGTTCCGGCGCGGCGCCGCCGTTCCTGCGCGCCGCCGACCAGGTAAGCGGCGAAGGGGGCTCCCGGACGCACCCAGAGGGCGGCCGCGCCCAGCGGGCCGTGGAACTTGTGCGCCGCGATCGTCAGATAGTCCACTCCAAGCTGCTGAACGTCGACCGGGATTTTTCCAACCGCCTGGACCGCGTCGCAGAGCAGGGGCACGCCGCGCTGGCGGCAGATACGCGCCACCTCGACCACCGGCTGGAGGGTGCCGACCTCGTTGTGCGCCAGCAGCAGGGACACCAGGCGGGTTTCCGGCCGCAACGCCGCGACCAAACGCTCCGCGGGGACGACGCCGTCGCCGCAGGGAGACACCACCGAGAGCTCGCATCCCCGGGCCGGCGCCCACTCCCGCGCCGCGCCGAGGATCGAGGGATGCTCGAGCGCCGAAACGACCAGGTGGCCGCCGCCGCCCGCGCCGAGCGCAGTCTGTAGCACCGTGTTGTTGGCTTCGGTCCCGGAAGCGGTGAACAGGACTTCGAGCGGCGCGGCGCCGATCAGCCCCGCCACCTGTTCGCGCGCCGTCTCGACCGCGGCCCGCGCCCGCTGCCCGAACTGGTGCACCGACGACGCGTTGCCCCACTGCTCGCCGAGCCAGGGGAGCATGGCGTCCCGCACCCGGGGGTCGAGGGGCGTCGTCGCGTTGTGGTCGAGATAGACCGCCCCCATGATCCGCGCATTCTAGCCCCGGGGGCTCCCGGCATCGGATCTGCAACAATCCCCGGCGATGACGCTCTGGCGCCTCGGATTCCGTTCGCTCGCTCTGCTCGCTCTCCTGTTGGCGCCGGTGTCGGCCTGGCCGGAGGCCACCGACCCGGCTGCCGCCCTCCCCGAGGAGTACCGGCTCTGGCTGGAGGAGGTCGACCCGATCCTGACTCCCGACGAACGCGCGGCGTTCCTCGGGCTCGAGAAGGACTATCAGCGCGACGCGTTCATCGAGCGCTTCTGGCAGGCCCGGGACCCCTATCCGGATACGGCTCGCAACGAGCTGCGCGAGGCCTGGGCGACCCGCGTCGCCGACGTCCAGCGCTACTTCGGGTCGTTCAAAGAGGACCGCTCCCGCTTCTACCTGCTCAACGGACCGCCCGCCGCCCGGATCGAAGCGCAGTGCTCGGGCACTACCTGGCCGCTCGAGGTCTGGGCCTATCAGCGCAGCGAGCGGATCCGCGAGGAGGTCCTGCTGCTCGTCTTCTACCGCCCCTTCAATCAGGGGCCGTTCCGCCTCTGGTACCCCTACGACGGCGTGCGCGTGCTGATGCAGTTCGCGCCGGTCGGGAGGTCGGACCTAGCGCTGATCGAGGAGATCGCGCGCAACTGCCTGGCGCGCGACGACGTGCCGGCGGCGATCGCCGCCATCCTGCGGCGCGGGCGGATGGACTTCGACCGGGTCCTGGAGAAGGCGATGGAGCCCATCGCGCCGATCTCGCGCGAATGGGTCTCGACGTTCAACTCCTACTCGACCGATCTCGCGGCGGACGTCGTGCAGCTGCCGGTCGAGCTGGCGATCGCCTATCCCGGCCGGCGGCAGAACCGGACGGTGGTGCAGGGGACTCTCTCGCTACCCGCCGCGGAAGCGACGGTGGCCGAGATCTCCGGCGCGCGCTCCTTCGATTTCGTGCTCAACGGCGAGGTGCTGCTGGGGCGCAAGCTCTTCGACAGCTTCCGCTACAAGTTCGACCTGCCGGCGGCGACCGTCGACACGACGATTCCGCTGGTCTTCGAACGCTTCCTCCGCCCTGGCAAGTACACCCTGATCCTCAAGCTGGAGGACCTCAACGGCAACCGCTTCGCGCGCACGACCCAGGAGATCGAGGTGCCTGCGGTCGAGGGCGCGCCACCGCCGCCGCCGGACCCCGAGAGCGCCCGCATCCTGGCCGAAGCCAACGCGGCGATCTCGACGCTCGACAACACCATCCAGATCGTGCAGCCGCGCGGCGAGATGCAGGCCGGGCTGGTGCGCTTCGACACCTTGACCACCGGTCCCGCGATCGAGCAGGTGCGCTTCACGCTCGACGGCCGGCCCCTGCTCACCAAGAACCGCCCGCCCTACTCGGTGGAGCTCGATCTCGGCGAGGTGCCTCGAACGCGCGCCCTGCGCGCCTCCGCGTTCGACGCCGCCGGTCGCGAAGTCGCCTGGGACGAGATCCAGGTCAACGCCAGCGTCCACCGCTTCGCCGCCCGGCTGATCGAGCCGCGGCGCGGCCAGCGCTACGCGCAGAGCCTGCGTGCCGAAGCCGAGGTCGAGCTGCCCGAAGGCGGCGCGCTCGAGCGCGTCGAGTTCTACCTCAACGAGACGCTCGTCGCCACGCTGTACCAGCCGCCCTTCACCCAGCCCATCGTGCTGCCGCCGGACGGCGCGGTGGCCTACGTGCGCGCGGTGGCCTACCAGACCGACGGCAACTCGACCGAGGATCTGGTCTTCGTCAACGCGCCGGAGAACCTGGAGGAGCTCGACGTGCAGTTCGTCGAGCTCTACACCACGGTGCTCGACGCCGCCAACCGACCGGTCGCGGACCTCGAGGCGGGGGACTTCGCGATCCGTGAGGACGACGTGCCGCAGACCCTCACCCGATTCGAACGGCTGGAGAACCTGCCGATCCACGTCGCCATCCTGCTCGACGTCTCCGCTTCGATGGAGCCCAACCTCGAGCAAGCCAAGGCGGCGGCGCTCAAGTTCTACTCCGAGGCGATCACCCCCAAGGATCGCGGCGCGCTGATCGTGTTCAACGATCACCCGCTGCTCGCCGTCAAGCTGACCAACAAGGTGCAGGACCTGGGCGGCGGGCTGGCGGGGCTCAAGGCGGAGCGCGGCACCTCGCTCTACGACTCGGTCGTCTTCTCGCTCTTCTACTTCAACGGCGTCAAGGGGCAGCGGGCGATCCTCTTGCTCTCCGACGGCAAGGACGAGGGGAGTCGCTTCGACTTCGAGGAGATGCTGGACTTCGCCCGGCGGGCCGGTGTCGCCATCTACCCGATCGGTCTGGGGTTGCCACGCGGCGAAGGCGATGTGCGCAAGGTGCTCAAGCGCCTGGGCGAGGAGACCGGCGGGCGCACCTTCTTCATCAAGGACATCGGCGAGCTCGCCGCGATCTACGCGGCGATCCAGAAGGAGCTGCGCTCGCGCTACCTGCTTGCCTACCAGTCGACCAACACCAGCCGCGAGATCCGTTTCCGCACGGTCGACGTCGACGTCGCCCGCTCTGGCCTCGACGCCAAGACGATGCGCGGCTACTACCCCTGATCAGTCGCCCAGCCGGACGAAGTAGCCCTTGACCGCCAGCCCCGCCTCGTCCACCGCGAGGCCGGAGCGTTCGGCGAGCCCGGCGAAGCGCGGCGGCAGCTCGGTCGGCTGCGGCACGAGTTCGACGCGGGAGAAGCCGATCCGGCGCAGCCGGCGTTCGAGGCTGGCGCGGGTGTAGAAGCGATAGTGGGTGTAGCAGTGGAGCCCGATCGGCAGATAGTCCCAACGGCCCGCGAGCAGTTCTTCGACCACCGACCAATGCCCGACGTTGGGCACCGACAGGAGCACCGAGCCGCCCGGCGCGAGCAGCTCGCGCACGCGGCGCAGGAAACGATCGGGTTCGAGCAGGTGCTCGAAGAGCTCGAGCGCCATCACCAGGTCGTAGTGGCCCGCGAGCGCGAGGCGTTCCACGTCCCCCACCACCACGCGATCGAGCCGCTCGGCGGCGCGCGTCGCGGCTCGCGGGTTGAGCTCGACTCCGGTCACCCGGCAGCCCCGGTGCTGCTTGAGCAGCGCTCCGGTGACGCCGGCGCCGCAGCCCACTTCCAGGACCTCACGCACGCTCGTTGGCACCAGCTTGAGCACGTCGCGCCGCGGCTCGCCGTAGTAGTCGATGAAACGATGCGCCAGGCCGACCCGCCGACCGCCCGCCGGTCCGGGCGCGGCGAGGGCGTCGACCAGCGCTCCGACTCGCCAGAGCGCGACCGGACCGGGATCGGCAGCGCCCCCTTCGCCCTCGGCGAGCACCTGCCGCTCGACGCGCTCGAACGCGCCCAGGGTGTAGACCGGCTCGGCGAGTCCCGGCGCGACCTCGGCGAGGGTGCGCGGGGTGGCGAACGGCGCGCCGTCGGCCAGCGCGTCGCGCAGCGCCGTGAGCGTCGCGCGCAGCACCAGGACGTCCGAGCCGAGCCACAGCGCGTAGTCGTCGCCGCGCCGGCGCCAGGCGTCCTCCGCAGCGGTGCCCTCCGCGACCTCCGGGAAGACCGCCCGGGCTTCGCCCGCGACCAGCCCCTCGAGCTCACGGAACTCCGGCGCCTCGCGGTGCTCCTCCTGCCGGTCGAAGAGCAGCCAGAGGGTTGCCATGGCGAGTCACTGTAGCAGCGCCCCGTCCGCCCCGGAACACCGAAGCGCCCGGCTCGCGACACGCTAGGATCGGCTCCGTCACCATGCCGCGCCGCCGCCCACTCCTCGGCTTCGCCCTCGTCGCCCTGCTGGCGTGCGGTTTTACTTCGGCGGGGTCGAGCGAGCTGGCGGTCGAGGATCCGTTCCTCGCCGAAGTGGCGCCGCTCGCCACCGACGCCGAGCGCGCGGCCTACCTCGGACTCACCCGCGACTACCAGCGGGCGGCCTTCGCGCGCGCCTTCTGGGAGCAGCGCGACCCGTTTCCGCAGACGGCGCGCAACGAGCTCGCCGAGCGCTGGCACGAGCGCTGGCAGATCGTGCGCGAGCGCTACCCGGATCCCGATGACGAGCGCGCCAAGATTCACCTCTTCAACGGCGAGCCGGGCCGCGTCCTGCCCTTCCGTTGCACCGACGTGCTGCGCCCCGGCGAGGCCTGGATCTATGCCGGCACCGAGCGGATCCCCTACGGCTTCGTGCTCGTCTTCGTCTCGAGCGGCGTCTCCGAGCAGGCGCCGCACCGGCTGTGGAGCCCACGCGACGGCATCGAGGCGCTCGCCAACTGGTCTCTCCGCCCGGACGATCGGGACCTGGCGACCCGCCTCGCCGCCGAGGTGCCGGGCGCCTGCGCGCGCGGCGAAGAGCTCCTCGCCGCCTTCGGCGCCGCCGCCGATTGGAACGAGCTCGCACGGCGTCACGCGGTCGTCCCCCGCCCGAATCCGGAATGGGTGAGCACCTTCGAGTCCTATTCCACCGATGTCCCGGCCGCCGCCGAGACACTGCCCGCCGAGGTCGAGATCCACTTCGCCGGCCGCCATCAGAGCCGCACCGTCGTCGACGCGAGCGTGCTCGTCTCTGCGACCGAGCTCGCGCCGCGTGGCGGCGCGGCACCGGCGGCCTGGATCCTCGACGGCGAGGTGCTGCGCGACGACCAGCTCTTCGATCACTTCCGCTATCGCTTCGAGCCCCCCTCCGCCGCGCTGCTCGCCGCCGGAACCCTCCCCTTCTCCGCCCGGCGTTTCCTCCGGCCGGGGACCTATCGGCTGGTGCTGCGGTTGCACGAGCTCGATCGCGACCGCTACTTCCGCGCCGAGCTGCCGCTCGACGTCCCGGCGGTCTCGCCGGCGCTGCAGGCCCACCGCGCCCCGCCGCCGGATGCCGCCAGCCCGCCGCGGAGCGCCGCCAGCCCGCCGCCGGCGTCCGCGCCGGCGGTTGCCCCGAGCCCCCTACCGGAGGAGCCGACGCTGCGCCTCTACGCACCCACCGACCGGCTGGTGACCGGGCGTTCCCGGGTCGAAGCGGAGGTGCGCGGCGCGGAGGCCAGCCGGGTCGACTTCGAGCTCGACGGCAAGCCCCTGCTCTCGAAGCGGCGCGCTCCCTACTCGGTCGACCTGGATCTCGGCAAGGCGCCGCGCATGCGCCGCCTGCGGGCCGTGGCGTTCGACGCCGACGGCAACTCGCTGGCCGAGGACGAGGTGCTGCTCAACGGCGGACCGCATCGGTTCGCCGTCCGCCTGCTCGAGCCGCGCTCTCTCCCGCCCGGCGCGGACCGCCTCGAGACGCGCGCGGAGGTCGACCTGCCGGAGGGCGAGGTGCTCGACCGCCTCGAGCTCTACGTCAACGAATCGTTGCAGGCGACGCTCTACCAGCCGCCGTTCGCGGTCGCCCTGCCGATCCTCCCCGCCGACCTCACCTACGTGCGCGCCGTCGCCTACCTGGCGGGCGGCGCCGCGGCCGAGGACGTCCGTCTGCTCGGCGCCTCCAGCTCCTCGGACTCCCTCGAGATCGACTTCGTGGAGCTCTACACGACGGTGCTCGACCGGCGCGGCCGGCCCGTGCTCGACCTCGAGGCGGGAGATTTCGCGGTGCTCGAGGGGGGCGAGGCCCAGACCATCCGGCGCTTCGAGCGCGTCGACGAGCTGCCGATCCACGCCGGGGTGATGATCGATACCTCCTCCTCGATGGCCGAGGAGCTCGCCGAGGCCGAAGCCGCAGCGCATCGCTTCTTCGCGGAGGTGTTGACCCCACGCGACCGCGCGGCAGTGATCACCTTCGCCGATGCGCCGCGACTCGCGGTGCGCTTCACCAACGATCTCGAGGTGCTCGCCGGCGGGCTCGCCGATCTCGCTGCGGAGGGCGAGACCCGGCTCTACGACAGCCTCGCGTTCGCGTTCCACTACTTCTCGGGGGTCCGCGGCAAGCGCGCGCTCGTCCTGCTCAGCGACGGCGCCGACTCCGGGAGCCGCTACCGGTTCGAGGAGGTCCTGGAGTACGCCCGGCGCACCGGCGTCGCGATCTACACGATCGGGATGAACGTGCCGCGCGATCCCCCGGAGGCCGGGATCTCTCTCGACCGTCTGGCGCGCGAGACCGGGGGGCGCTCCTATCGCATCGATCGCGCGCACGAGCTGGGGAGCGTCTACCGCGCGATCCGCACCGAGCTGCGGTCGCAGTACTTGCTGGCCTACCAGTCGTCGCACAGCGGCCAGGGAGAGGGCTTCCGCGAGGTCACGGTGACGCTCTCCCGGCCCGGGCTCGAGGCGCGAACGATCCGCGGCTACTACCCGTGACGCCGCGCCTCGTCCTCGCCTCCTCCTCGCCCCGGCGCCGGCAGCTGCTGGGCGAGCTCGGCCTCGAGTTCGACGTCCGTCCGGTCGACGCCGACGAACGGCCGCTCCCCGGCGAGGCCCCGGCGGCGATGGTGGCGCGCCTGGCGCGCGAGAAGGCCCTCTGCCGCATCGGCGCCGGCGAGCTGGTGCTCGCCGCCGACACGATCGTCGTGCTCGACGGAGCGATCCTCGGCAAGCCACGCGATCCGGCCGACGCCGCGGCGATGCTCTCCCGCATCGCCGGCCGCGAGCACGAGGTCTTCACCGGGGTCGCGCTCGCCGCCGAGGAGGGGCGGCGCGCGGCGTTGCGGGTGGTCCACACCGGAGTGCGCATGCGCGCGCTCTCCGCCGACGAGGTGGCGAGCTACGTGGCGAGCGGCGAGCCGCTCGACAAGGCGGGCGCCTACGCCATCCAGGGCTGGGGCGCGGTGTACGTCGAGGCGATCGTCGGCAACTACAGCAACGTGGTCGGCCTGCCGATTCCCGCAGTGGCCGAGCTCTTCGCCGAGCTCGGGTTCGATCTCGCCCGCTTTCGCCGCGATGGGGTCACTTGATCTCGCCGTCCAATCGAGCCACGGCGAAGGCGTAGGCGCCCAACGCCACGGCGCGCGAGGTGCCCAGCCGGCTGCGTCCGAGCGCGACCCGCTTGGCCGGCTCGTAGGCGACGCTCCGCGTCCCGCCCGGCACCGCCACTTCGACCGCCGAGGGGGCGAGGAAGCGCGCCCGGTCCGGCGGATCGTCCCAGTCGTGGACGCGCACGAAGAGCCTGGGCACCCGTGTGCCGTCGCGCTTGGTCAGCCGGCCGTTGAGCGCGGCGAAGAGCTGGGGCGCGAAGAGCGGCGCCGCTCCGGCGAGACCGCCGCCGATCACCACCAGTCCGTCGAGCAGGGTGATGGCGTTCGCCAAGGCGTCGCCCAGCGCCTCGCCGAGGTGCGCGAAGGCAGCGCGCGCCGCGGCGCGATCTCCCGGCTGCCGTCCCTCGGCGATCGCCGCGATCCGCCGCGGCTCGGGCACCTCCGACGTCTCCATTCCGGCGAGGCGCGCGTACCCCGCGCGCACGCCCCGCAGGCTGATCTCCTCCTCACAGGGCTCGTCGCCGTCGAGGCCGCGCACCAGCCAGATCTCGGCCCCGCAGGAGTTGTCGCCCAGCAGGAGGCGGCCGTCGACGACGATCCCGGCGCCGAACCCGGTGCCCAGGGTGACGCCGAGCAAGTTGCGGTAGCGCCGCCCGCTCCCGGCCCGCGCCAGCTCGCGGTTCACCTCCGGGAGGAAGCCGCCGATCGCCTCGCCGTAGGCGAAGAGATCGCCGTCGTTGTTGATGAACACCGGCACACCGAAGCGCTCCTCGAGCCACGGGCCGAGCGCGACGCCGCCGCGGAAAGCGGGGAGATTCCACAAGTCGCCGATGACGCCGCGAGGAAAATCCGCCGGACCGGGAAAGGCGAAACTGATCGCCGCCGGCGGCGCGTCGAGCTGCCGGCGGACCTCGTCGAAGCCGGCGAGCAGCCCGGCGAGACAGCGCTCCAAGTCGTCCGCGTGAGCCGGACGCACCCGCTGCGCGACGATCTCCTCGCCGCCGCGCATGGCAGCGAAGGCGAACTTGGTCCCTCCGGCGTCCAGGGTGAGGACGATCCTGCGGTCGCCGGCGATCGAGCGCTCCATCAGCCGAACTTGATCGGCTCGCCGAGCTCGTCCAGGGAGAAGTTGGTCATGATCTGGTGGCCGTTGAAGTCGAGCACCCGCAGATCCTCCACCGCCGCGAGATCGCGCGCCACGTTCACGAAAGCGTGGGCGTAGCGCTCCTCCACCGCCGCTCGCGTCACCTCGTAGGCGATGAACTTCGAGATCCCCTTGTAGCGCAGCTTCTCGATCAGCCGCGGATCGGTCAGCGCGGGGTAGGTCGAGAGCACCAGGATGGGACCGGTGCCGGTGAAGATCAGGTAGGAACGGATGTCGGCGCGCGATGGCATGGTGGAGACCCCGGCGGGGACCGTAACCGCGCCCTCCGAGGGCTGTCAAGCCGGTGTGCACACTCCGACCTAACTGAAGCTGTCACAGAGATTTATCGTCCCGGTCACCGGCCCGTCACCGGGGGTTTGTGGAAAAGGCGCGCCCCGCCCGCCGGCGCAACTCCCTGTACGACCTTATGTTTGCCCGTAACTAACGGACGACAAAGGTTTTCTTCCGACTGCACAGATTGTTGTTCAAAACGCTGAGGAGCGGCGTGGCTGCGCTCTCCCAGACCCGGATCGGAGTCCTTTTCCACAGGGTTATCCGCACCGGCTGCGGAAGTCGGCATGCTACCCTCGCGGGCATGGTCGCGGAGCGTATTCTGATCGTCGAAGACGAGCCCGACATCGCCGAAGTCCTGTCGTTCAATCTCGAGCGTGCGGGCTTCGCGGTGGAACTGGAACGGCGTGGCGACAGCGCGCTCGAGAACCTCCGGCGGCGTCCGCCGGACCTGCTGGTGCTCGATCTGATGCTGCCCGGGCTCGACGGGTTGGAGATCGCCAAGCTCCTCAAGCGCGATCCGGCGACGGTCGGCGTGCCGATCATCATGCTCACCGCCAAGGGCGAGGAGCTGGACCGCATCGTCGGCCTCGAGCTCGGCGCCGACGACTACATCGCCAAGCCGTTCAGCCCGCGCGAGGTCGTGCTGCGCGCCAAGGCGGTGCTGCGCCGCCGCAAGGGGGGCGACGCCAGCGGCGCGGCGCTCGAGATCGGGCGCATCCGACTCGATCCCGAGGCGCACCGGGTCACCGCGCGCGACGCCGAGGTGCCGTTGACCGCCACCGAGTTCCGGCTGCTCAAGGTCCTCATGGAGCGCGAGGGGCGGGTGCAGACCCGCGCCCGCCTGTTGGCCGACGTCTGGGGCTACGCCGAGGACGTCGACAGCCGCACCGTGGACACCCATATCCGGCGGCTGCGGCGCAAGCTCGGCGCCGAAGCGGACCGGGTCGAGACGGTGATCGGCGTCGGCTACCGGATGCGGCGCTAGGCGGGGGAACCGGGGCCATCCGTGAAGCTCCTCCTGCTGCGCCACGCGATCGCCGAAGAGCGCCTGGGGTCCGCGACCTCAGGTGAGGCCGATCGCTTGCGGCCCCTGACCGAGGACGGCGCGCGCAAGATGCGCCAAGGCGCTCGGGGCATCGCCCGGCTGCTGCCGGAGCTCGCCCTGGTCGTCACCAGCCCCGCGGTACGCTGCCGCGCCACCGCCGAGTTGGTCGCCGCGCAGTACTCCCGGAAGCTCGTGCTCCGTGAGCTCGGCGAGCTCGCGCCCGACGGCGACTCGACCGGAGTGGTGGAGTTCCTGCACGCGCAGCGTGCGCTTCCCGCGGTGGCCTGCGTCGGCCACGAACCCAACCTGTCGCAGCTCGCGGCGCTGCTGCTCGTCGGCAAGGAGCGCTCGTTCCTCGAGCTCCGCAAAGGAGGAGCCTGCCTGCTCGATTTCGCGGGGCGCGTCGCGCCCGGCGCCGCGCTGCTCCTCTGGCACCTCGCCCCGGGTCAGCTCAGGGCACTGCGATGAAGCTGCCGGCCGACTTGCCGCGTCGCCCCGCCGAGGAAGCCGTGCGGCGCTACGCCCTCCTCCAACTCGAGCGTGCCGAGGCGGCGCGCGAGGCGCTGGTCGCCGGGGACCGCGACGAGGCGCTGCACGATTTCCGTGTCGCGCTGCGTCGGCTGCGCTCGGTGTTGCGCCTGCATCGCGACGCGCTCGCCGCCGACTATCCGGCGAAGCCGCTCAAGCGGCTCGGCAAGCTCGCCCGCGACACCAATCCGGGACGTGACGCCGAAGTCCAGCTCGCCTGGCTCCTGACCCTCGGCGAGACGATGAAACCCCACGAGCGGACTGGCTACCGACAGCTCGTCGCGCAGCTCGAGGAGCGCCGCGACGCGAGCTACCGCAAGGTCGAACGCGAGATCGCGCGCGACTTCGCGGGATTCGCCGAGAGCCTCCGCGCGCGCCTCGGGAGCTATCAGGTCGCCGTGACGCTGGCGGAGAACGCGCATCCTGCGAGCTTCGCCGACGCGACCTACCAGGCACTCGCCGCGCAACGCGGCGAGCTCACCCAGAGACTGGCGAGCATCGGCGGCCCGACCGACGAGGAAACGGCGCACGCGGCGCGCATCGCCGCCAAGCGGCTGCGCTACCTGATCGAACCGCTGGCGCCCTGGGCGCCGGCGATCCTCGACGCCGTCGAGCTGCTGAAGGAGCTGCAGGACCTGCTGGGCGAGCTGCGCGACGGACAGCTGCTCGCCGCCCAGGTCGCCGCCGCGCTCGCCGAGCTCGAGGCGCGCAAGGCCCGGAGCGCCGTCGAGGAGCTGCTCGCTGGAACGCCGGCGACGCGTCCCAGGCCGCGGCGCGAGCGCTCGGGCCTGCTCGCCGTGGCGCGCCGGTTGGGCGAGCGGCGCAGCACGCTCTTCGCGCGACTGGCCGACGACTGGCTCGGCGAGCTGGCGGAACAGCGGGAGGATCTGGCGCGCACCCTCGACGCGGTCGCCGGCGAGCTCGCCGGTCCCTTCCGAGCTCCCCGGCGCGCCGTCGCGTCGTCGCCGACGACGTGAAGTAGAACGCCTGGCAGCCGTCGCGCGCGTCGCGGTGACGAGGTCGGGACGCCGGATGATAGGCTTCCTCCGGTCGGTCTCCGTGGGCGATCGCCCATCCATTCGAACGAGGGATCCGGAATGAAGTTCGATTCGCTCATCAAGCGTTTCCTGCCTCACCAGGACCGCTTTCAGGAGCTGCTCGAGCGCGACACGCAGAATCTCGTCAAGTCCGCCCAGCTCTTCCTCTCCATCGCCAAGACCACCCGGCTCGAAGACCGCCGGGTGAAGCTCGTCGAGCTCAAGGCGCTCGAGCGCCAGGGGGACGACCTCACCCGCCTCGTCTTCGAGGCGCTCAACCGCTCCTTCATCACTCCGCTCGACCGCGAGGACATCCGCTCGATCGCGGTCGACATCGACGACGTGCTCGACTTCCTGGAGGGGATCGCGCACAACCTGGTGATCTTCGAGATCGCCGACGCGCCCGAGCCGCTCACCCGCTTCGCCGAGATCCTCGTCGAGATGACCGAGCAGATCGATCTCATCACCCGCCTGATCTGGAACATGAAGCACGCCCGCCAGATCCAGGAGGCGATGGTGCGCATCTCGGATCTCGAGAACCAGGGCGACGCGCTCTACCTGACGGTGCTCGCCGATCTCTATCGCGGCGCCACCGGCCGCGATGCGCTCGAAGCCCTGAAGTGGAAAGAGATCTACCAGGGGCTCGAGGATGCCTGCGATTCCTGCAAGGACTACACCCACATCATCGGCAACGTGGTGATCAAGAGCGCCTGAGGAACCGCCGTGACGCTGCTGGTCGCCATTATCGTCGTTGCCCTCGTCTTCGACTTCCTGAACGGCTTCCACGACGCCGCCAACTCGATCGCCACCGTCGTCTCGACGCGGGTCCTGACACCCCAGGCGGCGGTGGTCTGGGCGGCGTTCTTCAACTTCGTCGCCGCCTTCGTGCTCGGCACCCACGTCGCCAAGACGATCGGCAAGGGAATGATCGACCTCTCGGTCGTGACCCAGGACGTGATCCTCGCCGGACTCGCCGGCGCGATCTTCTGGAACCTCGTGACCTGGTACTTCGGGATCCCGGTCTCCTCGTCGCACGCCCTGGTCGGCGGCTACGCCGGCGCCGCGGTAGCCAAGGCCGGGTTCACCGCCATCCTCTGGCAGGGCTGGACGAAGACCCTGATCTTCATCGTGCTCGCTCCGACCCTCGGTCTGCTGCTCGGCTTCTTCATGATGGTCGCGGTGTCCTGGATCTTCCGCAACTCCCGTCCGCTGCAGGTCGATCGCCTCTTCCGGCGCCTGCAGCTCTTCTCGGCCGCCTGCTACAGCCTGGGCCACGGCGGCAACGACGCCCAGAAGACGATGGGCATCATCACCGGTCTGCTGGTCGCCTCGGGGTACCTCGCCAAGTTCGAGGTGCCGCTCTGGGTGATCCTGGTGAGCCACGCCGCGATCGCGCTGGGAACCCTGTTCGGAGGGTGGCGGATCGTGCGCACCATGGGCTCGCGTATCACGCGACTGGCGCCGGTCGGCGGCTTCTGCGCGGAAACCGCCGGCGCGATCACCATCGTCGGCGCCACCCTCGGCGGCATCCCGGTCTCGACCACCCACACCATCACCGGGGCGATCATGGGCGTCGGCGCGACCAAGCGGGTTTCCGCGGTCAAATGGGGTCTCGCCGGGCGCATCGTCTGGGCCTGGGTGCTGACCATCCCGGTCTCCGGCGTCGTCGCGGCGCTGGTCTACCTGGCGATCCACCGCTGGGTCTGATTCAATCGCGGCCATGGGCCGCTCCCGAGCCACCTCGCCACCGCGCGAGCCCCCACCGCCGACACCCCCGACCCACGGCAGGCTGGCCGCGATCGACATCGGATCGAACTCGATCCACATGCTGGTGGTCGAGCGCGGGTCCGCGGGCACCTTCCGCGTGCTCGACCGGGAGCGGGAGATGGTGCGGCTGGGCAAGTCGGCGCTCGGCGAGGGCGCGCTCTCCCCCAAGGCGATGCGCCGCGGTCTCGAGACCCTGCTGCGCATGACCACCCTCGCCCGCCTGCGCGGCGCGCGGGAGATCGTCGCCGTGGCGACCAGCGCCGTCCGCGAGGCGGCGAACGGCGGCGAGTTCCTGCAGCAGATCCGCGCGCTCGCCGGCCTCGACGTCCGCGTGCTCACCGGGGAGGAGGAGGCCCGGCTCATCTACCGGGCGGTGCAGCACGCCGTCGACCTCGGCGAGGGGGTCCAGATCCTCGTGGACATCGGCGGCGGCTCGACCGAATGGTGCGTGGTGCGTCGCGGCGAGCTCAAGAGCGCGCAGAGCGTGCCGCTCGGGTCGCTGCGCGGCGCAGCGCTGCTCGACGGCGATCCGCCGACGCCACGCTCGCTCGATCGGCTCCGACTGGAGATCCGCGAATCGCTCGCCCGGCTCAGGAAGCCGGCCCGCGTCAGTGGGCTGATCGCGACCTCGGGCACCGCCGGCTGCTGCGGAGATCTCGCCGATCTGTTCGCGGGCCGGGAGCGCGGCGCCTCTCCCGGCGGATTGCGCGAGCTCAAGCGACGCGATCTCGAGGAGGTGGTCGAGAGGCTGCGAACGATGAGCCGGAAACAGATCGCCGCGCTGCCGCCGGTCGGCGAGCCGCGCTCGGGGTCGATCCTCGCCGGCGCGCTGCTCCTCGAGGAGGTCGTGCGACGTTCCGCCGTCGAACGGCTCCAGCTCTGCGACCGCGCCTTGCGCGAGGGGCTGGTGTTGGAGGCTCTCGGGGCGCCGGCGCAGCCGGCGCCCGCGGCCGGCGACGTGCGGCGGCGCCAGGTGACCGAGCTCGCCGAACGGACGATTGGCGTCCTGCCACACAGCCAGCAGGTCGCCCGGCTGGCGTTGCGGCTCTTCGACGTCACCGCGCCGGTGCACAATCTGGGCGAACGCGAGCGCGAATGGCTCGAGTACGCCGCGCTGCTGCACGACATCGGCGGCTCGATCCACTTCCAGAACCACCACAAGCACAGCCAGTACCTGATCTCGACCGCCGCCCTCGACGCGTTCGATCCGCGCGAGATCGAGGTCATCGCCCACGTCGCGCGCTATCACCGCGGCGGGATGCCGAGCGCCAAGCACGAGAGCTTCGCGGCGCTCAAGAGCTGGCAGCAACGGGCGGTCGAGCGGCTCGCCGCGCTGCTTCGCATCGCCAACGCCCTCGACCGTACGCACGCGGCGCGAGTCGTCGAGCTCTACGCCTCCCTGAAGAAGCGCAGGAAGGTCATCGTCGAGGTCCTCTCGCCCTTCGATGTCGAGCTCGAGCTCGACGCCGCCGGACAGCGGGCGGACCTCTTCGCCCGCTGCTTCGGGCGCCGCCTGGCCTTCCGGCAAGGCCTCGAGCGCCCCGCCCGCCGCCGCTAATCGACTCGCCGCCAGAGAGTTAGACGTGCTGTTCGAGCCTGCCGACCGCGCTCGCTGCGGAAAAGCTCCCCAGCCGCCCTGCCAAGCTGCTTGGCGCTTCCTGCGCACCAGCTTGCAAATGATTGATTATCATGGGCTTATCAGAACTGCACAAATCTCGGTGCAGAACGCTGCCGGAGCCTCTGCGCGGTGGGTCCAAGAAGCGAGGGAGAGCGTTTTTCCACAGGCTTCTCCGCACTCGCTGCGGAGAACTCGCGACCGTTCCGCCACCGCGCTGTCACCGTCGCGGTATACACTCCCGCCCCGCTCGAGTCGCTGACCGATGGCCCTCCCGAAAGCCCCCAAACTCCGACTCGCTCCACTCTGGCCAGCGCTCGCGGCGCTCGCGGTCGCCGGAGCGCTGTCGATCGGCCTGCTGCCGTCGACGCTCGGCACATCGGCCGCCGAAGAGCTGGTCGAGACGGTGCAGCTCGTCCGCCCGGCGATTCCCGCACCGGCTCGCTTCGACGGGCCGGACGATGCGCTCCAGAGTCGGCTCCACGAGCTCGCCCGCGGCACCGGCTTTCGCCTCACCGCAATCGCTCTCGACGGCAAGGTGCTCGCTGACAGCGACCGTTCGACTCCCGAGCTCGCGCGGATGGACAATCACCTGGCGCGGCCCGAGGTCGCCTCGGCGCTCGCGCGCGGCCGTGGCCATGCCGTCCGGCAGAGCGACACCACCGGCCTCGCCACCGCCTATGCGGCGCTGCTCGTCCGCGAGCCCTCCGGCGAGGGCTGGATCCTCCGCCTGGGTCAACCGCTCGCCGCCCTGGCCCGCACCGAGCACCACCTGAGGCGGAGCTTGGCGCTTGCCGCCGCGGTGGCGCTCGTCCTGCTCGGCGCCGTCTCCTGGTGGCTGCAGCGCCGCCTCTTTCGGCCCCTCGCGGATCTGATCGCCGCCGCGGACTCGATCGGCCACGGCAACTACGGCACGGCCGTCGAGATCCCCGACCAACCCGAGCTCGCCCGGCTGGGCTCCTCGCTCGCCGAGATCGCCCGCCGCGCGGAGGCTCAGCTGCGCGCCGTGGAGGCCGAGCGCGATCATCTCGGCGCGACCGTCGCCGGCATGGCGGAGGGAGTGCTGGTCACCGACCGGCGCGGCGGCGTGCGCCTGCTCAATCCCGCCTTCCGCGCGCTGCTCGGCGTCGACCGGGAGGCCGCGCCCGCCGAGGTGCTCGACCTGGCTCGCGAGCCCCGGCTGGGCGACCTCATCGCGCGGACGCTCGCCGAGCGGCGCGAGCAGACCGCCCAGATCGAGCGCCTCGAGCCGGCGCGACGCCTGCTCGCCCTGGTGGCCTCGCCGCTCGCCGGCGACGCCGGGGCGGTGGTGGTGGCGCGCGACATCACCGAGGCCGAGCGCCTCAACCAGACGCGCAGAGACTTCGTCGCCAACGTCTCGCACGAGCTCAAGACGCCGCTCGCGGCGATCCGCGGCTACGCCGAGACGCTGGCCGACGGGGCGATCGACCACCCCGAGACGGCGCTGCGCTTCAGTCAGCGGATCGTCGACCAGTGCCACCGGCTGAGCGCCGTGCTCGCCGACCTCCTGACGCTCTCGCGCCTCGAGAACCGGGAGCCGCTCGACAACCTCGAGGCGGTCGAGCTGCGCGACCTGGTCCACGAGGCGATCGAGCTGGTGGCCGGTCAGGCCGGGGCTCGTCAGGTCGCGGTGACGCTGGCGCCCGGCGCCTCGCCGGTCGTCTGGGGGGACGCCGAAGGGCTCGTTCGCCTGCTCTCCAACCTGCTCGAGAACGCGGTCAAGTACAACCGCCAGGGGGGCTCGGTCACGGTGTCGCTCGGCGAGCGCGCCGGACAGGCGCAGATCGAGGTGCGCGACACCGGCATCGGCATTCCGCCGGCCGCACTGCCACGCATCTTCGAGCGCTTCTACCGGGTCGACAAGGGTCGCTCGCGCGAGGAAGGGGGTACCGGCCTCGGCCTGGCGATCGTCAAGCACGTCGCTCAGGCCCATCAGGGCCGCGTCGAAGTCGAGAGCGAGCTCGGCGTCGGATCGACCTTCCGGGTCGTGCTGCCCACCCGTCAGACGGGAAGCGAGACCCGCCCGGGCGGGTGAGGCGCCCTCCCCTCGCCCCTGCTAGCCTCCGCGCCACTTCTTCACCCGAGGAGGCCGTCATGGGCGACGCACCCGCCGAGCGCAACCCCGCAGTTCCGGGCATCGAGCTCTCCGAATCGCAGCGCGCCGCCGTGCGGCGGCTGGCCAAGGACGAAGTGGTGATCCGTCCCGCGATCGCCCTGGCGCGCGACGCCGTGGTGGCGAACGACGCGGTCGAGCGGGCCCACGCTGCCGCCGACCCGGATGCCTTCTGGACGGAGCAGGCGCGCGCGATCGAGTGGTCGGAACCCTTCGGCGAGGTGATGCGCTTCGATCCGCCGCGCCACGAGTGGTTCGTCGGCGGCAAGCTCAACGCCACCGTGAGCTGCCTCGACCGCCACGTCCATGGCGACCGGCGCAACAAGGCGGCGCTGCTCTGGATCGGCGAGGACGGCGAGGAACACGCCTACACCTACAGCCGGCTCTACCGCGAGGTCAACCGCTTCGCCAACGCGCTGAAGCGCCTCGGCGTGGTCTGCGGCGACCGGGTGATCCTCTACATGCCGCTGGTGCCCGAAGGGATCATCACCATGCTCGCCTGCGCCCGGCTGGGCGCCATCCACTCGGTGGTCTACGCCGGCATGGGCACCCAAGCGCTGCGCTCGCGCATCGAGGACTGCGGCGCGCGCGTCGTCGTCTGCTCCGACTTCACGTTCCGCCGCGGCAAGCGGGTGCCGCTCAAGCCGACCGTGGACGAAGCGGTGCGCGACCTGCCCGGGGTCGAGCACGTCGTGGTGCACCGGCGCGGCTCGCGGCCCGGCGACGCGCCGGTCACCTTCGAGAGCGAGCGCGAGCACGACTTCTACGACATCCAGAACGCGCGCGACATCCACTGCCCGCCGGCGATGGTCGACGCGGAGCATCCGCTCTTCATCCTCTACACGTCGGGCACGACGGGCACGC
>CAZPZW010000004.1:56537-58137 GCA_964591165.1 uncultured Thermoanaerobaculia bacterium | reverse complement strand
GCGCGGCCGGCGCGGTGCTCGCCCAGGCGCTTCTCGAGATTCATCGCCGCGCCGGCGTACAGCGTGCCGTCGCGGCAGCGCAGGAGATAGACCCAGGGCATGGCGGCCGCTCAGCGGGCGAGCGCGACGCAGTCCGGGATACGACCCCGGAGCTCGCCGGCACGGAGCGGCGCGGAGTCGAGAGATCTCTTCGCGGTCACGGCCTAGGGTCGCTCCTGGATCACCTGGAGCTTCTCGAGCTCGAGGGCGACCGCTCGCGCGACCCGGCCGGCGAGGCGGTCGAGTTGGCTCGGATGGCTGGTCGAGCTCGCTCCGCTCCAGGCGAGAGCATCGTGCTGCAAGGAGTAGACCTCGACGTCGAGGCGCAGCGATTCGCGCAGCGACTGCACGCCGGGCGTGTAGCGAGCCGTACCTGCTCCTTCCCATCCGCCGGTGTCGGGATAGCTCCAGCTCCCGGGGACTTCGTCGATCGCGTTGCTGGCGACGACGCGCACGAGCAGGGCGCCGTCGAAACCTCCTGCGGCGAAACGGCGCTTGATCAGCACCGCATCGTGCTCGTCACCCGCCTCGATCACCCGTTGAGACGGCATCGCGCGGGCGGTTCCCAAGGCGGCGACGAAGCTCTCCTCGACCTTCCGGCGCGTGTCCGCGTCGTCGGCAAGGGCGACGACGACGACCCGCGCCAGCCGCAGAGGGGCGCCCACGGTGAGATGGCTCGATCGTTGCAACGGCGCATGCGCCGCGCAACCCGACACCGGAAGAGCTGCCGAGGCGGCGAGGACGACGAGCCGACGGCAAGCCGGACGCACGAGGCTCAGCGCTCCACCACCAGCGGCAGCTCGACGTAGCTCTCTCGCCCCGGGGCGTGGAAGATGCGCTGCAGCGCCCTGCGGTAGTCCTCCGGCTGCGCCCAGAAGATGTTCGGCACGAAGGTCTGCGGGTTGCGGTCGTAGAGCGGGAACCAGCTCGACTGGATCTGCACCATGATGCGGTGCCCCGGGCGGAAGACGTGGTTCGCCGTGGGCAGCTCGAAGCGGTAGAGCAGCGGCGCCTCGGGAACGACCGGCTGCGGCGTCGTCCAGCTCTCGCGGTAGCGGCCGCGGAAAATGTCGGCCGAGACCATCAGCTGGTAGCCGCCGAGCTCGGGCTGCGCCGCGACTTCGTCCGGGTAGACGTCGATCAGCTTGACCACCCAGTCGACGTCGGTCCCCGTGGTGGCGGCGATCAGGTTCGCGACCGGCATGCCGGCGATCTTCACCGGCTCGGTCAGGACTTCCGAGGCGAAGGTGAGGACGTCGGGGCGCCCCGAGGCTTCGCGCTGGTCGGAGACCAACCACTCGCCCCAGCGATCGTCCTGCGCCTTGACCGGGCGGGGGATGAAGGGCACCGGCTTGGCCGGATCGGCGAGATAGTCGCTGGAGGCGGCCGAGCTCGCCTCGGGCGGCAAGAAGGCGAGGGCGGCGCCGGGGCGGAGGTAGAGCGGCGTCGGACGCACCTCGCATCCGGCGGCGCAGCCGGCCGGCCAGGAGGGCAGGCGGAGCCAGCGATTGGCGCCGGTCTCGAAAGCGGTCACCGGCGCGATGCCGGCCGGCGGCGCCCC